>NZ_JHQR01000041.1 GCF_014843825.1 Mesorhizobium silamurunense
AGCGCCTGGAGCCCGGCCGGGAGGCTCGCAGGCAGGCTGGTCAGCTGGTTGCGGTCGGCGTAGAGCCGCTGGAGCCCGGCCGAGAGGCGCTCGGGCAGGCTGGTCAGCCGGTTGCCATTGGCATAGAGCCACTGGAGCCCGGCCGGGAGCTGCTCGGGCAGGCTGGTCAGCTGGTTGTGGTTGGCGTCAAGCCGCCGGAGCCCGGCCGGGAGGCTCGCGGGCAGGCTGGTCAAATCGTTGTTGTTGACGTTGAGCACCTGGAGCTCGGCCGGGAGGGCGGGCAAACTCGTCAGGAACAGAGGTGACAGGTCCAGTAGGGCATCGACATCGCCGGCCTCAACCCAGGCCCTGGTTCGTGTCACCGCCTCTTGCCGCTGCTCGTTGTCCCCCTGTCCCGCTTCAGCAGCCCAGGCGTCCAGGATTTGGTCCAGCGATGCTTCCGGCACGGCCGCGGTGTCGAGGTTCGTCGGATCGCCGACGGAGGACACCGATGCCCCGGTTACTGCTTCGACCCAGTGTGCCACGGGCGGCGTGATATCATCTTGTTGGCAAGTAGCGCTCGGGTGGGCCTGTCCTGGGTTCACCAATGCCGTCTCTCCAGAGCCAAATCAACGGAACACCCCATGCTAATGCCGCCGACGGTTCTTCGCCATGTCAAATCCATATCCGATCATGCACCCGGGACATGGTCAGAAAGGCCTGCTGTCGGTCGAATTGAGAAACTGACTCCCCCTGTTGCCTCACCGAAGAATGTTACCTAACGATGTAGCGGGTTGAAGAAGCGGGGAGATCGCCATCCAGTCGCCATTGATGATTTCAACGGCTGTCTCTTTACGCCAGGCTTTCACCGCTATTTGCACCGTCCGCAGACTTTTGTTCGTGAACCGTGTTTGATCGAGGTTCATCAACCGCTGCAGCACGAGGGCCGCCGAGAGCGTCGGCTCGGCCTCCAACCATGCCCGAATCTGAGCCTCATAAGGCTCAAGCATGCTCGGTCTCTTCGGATAAGGCTTTGTCCGCCGATAAGGCCTTTTATGGGTGGGTCGCACCTCACCGCCCTGCCAAGCCGTCTTCAGATTTGCGGTGAAGCGCTGCAGATCGATGACGACCGGTTCCTGTGGCGTTGCTTGCACTCCACGACGATCGACGCGTCTTCCCAAATCTTCCTGTGCCGAACGGATGCCGGTGAACAGCATCACCGGGTCCGCCGTTGCGAGCATCGCACGCAACAGCTCCTTGTCGACCTCCGGCACCTCGGGATGGGCCAATACACGCTCGACCAGCGGCGCTGGCGGATGATAGCGCTTGATCACACGCGCGCCGATACGGGTCTTCTCTCGCAGCTTGAACGAGGGCTGGAAGAGATTGCCGTGCAGCCGCACTGCGTCGTAGAGACAAACAAGCGCCGCCGTGGCTTCCGCACCCATGACCCTGCCATAGCCGACCAGGCGACGAACGATGGCACCGTTCTTCTGCTCGACCCATGCCTGATCATTCTTCCGATAAGCACGGGAACGCGTCACTTCCAATCCTTGACTTCTGCACCAGGAGACCACGAGTTCATTCATGAAGGCGCTGTCATTGTCAAAGTCCACGCCTTGAAGCGGAAAGGGGAACAACGACCTTGCCCGCTTGATAGCAGCGATGACAAGACCACTTTCTCGCGTCCGCCCCGGCACGCACTCGGTCCAGCCTGTGGCGATATCGGTCAAGACCATCGTTTGCACAAAGCTGCCGGACGAAGAGGTGCCGGTGATGGGCAACGAAGTCGACCTCGACATATCCGGGCGCCGGATCGTTCCAGTCGCCGAAGGTGCGCACCGGAACCGACCGACGCACCGCAGAACTCAGTCCGGCGCGACGGCGCTGCCCGCCGCGAGCTACAGCACGCACTTCCGAAAGCAAGCGATCCATCGTCGCTGCGCTGATCGTCAGCAGCTTGTCGCGAAGTTCGCCATCCAGATCGAGCCGGCCATGCCGCTCAAGAGCCGGCAGCAAAATGGGAATCAGCGGTTTCAGCCGTTTCGAGCAAAGGCGATCGGACGCCTCCCACAATGCCACCAGCGCCTCCAGAACTTCGGCGCCATAAAGCACCGGATATTGTCTGGCGGGCGAGGGACCGGAAGCGCGAGGTCGCAATACCCGGATCGCATGTTTGCGAGGATAGCCGGTAACCGCGACGAACTCGTCCAAAATCCGTTGTTTGTCGGCCCGGCAGCTCGATCGACATCGCTCGACAATTGCTTCAATCAATTCCAACCGTGTCGCCATGCTACCCCGCCCCGCCATCCAGCCTCCGAATGAGGATGACAACAACGGCTTCATCCCCTCGGGACGGCGACCCTATTGGTAACAATCAACGTGAGGCAATGCGGGGTCAAATCCTCACTTCGCTTGACAGTGAGGTCCAGGCCGCCAGTGGCCACCGGTGCTTTTAGCATGGCATAACGTACTGCCGAGAGGTTCATAGACAAGGCAATCCTTCGGACCGTCAGACGAGGTCCGGGAACACCCGTCGCTCCAAACCGGTGATCGAGGACCCGTGAAACGGTCGTGCGCAGTTGATTCGGCAAGGATCCTGACCATGTCTCACGAGCATGATGGCATATGGATTTGGCATGGGTAGGAACGCTCGGCCGGCTGTAGGATAGGACATCTTTGATCTGGCTACAGGAAAGACGGCAATGAGAAATCCAGGACAGGCTTCCGACGACGACGACGATCCCGCCCCGGAGCCGACGCAGTGGTTCGAAGACTTGACCGGGGCACAGGGCACGGAAGCGTGGATGCAGCACTACTACTTGCTGCAGCAACAGCAGGAAGCGGGGCAACCAGCCGAGCCACAGCAAGCAGCAGCCGAAAGTCCGCGGCGTCGTGTCTCTGATGAAGACGTGAGGCTCATCGACACGGCGGCTGTGGCGGCTCGCGGGAGGCTGGGCAAGGATACCATCAAAGCCTATCGTAGCACCCTCCGTTCGTTGTCTAAGGCGCTCCAGCCTCTCGGGCTGAGCCTTGCTAGCCTTGATGGCGATTCGCTGCGCCAATATGCTACAACGCTTTTCCCGCGCGCCATCGGGGGATTGGGTATGCTTGAGAGGCACCGTCAGGAGCTTCGGAAGAGAAGTTCGCGCGCTGGGGAAGGCAGCTCGTGGCCGCCAGTGGATCAAGCCGCGTCCTCACCGGTGAAAAGTGTCGATCAAGACGAGATTTGGGCTGCGGCGGATGCGGCTGATCAACCCGCCCCGTCGCCGCAAAGCTTCAACTCGGCGGAGTTTTGGGCAGGAGTGGATCAGGCCGGCCAGTTGCCCGCCGACAGTTTCGATACAGCGAACTTTTGGCAGGGGATGCCTTCACCCTATTCGCCGGCAGAAAGTGTAAATCAGCCAAGCCCGCCAACGTGGGATCAAGGCCTCGGGGCATCGATCTTCGGCTCGACATATCACCAGCCAGCTTCCTTCGATTTCGGAGAGTACGTCCCCCCGAATTGGGACGACGGCTTTCGGGCGCCGATAGAAATGTTGCGCCAACTGCACTACCATGGTCTACTCCCGAGCCAATCCCAGCAAATGATAACGATCTACATCAGAGGGGAGCGGTGCACGGCCATGTTGGGCCCAGAAGGACGAAGCCAAATTCTTCTCTACCGGCAGTAAGAAAACGATGACTGAGCAGTGGATCGTCAACCTCGATAGGCGATGAGGAAGGTTCGTCGGACCGGCTTCAGGAGCAGGTATCAAAGCAATCCGAGCTCCTGAGGTACGTCGAAGGTCGGGCGCAAGAGCCTGACGAAAGAAGCGCTTCGCCCCCGATAGGTCACGGTTTCGCTGAGGAAGAAAGCCACCGTGTCGCCGACGCTGTCGATGGCGTGATAGAGATACGTCCATCGTCCGCGGACCTTGCCGTAGATCTCATCCATATGCCACTTGCCAGTGACGGATCGCTTGCGCCGGTTGAACCGCTCCAGCAGTTGCGGCGAAAAGTGCACGACCCACCGACGCACGGTGGAATGATCGACGCTCACGCACGTTCGGCCATCATCTCCTCCGGGTCGCGAAGGCTGAGAGTGCCGTCATGCCTGCATCAGCTTACCGAATAGTTTGCGACAAAACCCCGATGATCGTCACGGAATTTGCATGCAAACTCACCTCCATCAAGGTCATCGCTCCATACGCGGCATAACCTATCGACATACCCCATATCTCATATGCATTGGACAGACCGATTGACTTCACTGCTACTCGGGAACTGAGCCATCTTCTCAAATCTCGCCGCAACTAGATCACCAGATCAGTCATGGCGTAGTTTGGCGCACGGCTCTCAGCTTGCGCATCAGGAGGTTGACGTGCAGACCAAAGAACGGAGGAGTGCAACTGGATTCGCGGGAAGCTAGCTGTACCGCCGCCTTAACGAGCGTTTTCCGACGTTCACGCAAACGCCGTTACGAGGGCGACAGACGTGAAGGCCGATCAGCCCGGTCACGGATGCACCGCTCTTCTCTGGTCGAGCAGACAAAGGCGGAGGTCAATTGGGCGTCGGCCGTTGTGGGCCAGGCCCAGGCAAACCAAGTAGTCAGACACCACGGATGCTATCAACAGCGAGGTTCAAAGAGTGGATCGGATGACCCCACCAACGGTACGGGCGGCGGGATGGGTTCTTAGGGAAGGCCGAGATCAGGACCGTACTCGAGGCGTCCGCAAACGGCGTCTTCGCATTCGCGACTATCTGCTGATCCTGATGAAGCCTCGTCACGGCTTGCGCGTCAGCAAGGCGATTGCGCTGCGTCGTGAGCAAGTGGACATGGGAGAGGATCTGGATTCCCCAATTGAAGAGAGGCCTGTCGGTCGAGCAGTGTGTGTAGCGCGCAACAAGCTACGCGCCATCTGCCGCCGGCCAGCGATACGCGAGGATTACGTGCCCTGGCATTCGTCATCGAATGCGTTGCGTCCTTCACCCGGCAGGCCGCGAGCTATCTGTCAGCCCGGGGCCGCAACGCGCGCCGGTATGGTGCCGCTTCATCACCACATGTTTTGTCGTTCCTACGGCTTCTCCCTGATCATGCGCGGGCATGACCTTCCCTCTCTACATCCAATACACCCCCATCGCCGCAGGACGCTCCGAAGACCTTTAGGGAGCTTGATCGCGGAATTCTACAACCCTGCTGCTACCGTCGCGATCGATTGAGCTGCGACACGGATCACCGAAGAAACAGGAAATGGCTGTCATGACCCCAGAGGACGGTGACTTCAGTCCGGAAACGTGGGCTTTCCTGGAGGCCCTGACGAGCCTCACTCCGCCGACCGCCGACCCGGTGGACATGGAAAGCACGATCGGATTAGTCAGCCATCCAGGCAACGTTCCAGCGACGGAGGAGGGCGTGGCTGGCGGAACGTATCCGCAGGTCCACGAACATCTGCAGCCCCACCTGCCCTCGGACTCGCTTGAGGCGCAACTGATGCCACCCTGGGGGTCTGTTTCGCCGCCGGAACCTGTTGCCGGGACGAGCGACAGCACTCCAGGGTTTCCTGCCGTAGACAGGGGAGCGACCGCGAGAGAAGACGACTACACGCAGGCCTTTGGCATCATTGTCGATGAGTTGCCTCATCCGCTGTGGGAGATGGCGCAGGCTTGGCTCGCCAAGGCGCAGAACTTTTCCGGAATGGCACAGCAGATAGTCGAGCAGTTCCGGCGCGACGGTTTCCTAAGGAGTCCGGACGAACACGATGCGCTTACTCGCGCCGGCAACCTTGTTCTGCCGACGGATGAGGGCGTGGCAGGCGGAACATATTCGCAGGCCCACGAGCATCTGCAGCCACACCTCCCCCCGGACGCGCTTGACGCGCAACTGATGCCACCGCAGGGACCTATTTCGCCGTCGGAACCCGTTGCCGGGCCAAGCGGCAGCACTCCTGCCGTGGACGGGGCAGCGACTGAGAGAGCGCAGGACTATTCCGGACAGGCCCGGCAGATGGTCGAGCTGTTCGGCCGAGACGGTTTCCCAGCGAGTCCGCACGAACACCATATGCTCGCTCACGCCGAGCGCCCCCAACTCTCTGCCAGCGCGGCACTGGAGGCCGATCCGGCGGTTCCGGCGCTGGAGAGCGCGCGACCTCTGGCACTAGGTGCAACCGAATGGCTTGGCGACGAGCATATCAAGGCAGACTACGAACGGCTTGCCAAGGAACTGCGACAGATCTACCCAAGATTTGCCGCCCAGACCCACTTTGTGCCGCCCGCGGTCGTCCAGATGCTGCGCTTTGCCTCGGCAGAAGATCTGAAGGAAGCACTGCCAGGCGTTTATGACACCGCGGCCGGGCAAAAAACACGGTTCCTGTTCCTGCCGGTGAATAATGGGCAGCCTGGTGAAGCTGAAGGAACGCACTGGTCGCTCCTGTTCATCGACCGGGGACATCCCCAAGGGCCGCAGGCCCTTCATTACGATTCGCTGAAGGACTCTGCGCAGCTCTCTATTGCAGGCCAGCTCGCTCGCCAATTGGGGGCAGCAGGGTACCGGGAGGGGCATGTAGCGCCGCAGCGCAACGGATATGACTGCGGTGTTGCGGTGTTGGCGGCTACGCGCGAACTGGTGACCAGGCTGACGAACAAGGAACCGCCAGAGAGCGCATCGCTGGATCTTCGAAACGTCGTAACCGATCGTGCGGCCCTGATGGCGCGGCACGGGGCAAAGCGCAGGGAAGTCCCTGAAACGTTTAGCGACTTGGCGAGTAAAGCCCTTGAGACAAGGTTTCGGCTCTCACGCGAGGAGTGCCAACGCGTTGTCAACTGCCCCGGTGGATTGCTCGCTTTGAAAGCCTTTGTGGACAACGCGGCGGCGCTGGCGAAGCTGGAGGTCGGCGCCCAGAACTTCAGCAAGGACGATGTACTGAAGATCCTGAAAAAGCGCGGTGCCGCGCGGGCGGTTGTGGCGCTGCTGGACAAAGCGGAGGCGCTGGCGAAGCTCGACTTCAGCGGCCAGAAGTTTAGCAAGGGCGATATCATCAAGGTCCTGAGCGGGCCGGGCACAGCCCTGGCGTTGGACACCCTGCTGGAGCACGCAGAGGCGCTGGCGAAGCTGGAGTTCGGGCGCCAGAAGCTCAGCATGGAGGATATCGTCAAGATCCTAGGCCATGATGGTGCCGCCCAGACGGTGAAGGCCCTGGTCAAGAACGCAGAGGCGCTGGCGAAG
>NZ_JHQR01000415.1 GCF_014843825.1 Mesorhizobium silamurunense
GCCGACGTGCGGGGCCGGCCATTCCTCGCGGGGCCAGGAAACCTGCCTTGGCGCCGCCCAGCGCTACGCTCGGCCGCTTCGCTCCCCTTGCCGGGAGCTCGCGGTTCCGGCCCGCAGAGCGCGTGGGAGGGGATCGCCGTCAGGCCGCGAGAGACGCGGCCCTAACCCGATGGAGAATCCCATGAACCTGACCCTTCCGCTCGACGACAGCTACGAGCCTCCCCACGCGTCCTCGCCGACCGCCCGCTACATCTTCGAGATGCAGCTCTACGGCCATCGCCCCTTCCAGGACGAACCCGATCCGCGGCCGTTGCCGGAGGAGCCGGCTGTCCAGTCCGCGCTCACGGCCATCTTCGACGCCTTCGCCGAAATGCTCGGCGACACACGGCTGGAGCCCGACCTCGAAGACCTGCTCTGGTCGACCGTCAATCTCTTCCACCGCGCCGGCGACCGCATCCAGCGCGATCTGCAGCGCAACGAAGACGCGCAGCGAAGCGGGCAGCGCGAACAGGACGGCACCGAGGTCAAGTCCGTCGAGCTGGAGCGCCATGTGGCCGAGGGCATCACGCTTCTTGAGCGCCGCAACGCCTTCGAGTTCATGCGCGACCTCGCGGCCGACCTGTTCGAGGCGCAGACCGGCTCAACCTGGCGACCGCGCACCGGCTCGAAGGTCAACCACGCCAACCTGACCGCCGCCATGATCGACAGCCGCGACTTCCTTTCGGCGCGCCGCCGGGCCGAGACCGAGGTGCTGATCCCGGCCGGCACCAAGATCGCCTTCTCCGGCGGCATGGACTTCAACGATCACGAGCTGATCTGGGATGCGCTCGACCGGGCCCGCGCCAGGTTCCCCGATATGGTGCTCCTGCACGGCGGATCGCCGCGAGGTGCCGAGCGCATCGCGGCGTGCTGGGCCGAAAGCCGCAAAGTGACGCAGATCGCCTTCAAGCCAAACTGGGCCCGTCACGCCAAGGCGGCCCCGTTCCGTCGGAACGACGAGATGCTGTCGGTCATGCCGAGCGGCCTGATCGTCTTCCCCGGTTCCGGCATCACTGGCAATCTCGCCGACAAGGCGCGCCGTCTCGGACTCCCGGTCTGGCGCTTCGGAGATGGCGGCGCGTGATAGATTGTGCCGCAACCGGCGCTATCTCGACCAAGCTCCCGGCGCTCGAAACGCCGAGAGCTATGGCTCGCGGCCACGTTCAGAATGTCATGCTCGCCGGCTGCGTTTGCATTCGACGACAGATCGGGGAGGATCCCGCGGCTCGGCGTGGGTTCTTGTAACGCGTTCCGACTCCCGCTTGTAGGGCTTGGATTCGCCCGCGACCCTCTTGCCGCGTCGTTTGAAGCTAAGGACAGGAGATTGCATAGGCGTCGTTCTTACGCTTGGGCAAAAAAGTCGGTCATGCTGTCGGCCGATCTGCGCCGAACGAGCCGATGCTGTCGACACCCATTCGATCCTGCATGGCGGTCAAGTCGTCGCCTGTTGATTTAAGCAGTTGTCGGTCCGCTACGCTTCGGCTTTGGCTGATGCAGCCGACGCCTAACATTCGGGCGCAGTGCATTGCGCACATCCTTGTCCACCACGGCCAGGTCGAACCATTCCCGATCGAAATATCCTCCACACCACCGCTTGGTGTCGGCGTGTTCGGGGTCTGTCTTGTCCGACATGATTTCCAGGAAGTGCTCATAACCGGGAATACCGCCAACATCTTCAGGCGGCCTGGCGCGCGCTCCATCGATGCAGGTCCCGTGCTTGGGCGCGACGTCGAGGGCAACAAGTTCCTCGATCGCGACAGTGTGAGACCAGTTATCGCCGAAGTCATAGATGTATTTGAACAGGGCTCCCCGGCCGAAGTCGCGGAGGCGAACCTCACGACAATCAAAGACGCGGGGGTCGTCTTCAGCGGCATCCTCCGTCAGGAGCTCGACATCGCCATAGCGCAGGCCACCGATGTTGAACTCGTGCAAATGATAGTTCCACCAGTTGAAGGCCGCCTGAATGGCAAGGTGGAGTTGCTCAAGAGTCCAGCCTGACGGCAAAACAAGTCGACGCCATATTTTCGGCTGGATCTCATCCAGCGAAACGTGAATCTGGACTGCGTTGATGGTCTTGAACATGCCGCATGTGAACAGGACAGGCTGAAATGGGTCAAGCCGGCGCCGGCAGTCGACTACACGAGGATGCCATGCGGAAAATCCACATGGCGCTTTGAGACGATCTGGAACGCGCCGTCATCGTTCCGCAATCCGTGCACGTCGCCATCATGGTGTTGCCGGTGGATGCAGGCGCGTATCGAGCGCAAAAAGCTCCTGGAGCTTCAGCGCATAAGCGCCCGAAGCGACACTGGCGACGAAGACGAGATTCCAACTATGCGAAGAAACAGCACTCGGGATTGCCACGAAGCGGTGGCGCCGCAGAAGGTCGTCGCCGAACGCTTGCTGTCCGGCACTGGGAATACCCGGGCGCAGCCAGTTGGGGTTGGGAACCGCGCCAGGATCCACGACATAGACATCTGTTGCGTCGGTTATGACGGCAGCCGTCATCACATGCGGGACGGTGTCGAGCGTTGTGAAGCCCTTATGGACCGCCACTTCGAGAATCGCGGTCGAGGGATCGATGGAACAATAGACGGCCCGCACGCCCTTGCTGTTCCACCGCCCGCCGACCCGATACGAACCCTCACCGCTGTCCCAGGTTGGCGCAAAGCGGGCCTGATCGAGGCGCCAGACGAGAAACTCCGTACCGCCGAGCGCCGCCGGCAGCGGCGTCATGCATAGACGCCGTATTCGAGCCTTTCGAGGTAATCCTCGACAAGCTCGACGCCCGCCGGCGTCGCCAGGAGATCGATCGGCCGCCGCTGATCCAGACCGATCGCCGGGCGCTCAAGCCACTGCTCCGCCTCGGCCTGCGACCCCAGCACATCCGTCGCCTTGGCGAGGATTTCGGCAAACTTCCACGTCCGCCCACTCTGCTCCTGGCTGAGCGGCTTCGACGGTGTATCCTTGCGCCGCTGATAGGTGCGTACGCTCATGCCGACGGCCTTTTCGAGCGACTCGGCCTTGTGAATGAACACCAGCCGCCCGACGAGATAATCCAGCGCCGAGGTGGGCAACCCATGCAACAGCAGCTCATGGGCATCGAGCGCGCTGGTCACGCGGCGTGACAGGACGCGGGCGCCGCCCAACAGGTCCGCGACCTTCTGCAGGTCGCTGACACCTCTGTGTGGGGCTATGTTTTCGGCCGCGATCACCATGGCATTACCTAAATGCGTCACTTGTCTCTTTTCAATATGACAGTTGACGCGCGGCTTTTCAAGGATTGATCGCGCGGCAGGCGAGTCGCGCGAGGGAGAGGGGGCTGGAGCGGGGCGGGGGCTGCTGGAGAGAAAGAGAGACACCATGGCGATGATTTTTATTGGCGGCTCACGCGACGTCTTCGAACTGCCAGTCCCCGCGATCGAACGGATCGGCGCGATCGTAGCGGCCGAACACGGCGTGCTGATCGGCGACGCGCCGGGAGCCGATGCGGAGATCCAGGCCCTGCTCGCGGGCTACAAGTACGACCACGTCGGCGTCTTCCATGCCCTAGCCGAACCCCGCAACAATCTCGGCAACTGGGCCGCCTATCACATTCCGCCGCCGGACAGTGCAGAAGGCTTTGCCGTCCACGCCGAGAAGGACCGCGAGATGGCGAAACGCGCCGACTTTGGCATGATGGTCTGGGACGGCACATCACCCGGCACTGCCGTCAACGTGCTTCGGCTCGCCATCGCAAACAAGCCGTGCATCATTTGCGATCTGGCCAGGGGCAGCGTGGCGGCCACGTACACTGTGGAAGACTGGTGTGCCATGCTCCGCCATGCCGGTCCGGACATTCGCCGGCAAGCCGAGGCCCGCATGACGCCGGACGAGCGTCTGGCGTTGCCAGGATGACGTAGGCGCGGACCCGCCGACAGCCCGGCGGGTCCGATCCGATAGGCTTGATCCGGCTCCGCGCCCCAACTCCGCTTGTATGAGCGGCCGGGACCGTCCCCTTCGAAACCGACACACGCGCAGAGCCCCGGGGCGTTGTGCAGAAGGATCATCTTGACCTGCCTCGCATCTGAAGCGGGTGCAAGCGTGCCGAACATCCTGGCTTGCGCAGTCATCCAACCTGACTGCGCGGTATCGTCCCCGAGGGGCGTGAAGGCCCACTGCCAGCCGGCACCGATCTCGAAACCGCTATGCCGCCATACCGAACGCAAGGCGGTCACGCGCCAGGCTGCTGTTCGATGTGTTGGCAATGCCGACGACATGACCCGAGAGGCTGCAGCATGTTCCTGCGATCCGGCACCGTTGCGTCGGCGGTCTAGCGATGGCGGCCTGAGTTCTTTTCCTTCGGTCGCATCCGGGGCCATTCCCGTTTCATGTCGCCTTTGTAGACGACCGCCTGCTTTGTGCGGTCAACCCCCGTTGGGGGTACACTCGACGAATATTCAGGAAAATTCGATTTCTGTTTTTTGTCTGCGGACAGGCGAAGGGCCTGCCCGCATTTTTCGGCAAATAGAATTTTCCAGAATTTTCGCCGAGATGACCGCAGCAGGACGGCCCTCTCCTTTGGCGCCATCGGGAATGGTCCCGATGCAACCGAAGGAGAACTACCATGGCCACCACGATCGCAAACCTCACCATCAAGGCCGACGGCTCGATGGAAGGCGTCTTCGCCACGCTCCGGGTCAACGCCCCGATCACCCTCATCCCGAACACCAACAAGTCGCGCGACGACGCACCCGCCTATCGGATCGTCAACAAGCGTACGGGCTTCGAGATCGGAGCCGGCTGGCACCGCATCTCCCAGCGTTCGGGCGAGGAATACCTCTCGGTCAAGCTGGAAGCCCCCGAGATCGGCGTGATCTTCGGCAATCTCGCTCCCGCCCCGGGCGGCGAGGAAAACAAGAAGGTCATCCTCTGGAACAACCCCCAGTGAGGCATCGGTGGCCGGCCCCTCGAGGGGCCGGCTTCCCCACCGGCAAAAGGAGGTTGCAATGAGCCGCTACACCATCACCGTCACTGGCACCGTCACCGGAAAAGTCCGCTCGGATCCCGACGCTGTCATCGGCTACGATCCACCGCTGCGGACCTACTTCCTGCAAGCGTTCCCGCACGAAGAAACCGACGAGCCCGCGCTCTGGCTTGGCACCCGCGATCGAGCGTTCGAAACGCTTGAGGATCTTTGCCATGCAGCCATCTCACACGGCTACGACCTCATGCCGCTGCCGCCCGAATTGGCCGCAAAGCTGGTCGACGACAAAGCGGCAGCCAGCGGACGTTCGGAGCGGGACAGCATCCTCGGGGAGCTGCTGAAGCGCCTCAACCAACCCAACTAGGCAAACACGTCAAAGGGCCCGCGACGGAGTGCTCCGTCGCGGGCCCTTTTTTTTGCGCATAGCGAGCGTTGAATCCCCAGCGCCGACTGGAAACCCCACGCCTAGCCGCGCAAGTCTGGTGAACTATCGATTCGTTTCATCGACCAGGTGGACCAACGCACTGACCATGCTGGGCGGCAGAGTCCAGATCCGCTTGGCGAGTTTTATCTGGAAGAATTTTGTCAGCGGGTGACCGCGCCCTTCTGCGCCTTGGCGGGGCGTGAAAGTCAGGCCGCCTGTGCTGTGTCCGCCGACCTGCTGAACCATACTGACAACCAGAAAGATCAAAGCCAGAACAGCGACGATGGTGGCACAACGAAACAACCGATCATGCCTGAACATGGCGAGAACATTTTTGGCCCAGCGCATTGGCGTGGATTGCACAGGCAAAGTCGCCGCCTCCCTATCGAGGGCAACGGTGGCGGCGATCGTCCTAAGCGCGACGGAATCCACGATGCTGCTGAAACGCCTCGACCAATCCAAGCACTTTCGATGGGATTCTGGACTTTCCGAGTATTTTGGGCGCATTCTTGCGCCGGGGAGAAGGGGCTTGGATAAATCCCGCTATAATGATCGGTCGAGCCCGTGGCGCAAGCGTACTGGCGCAGGACCCTCGCTCGTACGGCGCTGGGCCAGCGTGCCGATGCGGTTGGTCTTCGTGACGACGGCTGCGGCTTTCGCTCTGGTGACGCAGTTTGTCATCCATAACAGCGGATCGCTGCCGGAAATCAATCTGCAGAACTTAATCAAGCCGAGACCGGTAGCAATTGCTGGGGTCGCATCTGTGATCGATGCGACACGATCGAGGGCATCGAGCGGCAACAGCTCCAACATCATCGTCGACGCCGTCGAACTCCTCACTTGACCCAATCGCGACAACTTCAACCAGACCGAGGACCCGGAGGACTTTCGTTCCAAGGGGCAGCTCCTGTCACCCCAAGCGCCTGCTCTGTCAACCGGACGGGATCGCTTCTGCGCGTCGGGTAGGCGGATCTCGGCTGATAGCCGCGCACCCGCTTGGCGCGCAGCAGCTCGAGGAAGAGCTCGACGGCTTCGCCCTCGGTATCGAAGGAGTGCTGTACCGTGCGGCCGGTGGTTCCGATCCGGCCCCAACGGCGGACCAGGCAGGTCTGGCCTAACAGGGTCTCCTCGATCGACAGCGCATAGAAGCGCGCCATGTTCCGATCCGCGTCGCGGCGTTCGATATGGAGGCGATAGAGCTGCGCGATCATTGGGGACAGAATCGCGCAGCCGGACGCGCGCGTCCAATGAATGGTTTGAATCAGCGGACGTGGATCGATTCACTCTCGTGATGGATGGAACCGAGCGTCAGTCGTGGCGCGTCTGGCTAACTCGGCTGCGCGCGCAAGGGTCGGCTGCATCGCGAGCGAATAGTGGAATGTCGCGGGCGGCGTATCCGTCTGTGGTGCGGTGGCAGCTAGAGTGAGCCGATCAGCGAGCTGAAAATGATCGGCACATACATACCCGCCGCGATCAGGGCGACGATCGTCAAGAATCAATGCGATGCTGAATGGGGCCAGCGCATCCGACCACGGCTCGCTCGCTTCTCTGGCAGGCCCATGCGAAGAGACGAAGGCGGCCTGTTTCTCTTAACTTAGCCCAATAGCTTCTGTGACCTGGTCTGCCGCGCTACGCGCCGGGTCGCTTCATCTTTTTTGCGGATGGCTGAGGTCAACTCGTCATAGTCGACGCCGCGCTTCTTCAGCGCCCTGCGCGCATCGTCGATCTCAAAGCCCAACAACTCGAAAACGGTCATGTTGAGCTTGGAAGCGATGCGCTCCATGGTCTTCAAGGTCGGATTGCCGATACCGCGCAGCATCGTATAGTAGGTCCCTCGCGCCAACCCCGTCTTGGGGAGGAAGGCCTCCATCCCACCATTCTCGATCTCAAGCTGCTGGAGGCGCAGCGCCAGCATTTCATTGAGGATGGAATGATCGACCGGCTGGGGTTTGCGGACGGGCGACATAGAAATCGATGAACTCCGGATGAGGTAGCTGCGCTGTGGAGACCATCAATACCGCAATGCTGTTATCTTGTATATGAAGCTTCTTATATATTGAATGTTGTCAAAGTGGAGCACGAAGCGTCAGGTCCTCCTGGTCCCTATGATTGCTGAGCTTGGGGGCGGCCGATGGTTCGATATGCAACGGCACGATGCTGGTCGAGCTGAGTGGGACTTTGGCGTCCCACCCTTGATGAACCAGGGTGGCCTCTTCAGGTATAGCGACATACGAGATAATGTATGGAGTTTTCGACCCAGGTGCGCGTTTTCTGTCTGGCACTAATGGTGATGTCGCTGGTTACCGCGCGACGCCGCCGGCCGACAAAAGGAATGATGCCAAGCAAGAAGCGGCTGTCCAGCCGTGCGAGGCGGCCGCCGCGTAGCGCAGCAAGCTCGCACCGGACCGCGCTCCTAAATTGCTGTCGGTGCGGCCGAGGGCTGATGGTCAGGCGTCGTGCGAGGGCGGGAGACGTCCAATGCGTTTGAGGTAGTCGTAGAGAACACGATCGATGATACGAAGAGGATGCGTGCGTTCTTCCGCGGCGATCTGGCGTAGGGCCAGATCGATGGCGTCGGGCAAGCGAAGTGCATAGGGACGTGACGAGCTGCGTTCGCCATAGGCATCGAACGGTCGCGGATTTCCCCTCTTCGGTTTTGCCAATGGTGGCGAGATCGGCCTGACGGCGTTGTGGGATAGGTGTGGTTCAGACTGAAGTGGCGTGGCGGAACTTGACGCCTGGGTCTTTGGTTGATCGTCGTAATGCGGTGTGATGACGACGGGCTTGGGCGCGAGCGGCGGGTCGGACGAGATCCGCTGGGCGCGAAAGGCGTCGCGCGGCAAGGCAGGACGGGGCGGTTTTGGGGTTTCGTTCATGTGGCATTGTCGCTGTGATTGGCGCCCTGGCTCGCTGCGAGCAATTCGCGCACGACCTGGTCGGCATTGTAGCGGGCTTTGCGGATCGACTGATCCGTGTCGCTCATCTGGTAGAGCGTACCGTGGCCGCTGGTCATCGTCCGATACGTGATGCGCCGGTAGAGCGCGTTGACGCAGACGGGCACCTGCTCGGCGTTTAGATAGGCGAGAACCTCGCGCAGCGGCCGGGTGTTGCGATCGAGGCTGTCGTATTCGTTGAAGAGGACGCGGTGCTGGTTCATGGGGAGACTGGCTGCGTCGGCGTGCTGCTCGAGGTTGCGGATGGTGCGCACGACCTGCGATGCATCGAAGGTGTGAACCTTGCAGGGCAGCACGACCAGGTCGGCGCGCAGCGCCGAATGCGTGAGCACTGGTCCGTAATAACCCGGCGTGTCGATGACGACGACGTCATGGCCGTCAAGACGCTCGAGGGCTTGCGCGAGGCTCTGTTCGTTCGATGCCCGCACGAGATCGATCCCTTTGGGACTGAGCCCCCGGGCGACCGAAGACGCATGCCATTGGTAGGAGGAGCCCTGAGGATCCGCGTCGATGATGGCGACCGAATAGTCATGCTTGGCGAACTCGCCGGCGAGGATGATGGCGACAGTCGTCTTACCGGAACCTCCTTTTGGATTCGCGACGGCGAAGATGCTCGGCATGAAGACTCCTCGTGGCGTCGCAATCGCGACGGCGAAAATGACCAAAGACAATATATTAGATATTTCGCTGCCGGCAAACGTGGAAGTCGTTATTCGCGCGGTCCCGCAAAGTGACAATGCGGCACTGCTGTGGTTCGGCAAAGCGGCAAAGCGGCAAGACGCTGTTGCCGGAAGGCGGCAATGACATTTCCTGGCAATGCCGTAACCCGCGTTTTGCGACATGCGGCAATGCGGCAACGCATGAATACCGGCCTTTGTCGACATAGCAGGAGCGTTCAGGTGTGCCGACAATGTCAAAAGGCGTCATAGCGGTATTGCGGTAAACAACGAGCGGGAAAAGCCGGGATGTCGCGGCCGATCGCGGCCCCTGGGTGGTGGGCAGAGAGCAGTTCAGCGGGATGCGGCTCCATTCAATCCGGAAAGGTTCAGTATAATAGATATTAGTTGACAAGATACCGGTTTGTGGGCCAAAACCGGGGAGGCTGCTGGACGCAGCCATGGCGCTGACGCGCGTTGCCTGCCGGCGAGCCCTGAGGTCCGCCGACCGTTAAAGGAAGAGGAGGACGGCTTTGGCCGGTTCCGCTGCATTGCCGAGACGCAAGCCCAGGCTCCGCACGGAGCTGTCGGAGTCCGATGAGCAGCGGCTTCAGGAGGCTGTCGCGCTGTTCGGCCTGCCGAAGGCCGAGGTGGTGCGGCGGTTGATCCGGGCGTCGGTGCAGGCTGGGCCGGCGCTCTCCGCCGAGAACACCGTCGTCATCGTGGATCTCGCCAACCAAGTCCGCATGGTCGGGCGCAATCTCTCCCAGGTCTTGAGAGCGATCCATCGTGGCCAGGCCGTGCCCATCGAGGACACGGAGCCGGTGTGGCGCGGCTTGCACGAGGTGATCGCGACGATCAACGCGGAACTCACCGAGATGACGGTCGCCTATGGCTCCAAGCTTCGACGTGCTGGGAAGCTTACACCATCGCAGGACGGTCGCTCTTGAGCCGGGCGGATCACATCGGATGGTGGCTTGAGCAGGTCAACGCGGCGCGGCGGGCCGTCGAAACGGCCCGCGAGGAACGCCGGCGGCCCCGGCGACCGCGGCCGCTTGACGACGAGCGCCAACCGAAAGCCAAGCGGGGTTCGCCGCCACCAGGTCCGTCGTCTCAGGCAGACATTCGTGGAACGACGATCTCGGGCGGCCAGGACGAGGAGCGGCGTCGGTTTCTGCCGGTGGCGGCCAGGCGAGGCGCCGGCGGGCTGGCGGGGAACAGCGGATCTCGGTCGTCGTCGGCGCCGATCACCGGAAATCTTTCGAGCCGTGGTGGAGCGCAGGGGCGTGGGGTTCTTGGCCGCGCGCGGCAGCTGGCGGCGGGTTACCAGCCGGCGGTCATCAAAGTGGTGTCCTACGCCCGGGGCGTCGCGCGCGCGACGGCAACGGGCCAGTATGTGCAGCGCGAGGAGGTCGCGCTCGAGACCCACGATGGTCGCCTGCTTGGGGATCGTGCAGCTGTCGCCGACGAAATCAAGCTCTGGTCGAGGAGTTTCGCGAAGCGGGCGGAGAGCCAGGATGTCGCTGCCATGCGCCTTAAACTTCACGGCGTGCCCGACACACCGGCTGGGCGACAGACCTATGAGAAGGCGATTGCTGCCGGGTTCGAGGGCCATCGTCATGCCCATCGTCTCGATGCGACACCCTCGGGCGAGCTGGAGGCGCGGCTCGTTGTGGCGATGGCGGGATCCTCCAAGGAGCGGTTTCGAGTCCGGGAGGAACGGGTTGGCAATGCCGAGGTTGGCCTCACGCGACGCCGGCTCGATAGCCGATCCGAGGCGGCTGTGAAGGCGCGCATCGAGGTGGCGACCGGCCATGCGACGCATGGCATCGGCGTTGATCCGAGCCCCAGCAGCCACGGGAGAGACGGTGTGACCTTTCGACTGAACAAGCTGATCGAGAAGGGCGCCGTCATCGACGATCGTGGCAAGGTTTTGTCGAACGTCGCCGATGCGCGCGTCGCCGCGCGGGAATGGGGACCGTCGCTGCGGTCGCAATCCGCGCGCGACACAATGCACCTGATCATCTCGGCGAAGACCGGGGCGGACGTCGCGGCCCTGACCGACGCCGTCCGCGCGTTCTTGCATGACAGATTCGCCAACCACAAGTTCATGTTTGGCGTTCACACCGACAAGCAAGCCGACGGGCATATCCATGCCCATGCCATCATCACCGTGAAAAGCGAATTCGGGCAGAAGATCCATCCGGGCCGTGAGACGTTCCGCGAATGGCGCGAGGTGTACGCCCGGCATGCCCAGGCGCATGGGCTGAAAATCGTCGCCACCTCGGCGAAGGAACGGGCATCGTCGCAGAGTTACGGTCCGAAGGACAAGGCGATCGTCGGCGTGGCCGAGCGGCCGCGGTCGGCGCGGGAAGCGCGTGACCGCGCTTACGCGGCGAATCCTGCCAACCAGCGGCTCATCGACAATGCCAGGAACCGGATCCGTGTCGCTCGGGCGAACCCCATCAAGCTTCCGGCCTCGGAGCCCGATCGTCGCGCGGTCACCGAAAGCGTCGCCGCCTGGCGAACTGTCGCGCGCGAGCGTCCGGACAATGCACTGGCCAAGCACATGTTTGAACGACTGGCGATGGCGCATACGTTGGGCAACGTCCTGCACATGATTGGGAAACGGGTTGATCATCTTACGAAGGAGAATCACGGCATGGCGGTCACATCGAAGCAGATGACGAAGGATCTTCGGCTCATGAACGAGGCGGTTTCGCGCACGAGCGATCTCCTCGTTGGGGAGACCAAGCAGCGGTTTCAAGAGGCATCGGCACGCTACCTTGAGACACTCGCCAACAGAATCGATCTGCAGCGCGCACAGGAGCGCGGCGCGCAGCAACTGTCGCGCCCCGAAATCGAGGCGATGACCGGGGTCAATTCCGATCGCCTGATCGCGCGGGCGCAACAGGTCAGCCTGAAGGAACGGCGCGAGGCCGTCTCGGCCGAACGGATTGTCGATCGCGCCGTCGAGGCGGAGCGCCGGCAGGAGGCGCGTGGCGGGATCGACCCGGCGTCGCTTCGCGAGCTTGGTGCAGATCGGGCCATCGTCGCGAGCGCGCAGCGGTCCGCCGCCCGCGAGGAGCGCGAGGCTGCGGCCGCCGCTGAGGCTTCGCGTGTGCTCGCCAATCATCCCGCACAGAAGCTGCCGCAGTCGCTGCTTCAGACCGATGCGATTGCCAAGCTGCGCTTGGAGCAGGAAAAGCTGCTGCGCGACATGGAGGCCAAAAAAGCCCAGGTGCAGGCAAGCAAGGGCCAGACGATAAAGTGACGATCGCGCGCATCGAAAGCCTGGCGATGTTTTTGTTTGCTCGGCCAGCATAGCTTATGATAACCTATTTTATCATAAGCATTTGGGGAGGGCCGATGAAGACGCTTTTTTCCCGTCGAACCGTCCTCGCGGCGATCGATGTTCTGGAGTCGGTTTCAACCCAGGCGGAAATCAGCGCGCTGTTCCTAGAGTTCGGTCCGGACGTCTACCGCGATCTTCGTGGCGAAGGCTTCAGCGCCAAGAAGCGGATGAATGACCTCAAGGCATTTGTCGACGCCAACCCCGAGCAGCAGGTCGACGGCGGTCTGCTGGAAAACATCCTGGTTGAAAAAGCGGTCAGTCACATGCCCTCCGAAGCGCCCGAATACCCTTGGTCTGAACCCGTCACGCTTCACCCTGTGTATGTGCCGCTCAAGCATGCGTTGGCGCAGGACGACTATGTCGTCATGGCAGGCAAGCTGCGACGCACTTTGCCAGAGGATATTGGCATGCCACAGGTTCAGTCCGAGATGAGGGTTCTGCTCGACCGACATGGTTTCGCCACCGCGAAGGGACATCTCGACCAGGCGCTCGATGCTCACGCGCGAGGCCAATGGGCGAGCGCCAATGGGCAGCTTCGCAATTTTCTCGATTCGGTGCTGGACGAAATGGCGACGAAGATCGATCCATCCGCAGCCGGGCTCGCCAGCGGCCAGCCACGAAGGAGCAAGCTGGCAGCAGCGGGTTTTCTGAGCATTCCGCTTAACGAATGGGACAATGACGGCCGGGGATTCCTCAATGGCCTGTTCAAGCGGCTGGCGCCGGCGGGGTCGCATCCGGGGCTCTCGGAACCCGACGACAGTACGTTTCGGCTACACATCGTGCTCTTGACGGCCGCCCTCCTGCTTCGACGATTTGACGCATGGGGTCAGCCATGAACGAGCTCGTCGCGGTTTCCATCCCGTCCGTTCCCGCCCTGGTCGCCGCCGCCGGCGAGCGCGCCCGCTGGCGCTTCCTCGAATTCTTCACCGCCCATATCCGCAATCCGAACACCCGCCGCGCCTACAGCAAGGATGTCGGCCAGTTCCTCGACTGGTGCCAGGCGCAGGGCGTGCGCGACATCACCGAGATCCACACGTTGCATGTTGCCACCTATGTCGAGCTGCTGACGAAGAGCCACGCGGCGCCGACGGCGAAGCGGCATGTGTCGGCAATACGCAGGCTGTTCGATTGGCTGGTGACCGGGCAGATCATTGCGGCGAACCCTGCCTTGTCGGTGAGGCCGCCACGGCATTCGCAGCGGCGCGGCAAGACGCCGATCCTCGATGCGGACGAGGCGCGCGCGTTGCTCGACAGCATCGACACCAGCACCCTTCTTGGCGTTCGCGATCGGGCGCTCATTGCCTTGATGATCTTCGCGTTCTCACGGATCGGGGCATGCGAAAGCATGAAAGTGGGCGACGTGTTCCAGCGTCAACGGCGGCTATGGGTGCGGCTGCATGAAAAGGGCGGCAAGGAGCATGAAATGCCTTGCCATCACACGCTGGAAGCAGCGCTCGATGCCTGGCTTGAGGCCAGTGGGCTCCGTGACGATCCGAAGGCCGCCCTGTTCCCCAGCTGCCCGCGTCGCACTAGCGGCGACGACAAGGGATGGATCACGACAGGCAAACCCATCACGCAGCCCGGCGCCTATCAGATGATGCGCCGGCGTGCGCAAGCCATCAGCATGGCGACGATCGGAAACCACAGCATGCGAGGCACCGGCATCACGGCTTACCTCAAGAATGGCGGGACCTTGGAAAAGGCGCGAGACATGGCAAACCATTCCACCACCACAACGACGCAGCTCTACGACCGACGGAGCGATGTTGTGACACTCGATGAGGTTGAGCGGATTCTCATCTGATCGCGGCGGCGGCCTCGCTATCCGGTTCATTGGCAGGAGATTGGACTCCTCGGCCAGTTGAAGGGGGAGCGACACCTCGCCGACGTTAAGACGCCGGCCGGTATGGTCATAGAATTCCCGCATTCGCGCCGCCATTTCGACGAGCTACGGTGAGCGCTTTTATGACCGAAAGATGTCGGTGGTGGATCGGCAGTGCGACACCGGCGGATCTCGCCGATGCCGGTCTAATTGAAAGAGCTGGCTCGGAGGCCCGTGAACGATGCCTCGAGGGCGGTCACATGGACGACATATATGCTCCACGTTCCATTCCTCTCGCCCGCGACCGCCACTCTTGCGGCAACTCGAGAGCGTTCGAGTTCGACGTACCCGGGATCGCACTCGTGGGCCTTCACTTCGAAGCGAAAATAGCCGCGGCACGCGGCCCCTGCAATCCTCCTTCTGTCGGGCAAAATGCGCTGGAGACAAATCTCAAAGCTCGAATAGAGCTGGCGGCGGCTGGTATGGATTAGCACGTATTAACGCCACACCACCGGCGACTATTAGTAAGACGACAACAACGAGTCCGCCATCGGAGACGTAGAGAATATACTCATTTACACCAAATATCGGGCTGTTCGCTCCATCTATCCGCTGCCCGATGGCGAAGCAGGGCTGCTTCGGGCAGCCAAGCGCATAAGCCTTTGTCCGACTTCCCAAGAAATCACCTTGCAGGGCTAGCGGATCATCCCAGCGATGGATTTGGCTTTCCCCATAACGGACGCCAAACACTATGAGCGCCAACGACACCGCGAGCGCAAAGGCGCACACCGTGGCCCATGAGATGATGCGGCTTCGGACCGCCTCGTCTTCGAATGTCGTATTTGGCGGCACCAGGAGCAGCGCGTTCTTGCGCTTTGCGATCTGCACGTAGAACGCCAGTGTCCACATCAGCGCGGCAGCTACGATCAGCGTGACCAGCAGACCCCAATAGGCACGGGAGACCAGCACTCCTTCAGGAGGCGGCTTGTCCGTCAGGCCGCCCCGCACATAGACGGCCCAGCCGATGGCCAAGGGGATGAACAGGTTGCCGATCCACGTCCACAGTTCGGCAATTGTCCTTGTATAACTGAGGCAAAGCGTGAGCCCCCTACCCGACACCTCCGATCCCTATACCCGTGCTAGCGTGAATGTCACACAAGCGTTCGAACACCCGTGTTAGCCTTTGCACGGCCGTAGGACACGGGGGATGCTATGAAGATTGTCGCCGGAGTGGTGATTGCTTTACTCGCGCTAGGCGGCCTCTACCTCTTCCTGCGAGGCGATCCGCTGCTGGCGGAGTTGAATAAACACTGGCCAGCGGTCAATCTGGACCAACAACGTCAGGCGGCTGTTGACTCCACGGCTTCTGCCCTCCTTGCGCTGACGGCACCCAACGTAGCAGCGGGCGTTGACGCGGACACGATAAAGAAGCTCGCTTTTGAAAATGTGAAATCCTGGGGCGTCAGCAAACTTGAAGTTGCAACCGACCGACAACTCCTGCACCTGACCGCCGATTTCAACGTGACACTTAAGCCGGATGATCTCCCGCCGGGATCGGACAAGCGACCACTGGTCGAAAAATGGAAACCGCAGATCGCGGGCCATATCAACCTCTTTCTCGGGGCCGCCGCAACGCTTACGTCGGGACCGCAGCGCGCTATCCAGGTCCGCCTGCTTCCGTCGCTCCGGGAGGTGAAAATCGACAAGGCCACCATTGAGGGAAGCGTCGATGCAAGCGCTGCCGGCGAGGTGATCGCATTCCTGCTCAACCGGTACGCCGACAATTTGGCCTCGGCCGTCAGCGAAAAGCCGCTGCTCGATTTAACCCTTCCGCCGATGCTTCAGGAGGGGATCGATCCCTCGGCCGTCATCAAGCCGGACATCAAGGATTCGCCGGATCTGAAGATCGTAGTGACTGGAAATCACATCAAGAGTCCCCTTGGCCTGGGGCCGGCCGCATGGCTCATTGATGGGGATCGGCTTGTGGCGCTCATTCAACTGACGCCGATTGACAAGCCTCTGTCCAATCCGGGCTCTGCCTCCGGCAAATTCGAAGAGGTCCGGGCCGCGATCATGAAGAGCCTCAGCGCCGGTCTGGACATCCCATCGGCGCCTGCAGGGGTTTGGATAGCGCTAGGAAAAGAGCTCGTCGCACAGACGCTCGACAGTGTATTCGCACAAGCGCAGCCATGCCTCGATGCCTCGGGATCAATGGCCGACAGTTTCCAGAAAAAAATTCCGATCCCCAATGGATCGCAAATGAATTGCATGCCTGAGAAGGAATGCCGGCAGGATCAACGCTGCGACACCCAGCACGATGACAGGGACTGCCGGCGCGCCCGCGATTGCCCTCACAACCATGACACCCGAGAGTGCAAGAAATGTGCCCTTGGAGTGTGCGTCAACGACCCTGTCTGCGAAGGAGCGAAAGCGACACAGAATGCGGCCTACGATGCGAGCTATTCTGCCTGTGTGGCTTTGGGGCCGGTGATTGACGGCGTATGTGAGGCAGCGAAAGCCGGGCAGAACAAGCTATACGAGGCCCAGCGGTTGCAGTGTGAAGCTGAAAAGGAGGGTAGACGCCAGCTCTGCGAGGTCGAAAAGACCGCGAAAAAAGCTGGATGTGAGGCTGTCAAGCAGGCAGAGAAGACCGTGTCGCAGACGGGTAACTTCGCTAACGTCAGTGGGGATATTTCGGGTCCTGGGGAGATCAAGGTCTGTTTTCAAGACGTTCATTTCGCGGATTCCATGAACTCGCTCGCCTTGAACATGACCGCTTCAGGCTCCGGGTCGGTCAAGGCAGCTTTTAAATTTGTGCCCCTGGATGCCGGGCATGTTCTCTGTCCGTTTGAATGGACGGCGGACAAGACGATCAGCGTTTCTATTCCAGCTCAATCGATCCCCATACGAGTGTCACTCGCGCGCAGACCTTCTCCCGATAAGATTATCTACGAAGCCACGCTCGACGAGACCTCGGTCAGCCTTCATTTCAATCCGAGCCCCTTATCCTTGATCCTGCAAAATATCAATTTCGCCCTGGCCTGCCCCATCCCCGCAGGGATAATCAACGGTATCACCCTCAACCTCGCACCGGCCATTCCGGAAGTACTGAAGGACTACAGGTACAATCAGAAATCGATCTCCTTTCCTTTCACCGTGGGCTTCCCTGACAAGCCTTTGTTGGGTCACACGATCAAGCCCGAATTTGCAGAGACCTCGCGGGCGATCATGTTATCTGGGTCCTTGCAATGATACGCAACCTGAGGCGCTGAGATTAATAGTCTCGGCAGACAATTCGCGCTTCCCGCTCATCCATTTCTGGAGTTGGCCGTCGCAGATTCTTCGAGCGTGGTGCAGCTCAGTAGAGAGGCTTTCGCAATTGTGCGTGGCGCTCCGATCGATTGCGAGGAGGCCTGTGCACAACGAAGCCCCGCTCGGCCGAGCAGGGCTTCTTGAAGTGCCCGGCCTCAATCACCTTTGCGGCGGGACTAGATTAGATCAGGTTGAAGCTCACGCAAATGCCGCTTCTGACGTCCCCCTTCAGGTCGCGATGGGATGGCAAGGCATCGATCTTTCTCCCGCTGCGGCGCTTGGCAATCTGCAACCCATGCTTACAAAGGCGAAGGCGAAGGATTTATGTTGTACGGATTCAATCCGTACTATATCATTTGGGCCAAGGAGATACCTATGCCCCGCAATGTCAGTGACAATGGCCGAATCGATTTCCGGATTCCGCCAGAAGCAAAAGCCGTGATCGCACGTGCAGCGGCCTTGTCGAATGTCGGTATAACCGAGTTTGTCACGCGCTCAGCGCTGCGTGACGCTCAGGCCGCGATCGAACGCGCCGAACATCTCGCGCTGTCTGAACGCGACAGCCTGCGTGTCCTCGACCTGCTCGAAAATCCGCCGGCGCCTACCGACCGTCTCATCCGTGCCGCCAAGGCCGGTCAGACCCTCGCGTGAGTTCCCTCGTTTGGCAGGAAATGCCGATCGGTAAACAGCATGACCGTGCCGCTTTCGACTGTGGCGACGCCGAGCTCAATACCTACCTACAGCGCTTCGCGCGCCAAAACCACGAAAGCGGCGGCGCGAAAACCTTCGTCGCCGTGACGGCGGAAGATCTGTCGCACATCCTGGGGTTCTATTCCCTCAGTCCCGCTTCCATGGACTATGCCCGCACTCCGGCGATCGCCAAGCGTGGCCTCGGCCGCTACGACGTGCCGGTCTACCGTCTCGGTCGCCTCGCGGTGGATCGTACGATACAAGGCCGCGGCCTCGGTGGCGGTTTGCTACTCGCCGCCGGGAAGCGCTGCATGGCCGTCGCGCAGGAAGTCGGCGGCGTCGCCTTGCTTATCGACGCCAAAGGTGACCAGGCAGCACGCTGGTATCAGGGCTACGGCGCGGTCCGTCTTAGTGATACGCCGCTATCCCTGGTCCTGCCTTTCGCCGCGATCGCCAGGGCGATAGGCGAGATATGAAAGCAGCAGTAAATCGACTGCCATCCATGTCATAGTAGATGCTGCCGAAGTCCATGGCGCTGTTGGCACCAATGTGGGTGAGCTGCGCAGTGCCAACGGCCGTTGACAGCGACGGCCGCGCGTCGACGGTGAGGAAATTTAGTCATCCCCAAACCGCTCCTGCAAGGTGGCGAGTGCCGATAAAGCTTCCTTGAGCTTCGGCGTTGTGGTCGCCGTGCGGGCTGAGGCCGCCATTACATCGAAGTCGTCTTGTTGGGTACCCTCGGTAGCGGCGAGCAAGTCACGAATATTGCAGTTCTCGTCTTGCGGGGCGTTGGGCTCCTCGCCGAGCGACAGGACCTTTTGAGATTGCTTAACAGGGATCCCTTTCGCCACCAAGGGTGGGGTGAGCGGAAAGGCAGGCTCGGCCGCAGACTGAACGCTGTTGCGAGTATATCCATTTTTCGGTGCGGCCTCAGGCCATGTTTTTTTGGCGTTGGGTTGGCGCTGCGAAGGCTTAGCTGCGTCTTCGGCCGCGTCCGGGTTGGGCGGCAGGTTGATGGCACCGCCGAGAATCTCATCGTTCCATTTGCGCAGCGCGGGCAAGGTGGGCGGTCTTCCCTTAACTTGCTCGAAAAGCCGCCGATATGGCCGATCCTGATAGTGCCGGATCTTGGTAAGCTGAAAGGAGCGCGAGTTCTTGACGATCAGGATCGAGGTCCGCGCGGACATCTCGCGCAGCTCGAGTGGGCTGCGCAGCGGCCGCGGGGTGTAGTGTGGTGCCCAGAGGCGCGGGGCGAAGATCCCCTGCCCCGGTCGCATCACCGGCGTCTTGTAGATCTGTGTCGTCTCGCCGAGCATCTCAGATACGAATTCCGAGGTCTCCAGATCGTTGATCTGAATGAAGAGCTTGATCTGCGAACCGGAGACGGTGGTGATGCGCGTGTTCTTGCCATAGAGCTCGTCGAGCTGGGCAATGTCCTGCATGACGATTGCCATACGAAAACCATAGCCGGCGCTGATCGTGATCTTCGAGATGAGGGAATCCATGCGGCCGACGTGGTAGAATTCGTCGAGCATGAGCAGCACCTGATGAGGCTCGTCCTCGCCCGGGATTTTCACCATCATCAGGTCGTGGATCTGCTGGAACAGGATGCGGATGAGCGGGCGAAAGATCGACAACTCGGCGATGGTGCAGCCAATAAAAATCGTCATCGGACGGCGCCTGAGCTCGCGGATATCGAAATCAGATGTCTCAGTAGCGGCCGAGATCAGACCGTTGTTCCACAGCGACATTGCCATGTTGACGTTGAAGAGGGCCGAATTCCTGGTTTCCGGCTCCAGGGCGATATATTGATTGAAGCTATCGACAACCCATGTCGGCAGGTGCAGGCGCTCGGTCTTCACGATGGCCCGCAGCACGGAGGAAATATCCCTACCCGTCGTCGTCAGGCGCGCAACGCTGCGCATGTGCTGCGCGCCGGCGATAAGCGGTGAGGAGAGCACGTAGCCGATTAGCGCGGACAGCAGCAGGCGGCCGGCACCCGCCCAAGTATCGTCCGCCTTCTCAGGGATGACGAAGGACGCCACAACCAGACAGTCGGTGGCCATCCGCTCGTCGCGCCGCACGAAGTCGAGCGGATTGTAGCGATGCGTATCGTTCGAGCCAGGCGAAAACATGAAGACTTTGTTGCCCATCGCATGGCGGTGGTTGGCGAGCGCTTCAAAATTCTCGCGCTTCGGGTCGAAGAACACGGCCGAGCCTTGCCAGAGATAGCCATTCGGCAGAACAAAACCGGTGCCCTTGCCCGATCGCGACGGACCGACCACGAGAATGTGAGCGGGTTCGTCGGAGCGGATCGTCGCCCCGGCGAGCTTGCCAAGGATGATCCCTTGCCTTGCTGTCAGGCCCTGCTTGGCCGCGTCCAGCACGGTGCCGAAACGCGCTTCGCCGTAGGGCATCTGCCGGCGATTGACAATCGCGAACAGCCAGCCGGCGAGCCCCAGCACCACGACGCTGCCGGCGGCGATACCGGCGCGGATCAACGCCTCGACCTGCGTCACCGGAAAGAAGACGCGCGCGTAAAAATGCCGCCAGGCGATCAGGAAAACGCCCGCGGTGCGATGGTCGTTCTGCATGCGTAACAGTGCCCAGCGGGTTGCGCCCTCGCTCGGGAAGCGGGCCGGCGCCCAGCGGAGCGCGACAACGATTTCATAAGCCAGGCTCCACGCGAGCCAGAACCCGATGAGCGCCAGAAGGGCTACGCCGATCCTAAAGGCGACGACGCGTGCCATGGACAGTCTTCCTCTTACCCCTGCCCTCGCCCCACTCGGCCATACGCGCGAAGTAGATGGCCGAGGTGCCTCGCCATCCACCAATCTTTTGTTGCTGAATGACGATCGGCAGCACCGATTTGATATAGCCGACTATTTCCTCGCGCCTGAACCCGAGGCTGGCCTGCATGACCATGAGGGCGAGCTGTTCGAGCGCGCCGGCCGGGCTGTCGGCATGGACCGTGGTGATGCTGCCGGGATGGCCGGTGTTGATGGCACGCAGGAACGAATAGGCCTCGGCGCCGCGGATCTCACCGAGGAAGATGCGATCCGGTCTCAGGCGCATTGACGCCTGCAGCAGTGTCTCCACGGTGACGCGGGCCTCGCCCTGGTCGCCCTTCGAGGCGACGAGCGGCAGAAAGTTCTGCTGGATCGGCTTCACCTCGCGCGTGTCCTCGATCGTGATGATGCGCTCGTCGACCGGCACCTCCTTCAGGATCGCGTTGAGGAACGTGGTCTTGCCCGAGCTCGTGCCACCGGAAAGCAGGATCGAATAGCGGTTGACGACAGCGAGGCGGATGAAATCCTCGATGCGGCCTGCGTCGAGATGCGCGCACAGGGTGTGGTCGACCTCGGACAACGTGGCGCCCGTCGCGGTCACAACCTTTTCGAAGGAGCCGAGCTTGCGGTAGTCGCCGAGGCGCATGTCTTTGATGACCTGCTTGCGAATGGCGAAGGCCCCTCCCCCGGTCGTCGCCGGCGGCATGACGCCCTGAAACCGTTCGCCTGTGGGAAGTGCTGCCGACAGAAGCGGGTGCTCTTCGTTGATGCTTTGGCCGGAGAAGCCCGCAACGCGTTCGGCCAGATGCCGGATCGCCGTTTCGGTCAGTTCCGGAACATCATGATACTCCATGGCGGATTGGCCGAAGCGCTCCACCCAGACCGCGCCCGGTCCGTTGACACAGATTTCGACCACCTGGTCGTCGTCAAGCCAGGGCCGGATCGGGCCGAGCGCTTTATCGAGAAAGATCGTCTGGTTTCGAGCCGGAACGTTCACGTTTGAGCTCCTGAAGCGCCTCCTTGACCGGATCGGGATAGAGTGCCGAGAAATCGAGGTCGCGTCTGACGAAGACGATGATCCGGGTGCCCTGGTCGAGGTAAATGGTGGGAGGGATGTTGATGGAGTTTTTAAGCGCGTCTTGCGCGATGTTGGTCAGGGTCTGCGAGACGTTCTGCGCGGCGATTTGGCGGGCCTGAAGCGCCTGTTGGTTCTGATTGGCGCCGGTCTGGGTCGTGGTGACCACACCGGTCACCGGATCGGTTGTGGTGATCGTCGTGCCGCCGGTGTTGCTAGCGTTTTGGCCAAGGCCGCTCAGGAATTGGGAGAAACCGCCAACGACCGAGAGCATGATCGCTGAACCAAACCGCTCGACATAGTGATTGTCGACAAATCCGGCATTGCCGGCGCGGCCGAGGTCGTCGGTGCCGATCGATCCGAGCTGCACCGACACCCCATCCGACCGCAGCATCCGCGTCCAGACGATGAAGACGCGGGTCTGGCCTTGAGTGATGCCGGATTTGTATTCGCCGACGAGATGACTGCCGGCGGGAATAAGGATGCGCCGGCCGTCGAAGGACCAGACATTTTCGGTGGTCACCGCGCGCACCATGCCGGGAAGATCACTTTGCACCGCGGTCTCGAGAACGCCGCGGATGAGGGTCCCCTGCGCGACGAGTGCGTCGATGCGGTCATTCTTGATGGCCTTCGCCACGTCGACACCGGCGTTCGCGACGCTGGCCAGAAACCGCCGGTTCGGGTCGTCCTCCTGCTGCCCCGTGCCGTCGCGCGCGCTGTCGCCCGGGTTCGCTGCCCCGTCGTTGGGAGCGGCATTGTCGGCGATCACCTGCGGCGCCCGCAGCCGCTCCCATTTGCGCCGCTCCGCTTCCTGGCGC
>NZ_JHQR01000413.1 GCF_014843825.1 Mesorhizobium silamurunense
CAAGGCGGCCCCGGCCCGAAAGGCGGCGTCGGCGTCGCTCGGCACGGCGCCGTTGGCCATCGCCCATGCCGGCACGGTCGGCAACGGGGCGAAGCTGGCAATCGCGGGATCGAGGCGAATCATGGTTTTGGAGGGTAAAGTGGCGGTGCGCTTTGTGCCATGGTTTTCGCGCCAAAACGCACAGCCTGTCGGCGCACCAAAACGAACGATAATGTTGCATTATCAATCGCTTAACACTCAACGACTTCGTCGTTCCGGCTAACCATCTACGCCTCGACAAGCACCTGGGCAGATGCAGCCATCTCACGAAACACCCGGCCCGCTCCTCTGCCGCCCGATAGTCCATGAAATACCCTCCCAGCTCGCCATCCCGGAAACCTCCTTGCCCATGTGCTGCTCGAGCAATGGCCGCCATGGCACCAGCGTGAACTCGCGCGAGTTCTCGATAACAGCGTACTTGCCGCTGGCAAGGTCAACGGATCGACGTAGCGTGCCCACTATCCGATCTCCAGGCTGAGCTTCGGCATAGTGCAGCCCGAGCTCGTCCGACAGCTGACCGGCAACCCGGCTAAGCTCGCGCTGGCGCAGGATCGAAATCATGTTGGCGCGATAGACGATCCGGTCTTGGTCTTCCTGAGCGAGGCCTTGAGCAATCAGCCACTGCCGCCGGCGGGCTTGCGCTTCCTGTACCTCACGGCCAAAGCCAGAGTTGCGCAAGGACTTCGGCGCATCGGAGACCAACTCGCGGTCAATCCATGTGGCGCCGTCGAAGTTTACTTGGCGCTCCACGGGCAACGACGAGAGCTTGTCGACAACGACAGGCTCAACCCTGGCCCGCTGCCGCTCGTAATCGGAAACGCGGTGGAGATGATCCGGCGCAATGATCCAGGTGCCGTCCGGCTGGCGCTCCACGCCACCAGTGACGCGCCGGATCGCCTCTAGTCGCCGCACATGCGTTTCGGCATAGCGTGCGGTGGCTGACGCGTCGTGCTTCAGATGGATATCGAGGTTGTATCGCCCGCCATGCGCGGCGGCGATGTCGGCGATCGTCCGATCGACTTGCCGCGGCTCTGTACCCCTTGGCGTGACACGCACGATGCAGCCGTCGGGCGTCGGCTCTGTCGCCTCGCCTTTGCCGATGTCCAGGTAGTGAGTTCTGCCGTCGACACCGTCGACTACAAGATAATGCCGATCGTTGATCTCGTCCGACAGCCCGCGCGCTACAACGCGACCGACCACGGGCTCCGTCTCCGCTCCCGACCAATCACGGACATTGTAATCGGCAGCACTGCGGGCGAGTCCCTTTGCGGCCAGTTCACGGTGCAGGGTCTTAATGATGTCACCGCGCTCGCCAATGCGACGTAGCGTGGCTTCGAGCTCGTCATCCAACCGCCAGCGACCGGAGCCCACTTCCTCGGCCAGCTCCATCCGCTCGAGCTTGCGCAGCCGACCCTGATACAGTGTTTGGCGAAAGGCGTCGCGGCCATCTGTCGAGACTTTCCCGTACTCGTCGCGCATTCTAAGCAGCTGCCGGTCGATACTGGTGAAGCGTTCCTGCTCCATCTCCTGGCGAAGGCGCTGCTCGATCTCACGATCGGTGCGCGGGCCGAGGTCGAGGCTGACCAGCTCGGCCGCCCGCTCTCGCAGGCCAGAGGAGATGTACTCCCGCGCGATGACGAGATTCTCGCCCCGCTCGTCCTTGCCGCGGACGATGATGTGCGTATGCGGGTGACCGGTGTTGAAATGGTCGACGGCAACCCAATCGAGCTTGGTGCCGAGATCTTCCTCCATCTGTGTCATCAGGCGCCGTGTGAGTGGCTTGAGGTCGTCGTATTCAATGCCGTCTTCGGCTGCGACGATGAAGCGAAACTGATGCCGGTCACCGCCGGCACGATCGATGAAGGCCTTGCCATCGACGTGGTCGCTGTCGGCACCATAGAGCTCGCCAGGCTCGCCTTCCCGGGTAACGCCGTCGCGCTGCAGATAGCGGAGGTGTGCACGCGCTCCGTCCGCACCCTTGCCGGCCAGCTTGACGACCCGTACCTTGACGACGACGCGCCGCTGCCGGAAGGCGGCATGGCGGTCGCGCGATTTCAGCAGGGTGGCCGCTGGCCCGCCGCGCCCTACCCGGCTCCCGGCGAAGCAGCCGGCGCCCTGGGATCTACCGCCTGCTCTGTTGACCGCCGCTCGGACCTGGCTGGCGAAGCGTTTACCAGCCTTCGAACCGCGCGACCCGATTTTGCCAAGCTTCGGCCTGAACTCGTCGTCTGTCACGCCAGCCTCCTCAATAATTGAAGCAAAATCAGAGACTTGTGCGCCGCGCCCTCCTGGCGCCACCGGCAGCCTCCGGCAAAAACGATGTGCAGACAGGCACTTGACCGCCTCCTGGAGGCGCTGCCTTTATCTTGCCTTACGCGCCCTCCCCTCCAGGACACCCCCCGCCCCGCACATTGCTAGCGATCCGGCTTCTTCGGCCGCGCGCCATCCGTCCCGAGCGGCACGAAGAGATCGCCGTTCCCGTGGCGGGCGCGAACACCATCATGAAAGAAGAAGAGCGAGCGTCTGGAGGGAGCGTTTGGCCCCGTTGAAGCGGCGGATTTACCTTTGAATTCGTTCATGTCATTCGCCGAAACCCCCGTCGCCTTGAGCTGTTTGAGGTAGTCAACGGTCTCCCTTGGCAGCGGCTTGCCACGCTTCAAATGGCTTGCGTAGCCCTCCGGTCCGGCGTTGTAGGCGGCAAACAGACCTGGGAATCCGAAGCGGTCATACATGGCGCGCAGATAGGCGGTCCCGGCCAAAATACTGTCGCGCGGATCGTGCGGATCCGGTCCCAGACCGTATTCGACACGCATATCCTGATAGGTGCCAGGCATCACCAGCATGAGGCCCATCGCGCCGGCGCGTGAAGTGATGGGGCGGCTGTCGAGCAGGGCCTTGCCGCTGCTTTCAGCATTCATGACGGCGTAAATCCAGGCTTTGGGAATGCGGAAGCGTCTGCTTGCTTCCGCTACGAACTCCTGCCATCGTTGAAGTTGCGGATCACGGGAGATGACGGCCGGCTTAGCGCCGGTCGAGGCGGAACAGGCGCATGGCGCAATAGCGATCATGCCGAGCATCAAGAGGGTCACTCGGTCCATAGCGGCACGAGCCTCCCGGTGATATTTGCGGCCGGCACCGGCCCGAAATAGCGGCTGTCGAAGGATCGGTCCGCGTCGTCGCCGAGCAGGAAAAGCTCATCGTCAGCGAGCTTGCGGCACCCGTTCCACCATGGCAGCGTACGGCCTTTGGCGTCGGTTGCGAGCCGGCGGGCGGCGATCTCGCCGCCGATGATGATGGCGTCGTTGAAGGCGCATACATGCTCTGCCGGCAGCGCGGCAAGGCGCTTCACCAGCGGCACATTGCGAGGCAGATAGCCGCGTTCGGCGGCGAGATCGGCAACCGATTTTGGTGGCAAGACGAGCACGAGATCGCCACGCGCGGGTGGTCCAGCCGCGATGCGATAAAGGCCGACGGGCGCGCTTGCTGAGGCGTTCCAGACCAGCCAGGGCGATGGCTTGACGAAGTCGGCGAAGCCGATCAGACCGAGGCCAAACGCGGCAATGATGATCGTGTTGCGCGCCCGGATGCGCCGCAGGCGGCTGCCGATCAGACGGATGGAAGCGCGCCGGCTCATGAGCGGCCTCCCTCGCCGGCAGCGGTAGGACCGGCGTCGCCATCTTCGGGCGTAGCGTCCTGCGAGCGGCCTTTCGACCAGTCGTCGAGCTCGTCGATGTGGTAGCGGACATAGCGGCCGTGCTTACGGAATTTCGGGCCGCCGCCCTTGAGCCGCATCTTTTCCAGCGTGCGCTGGGAGAGCCCGATATAGAAGGCGGCTTGGGCTGTGTTGAGAAACGGGCTGCCCTTCTTGGCGCGGGCCGCGCGTTCGTTTTCGTCGTCCATTATGGTCCTCGTTTCGCTTAAGGAGAAGCGAAGGCGAGGATGGGCGAGCGAGGTCGTCTCGGGGACGGGCGAAGAGTCGGGGGAGAGTTTTCGCCGCCCCTTGGAGTGGCGAGCTTCGCAGGAGAAACCTGGAAAGTGCCCCGCGCCGATTGCGGCGCGAGGCACGAGTTCGGCCGTTCAGTCGGCCGGATTCCAGATGATGGCGTAGGTGTCGTCATCGTCCTGGCCGGCGGCGCGGCCGAGATTGGCGTAGAGCTTGCGCGGGCCGAACTCCGGGGCGGCGATCGACAGGCTCACATAGTCCTTGCCAGAGGTCTCGCCGGTACGGATCCAGCCGGCACCCACTTCGACCCCTTGCGTCAGCACCCGGAAGTCGGGATGGTTGTCGGCGCTCTTGGCCTGATTGGGCACGATGTCGATGTCGGCGCGGACGCTGAGCGTCTTGAGCTGGCCCTTGTAGCCGCCGTTTTCTTGGCTAGTGACGTAACCGATCGCGGTCATTTGAAGTCTCCTTTTGCTGTCGCCGGGGACCATTCCCCTGCGATGGCGGACCGTGATGGGCGCGTCGGGACCGCCCGAACCCGACAGGGCCACAGCGGCAGCGCAGGACCCGAGCGGGCAGCTTTTTTGAAGCGAAGCGGCGCGAGGAAGCCGCCGCAGGCGGCGGGGAAAAAAGCTGTTGGCGAGGGTTTCGGGCGGGCCGGATCCGCCCATAGGTCAACAAGCCAGCCGCAGGGGATGGTCTTTGAAGAGAGCACGGAGACGGTCGCGCGAACGGGTGACGCGACGAGCAGCAGGCAAGGCAGGGCGACGGCTTGCGCGCTCTGACGCATCCCGGATCGGCATAGTTGCCCATGCGCATGGCGCCTGAGCAAGCATGGCAGCGTGCTGCAGCGCTGCCGAATGGCGTCGAATTGGCGTCGGGTTTCCTCGCGCAATACGCGCTCGAAGACGTCAAATGTGCAGTCGGCACCGCCCGGAAAGGCCCCAAGCGGCGCCGTGCGGAACCGCCTTCAAGCTCGGGTGATGTGTGTCCAAGACCTGACAGCGAACACAAGACATGTCGGGTTCAATACAACCGGCCATCTCGAGCAAATGGCGGTTTTTCGAAGCCTAATCATGCGCTTATTGCGCGATGAGCGCGCTGGCACGGCCTTTGCAAATTGAGATGCGGCAACACTGAGTGAAGGCTGATTGCATGCAGACGCGCGAGACGAGCGATGTTCTCCTTTCC
>NZ_JHQR01000418.1 GCF_014843825.1 Mesorhizobium silamurunense
CTCGGACCTGCCCGGTCTCGAGGCGGCTGGCGAGGTCGCCGCGCTCGGCGACGAGATATCGCGCTGGCGCATCGGCGACCGGGTCTGCGCGCTGACACCGGGCGGCGGCTATGCCGAATATGTCAAGGTCCATGCCGGCAGCGTGCTGCCGATCCCGGCAGGCTTCACCTATTCGGAGGCCGCCGCCGTGCCGGAGAACTATTTCACCGTCTGGCACAATGTTTTCGAGCGCGGCGGGCTGAAGAAGGGCGAGACGCTGCTCGTCCATGGCGGCTCATCCGGCATCGGCACCACCGCCATACAGCTGGCCTCGGCGTTCGGCGCCTATGTCATTACCACCGCCGGCAGCAAGGAGAAATGCGATGCCTGCCTGAAGCTCGGCGCCGACCGGGTGATCAATTACCGCGAGCAGGACTTCGTCGCCGAGGTCAAGGACGCGACCGGCGGCAATGGCGCCGATGTCATCCTCGACATGGTCGGTGGCGACTATGTGGGGCGCAATTATTCGGCGGCGGCAGTTGAAGGTCGCATCGTTCAGATCGCCGTGCAGGCCGGCGCCGTCGCGACCGCCGACTTCTCAAAACTGATGGTCAAACGCCTTGTCCATACCGGCTCGACGCTCAGGCCACGCACCGTCGAATTCAAGGCGGCCATCGCGGCTGCTCTCGAGGCCCAGGTTTGGCCGCTGCTCGGCACCCGCAAGGTCGCTCCGGTCATGGACATGATCTTCCCGCTGACGGAAGCCTGGCGAGCGCATGAGCGCATGGAAGAGGGCGAGCATATCGGCAAGATCGTGCTCGACGTCGGCTAGGATGCGCCGAGATTCAGGTGATGCCGGCCTGCAAATGACGGCTTCCTGCGCTTCCGGTGCTCATATGTGCGTTAAGTACGCTCCGCTCCGGTTCTCGGTAGCCACCATTTTCGGCTCGGCCTGACCTGAATCCGACACATCCTAGGCGCACCGCCAGCGACAGGTTCAATAAAGCTTAATGCTGCAATGCACAAAATGCATTGCCGCCATGCAAAAGCGTCCGTTCAATTTGTGGGCAAGGGTGCCTATTTACGCGGCATCGAAACAATTGACCCCACGAATGGAGGACTGACATGAACCCGATCCGCGCTTTCCGCAACTGGCGCCTTTACAACGAGACCGTGCGTGAGCTGAACAAGCTGAACGCCCGGCAGCTGAACGACCTCGGCATCAACCGCGCCGACATTGAGCGTATCGCCCGCCAGGCTCTTTGATTTCAAGCGCGACCCGGCCGCAAGGCCGGGCTGCGGCCTCGAAGCCAGAGCCGTCGCAGACGCTTGCTCGTCTCCGGTTCCGAACCCGCTGGACCCCGTCCAGCGGGTTTTGTCTTTTTCGGGTCGCCTGGCGTGCCTTTCCCAAAAACATTGCGAAATCGTGACGGAGCGTTTATACAGGCCGCGAATTTCCCATTTTGGTGGCTCTAAAACCACCGCCCGCGCGGGAACGCGGGCGAACGAGAAGGATTTTTGAAATGGCCAATACGCTGCTGATGCCCAAGGCGACCGCCGTCTGGCTGGTCGACAACACCGCGCTCTCCTTCGAGCAGATCGCGCAGTTCTGCGGGCTGCATCCGCTGGAGGTCAAGGCAATCGCGGACGGCGAGTCGGCGCAGGGGATCAAGGGCATGGACCCGATCATGACCGGCCAGCTCACCCGCGACGAGATCGCGCGCGGCGAGAAGGACCCGAACCATCGCCTGAAACTGTCCGACCCCAAGGTGCGGGTGCCGGAGTCGAAGCGCAAGGGGCCGCGCTACACCCCGCTGTCGAAGCGCCAGGACCGGCCGAACGCCATCCTGTGGCTGGTGCGCAACCACCCCGAGCTCAAGGACGCGCAGATCGCGCGGCTGGTCGGCACGACCAAATCGACGATCGAGCAGATCCGCGAGCGCAAGCACTGGAACTCGGCCAACCTGCAGCCAATGGATCCGGTGACGCTGGGCCTGACCTCGCAGATCGACCTCGACCTGGAAGTAAACCGCGCCTCGCGCGGTCGCGAACAGGCGCAGCCGGTCGCCGGCGACACGCTGCTTCCGGCGGCGCTGACGGAACGGCTTGTGCCCGCTCCGGAAAAGCCGAAAGATGAGGACCAGGAGCTCGATGCCAACGCCGTCTTCGCCAAGCTTTCGGCGCTGAAGTCGAAGGACAAGCCCGAGGACGAAGAATAAGCAGTTCCACACTCGATAAAAAAGCCCGCCTTGAGCGGGCTTTTTTATCGGACAGTCGCTTGGGAGGACCTATGTCCGCGCGGCGCGGTCCGGGGCCATGCCGTAATCCTCGCTGCGCTCCACGGCGCGGTAGAAATCGGCAAGCTGCTTGCCGCGCTCCGGCTTGAAGATGCGGCCGGCAATCACCACCGAGGCGATGCGGTCGATGCGGAAGGCGCGGAAATCGTCGCGCATCTCGCACCAGGCGACCAAGGTCCAAACCTTGCCCCAGAACCACAGGCCCAAGGGCCGGATGTCGCGCGCGGTGCCACGTCCGGCTTCATCGGAATAATCGATGGTCAGCACCTGGCGCTTTTCGATGGCGCGCTCGATCAGATCGATCGCTTCCCGCGCGGCATCGCTCACCACCCACATCGGCGTGTGGATCTCGGTGCGGGCGATGCGGTCCTTTTCCGTGTCGGGCAGCACGGCGCCGATCTTGACCAGCGCCTCGTCGGCGGCCCTTGCCATCGCTGCGCCGCCGAAGGCACGCACCATGCGAGCGCCGGCAACCAACGCCACGATCTCGTCACGCGTGAACATCAGCGGCGGAAGGTCGAAACCCTCCCTCATCATGTAGCCGACACCCGCCTCGCCGTCGATCGGCACGCCGGTCGATTGCAGGTCGGCTATGTCGCGATAGATCGTTCGCTCGGAAACCTCGAGCCACGTGCCGAGCTTCTGAGCGGTGACCAGCCGGCCGCCACGCAGATGCTGGACGATCTGAAAGAGCCTGTCGGCGCGGCGCATCGTTTGACCCCTTGGTTTCGGTTCTATGCATGCCGCGGTCCCAAAATCGGTTCCCGCAGGTTTGAAACTGCTTCAATAACGCAGGCCTCCTGACAACATACTGTCAGGAGGCTGCAGCCACTCCACCACGAGACAACGGCGTCTTTCCTGAAACCCAGCGTTTCAACCGACATTACATCTGGGCGCGGCACGGCCGCTATCCAAGTCATGCGCCGAAAAATTTCAGTTCTCACGCACGCGACCATTATAAAGGTCCGGCCAACCGATGTCTTTGCGAATGTCCGCCGGTAAAGTGTTTAGGAAACGCTGGGTGCGGATCTCGTTCCGCACGGTGCGGATCTTGCCGACATAGTGCTGCACGCTACGCAGTATCGTAAAACCGTTCATGACCAGACTCCTCTTTTTCGATGAGAGGAGTATCTCACACCCCTGCTGACAGCAGTCTGTCAGGAGCCTGGCAAGCGCCCGGAGCAGGCCTTGGAAAGATTGGCGCGGCCCTGGGCAACCCGGTTGTTTGTCAGGAGCGATGCGGCTGCCGGAAGCCTCAAGAACCGCTTTGACAGCCGCTGGCGATACTGATCAAAGGCGGCATGACGAAACTTCTCGCCCTTGTCATCATCGGCATCATGCTGATCCAGATCATCAAGCCGCTCGGCTGGCCGGGGCTGAAGCGCCGCAGCGATTTCTGGAAGCTGGCGCTGCTTGCCATGGTCGCGATCTCGCTGGCGGCTGTGCTTGGGCATTGGGCATAGAGCCGGCCTGACCTGAATCTCGACAGACCTAACCAGGCCCATTCTCACCCGACACAAATCCCACGAGATGCTCCGCCCAGGCTCGTGTACAGCCCGAAGACATAGGTAACGGT
>NZ_JHQR01000414.1 GCF_014843825.1 Mesorhizobium silamurunense
GACGAAGCCGATGAAGCGCGCGCCGAGGCGCGCGAAGCAGGACGGCTGGAGCTGGAGTTGAGGCGCGCCGGCATCGAGGCGGAGCGCGCCGCCGTGCGCGCCATGTTCCGCAGCCGCGAAATCAACGACCACACGATGCGGGCGCTGTTTTCCGAGATCACGCTGACCGAAGCCCTGCTCAAGAGCCGGCAGGACAGGAAATAACGTTTCAGCCGATTTGCTTTGGCGCAATCCGACCAGCAAATTTCGCGCCGCAAACGTGGCGGGCTCCAAACAACTGTGTTAATGGCGCGGCGACCTCGCAAGACCTCCGGCCCCAAGGGAAAGCAAGCCATGTCAAATGCCGCGGCAGCCTCCAGCAAATTCGAATCCTTCTTCGAGACCACGCTTGCCGATGCCGATCCGGAAATTTTCGGCGCCATCCGCAACGAGCTTGGCCGCCAGCGCCATGAGATCGAGCTGATCGCCTCGGAAAACATCGTGTCCCGCGCCGTGCTCGAGGCGCAGGGGTCGATCATGACCAACAAATATGCCGAGGGCTATCCGGGCAAGCGCTACTATGGCGGCTGCCAGTTCGTCGATGTGGCCGAGGAACTGGCCATCGAGCGCGCCAAGAAGCTGTTCGGGTGCAACTTCGCCAACGTTCAGCCGAACTCCGGCAGCCAGATGAACCAGGCCGTGTTCCTAGCGCTCTTGCAGCCCTGCGACACCTTCATGGGCCTCGACTTGAATTCCGGCGGCCATCTCACCCACGGCTCGCCGGTCAACATGAGCGGCAAGTGGTTCAAGGTCGTCTCCTACGGCGTGCGCAAGGACGATCATCTGCTCGACATGGACGCGATCGAGAAGACCGCGCACGAGACCAAGCCGAAGCTGATCCTGGCCGGCGGCACCGCCTATTCGCGCATCTGGGACTGGAAGCGTTTTCGCGAGATTGCCGATGCGGTCGGTGCTTATCTGATGGTCGATATGGCCCACATCGCCGGCCTCGTCGCCGGCGGCATGCACCCGTCGCCGCTGCCCCATGCCCATGTCGTGACCACGACCACGCACAAGTCGCTGCGCGGCCCGCGCGGCGGCATGATCCTGTGCAACGACGAGGAGATCGCCAAGAAGATGAATTCGGCCGTCTTTCCGGGGCTTCAGGGCGGCCCGCTGATGCATGTCATCGCCGCCAAGGCGGTGGCGCTCGGCGAGGCGCTCAAGCCGAGCTTCAAGGCCTATGCCGAGAGCATCGTCGCCAACGCCAAGGCGCTGGCTTCGAGCCTGCAGGAAACCGGCCTCGACATCGTCTCGGGCGGCACCGACAACCATCTGATGCTGGTCGACCTGCGTCCGAAGAACGCCACCGGCAAGCGCGCCGAGGCCGCACTCGGGCGCGCCAACATCACCTGCAACAAGAACGGCATCCCCTTCGATCCGGAAAAGCCGTTCGTCACCTCCGGTGTCCGTCTCGGCACACCGGCAGGCACCACGCGGGGCTTCGGTCAGGCTGAGTTCCGCGAGATCGGCAAGCTGATCGCCGAGGTGCTGGACGGGCTGAAGGTGGCGAATTCGGACGAAGGCAATGCGGCGGTCGAGGCTGCGGTCAAGGCCAAGGTCACGGCGCTGACCGATCGTTTCCCGCTCTACCCCTATCTTGGTTGACCCCCCCGCTTGGTTGACCGAGCGCCGCGCGTCATCTTTTATCCGCCGGCAGAGCGCCGTCCTGATTGGACGGCGCTCCGAACTGGAGACTTGATGATGCGCATTTTCCGTCTTGCCGCCGTGGCCCTGTTCGGCTCGCTGGCCGGTTTCACTGTGTCCGGCGCGGTCGCCCAGCAGCAAGCACAGCCGGATTCGAGTTTGCCGGCGACCAGCACCTTCGGCAGGTGGACGACTATCTTTGACACGCTCGATACCGGGCAGGACGCGCACAAGACCTGCGCAGCCTCCACGGCTTTCGTCGACGGCATCGGCAATGCGGGCACTCTCACGCTGTCGATCTCGACCGGCGACGCCCTGCCGCCCGATGCCTATCCCGCGATCATGATCACTGTCGACAACAAGGACCTGCCGACCGGCAAGAACATCGCCGCGACCTTCGGCGATCCCGGCGTCAAGGTTTCCGCGAAAGTCTATTCGAACGATGCCGTCAACGGCCGACCAAGCTGGACGGTCGACAACCAGGCCAAGACCAGCCTCGCCTTGCTGCGCGCCATGCGAAAAGTCACCTCGCTCGACGTCGTCTTCGGCACGCAGACCGTCGCCAGCATCCCGATGGACGGCTTCACCAAGGCCTATCGCAATCTCGGCACGTCCTGTGGGTTCCAGACAAAGGACGTCACGCCCTGACACGACGGCCGGTCGGGCAGGGCGCTGGCAATCTTCCTCGCGCCTCGCTATCTCTGAGGCTTAAAAGGCTCTAAGCCTTTCGCCCACTAGAGCGAGATGGCGCTTCCTTGGATCGCCATCTCGCTCTAAGATTTTGTTTTTGAAGCATGATCTTCTCCGAAAAGTCTGCAACTTTTCGGGATCATGCTCTAGAATCGCGAACCGAAGGCTCTCCATGCGCTGCCCCTATTGCCAGTCCGAAGATACGCAGGTGAAGGATTCGCGTCCCGCCGAGGATGGCGCGGCGATCCGCAGGCGCCGCGTCTGTCCGGATTGCGGCGGCCGCTTCACCACCTTCGAACGCGTGCAGCTGCGCGATCTCGTCGTCATCAAGAAGTCTGGCCGCAAGGTGCCGTTCGATCGCGACAAGCTTTTGCGCTCGGTCGAGATCGCGGTCCGCAAGCGCAACGTCGACCCCGAGCGCATCGACCGCGCGGTGACCGGCATCGTGCGCCAGCTCGAAAGCTCCGGCGAGACGGAAGTGGCCTCCGGCGAGGTCGGCCGGCTGGTCATGGAGGCATTGAAGTCGCTCGACGACGTCGCTTATGTCCGCTTCGCCTCGGTCTATCGCAATTTCCGTGAAGCCAAGGATTTTCACGAATTGCTGGGCGAGCTGAAAGGCGACGAGGAAAAGACCGAGGAGGACGCCGGCTGATCATGGCTGGATCTCGACTGACCGAGGCCGATCAAGCGGCCCTTGACCGCCGCTTCATGGCGGCCGCCATCAGGCTGTCGCGCCGCAACGCCGGCCGCACTTCGACCAACCCTTCCGTCGGCACGATTATCGTGCGCGACGACGGCGCTGGCCCGATGATCATCGGCACCGGTGTGACTGCTGTTGGCGGCCGGCCGCATGCCGAGACCGAAGCGCTGGCCGAGGCCGGCGAGCTGGC
>NZ_JHQR01000416.1 GCF_014843825.1 Mesorhizobium silamurunense
GGGCCGCCGACCAGGCGATGCAGTTGGCGACCGGGCCGCAGGGCGACCTGCTACCGACCGGTGCCATCACCGCGCTGCTCGGCGCGCCGCTGCTGCTGTGGCTACTGCCCCGCCTCAGCCTCGGCGCCGAACTTCCGGTGCTCGCCGCGGAGCATCTGCCCAGGATACGGCGCCCTGGCATCCTGCTGGGGGCGATCGGCCTTGCCTTGCTTGTGGTTCTGGTGCTTGCCGTGTTTTGCGGACCCGGGCCGGACGGGTGGAGCTTTGCCTTCGGCGATCAAATGCGGCCTTTGCTGTCATGGCGATGGCCGCGCGTGCTTGCCGCACTTTCCGCCGGCGCCATGCTGGCGCTCGCCGGGTTGATGATGCAGCGTCTGACCGGCAATCCGATGGCGAGCCCGGAGGTTCTCGGTATCAGCGCCGGTGCCGCGCTCGGCATGGTGGTGGCGATGTTTTCCGTCTCCGATCCGGGTCGTCCCGTGCAGACCGCGGCTGCCGCCATCGGCGCCTTCGCCACCTTGCTTGCCGTGCTCGCCATCGGCCGCCGTGCCGCCTACGCGCCGGAGCGGCTGCTGCTTGCCGGCGTCGCGCTGACGGCCCTCTTCGACGCGCTGATTTTGGTGCTCACCGCCACCGGCGACCCGCGCGCCATGCTGCTCATCAACTGGCTGACCGGCTCGACCTATGGTGTCGATCAAGGCTCGGCGGTTATGACCGCGTCGGTCGCGCTTTGCCTTTTGCCGACGGCGCCCTTGTTCGTCCGCTGGCTCGACATGCTGCCCCTGGGCACGCCGGCGCTGCACGCGCTTGGCGTCGATGTGGCCGGCACCCGGCTCCTGGTGCTGCTGACGGTTGCCGTACTGACCGCCGCCGCCACCCTGATCGTCGGTCCGCTGACCTTCATCGGCCTGATGGCGCCGCATCTCGCCCGGCGCCTCGGCCTTGCGCGCGCCTTGCCGCAGGCCGTCGGCGCCGTGCTTGCCGGCGCGCTGATCATGGTCCTGGCCGACTGGATCGGCCGCATAGCCATCTTCCCGCGCCAGATTCCGGCCGGCCTCGTTGCCACGCTCATCGGCGGTCCGGTGCTGATGTGGCTGTTGCGCCGCCGCTGACAGTCAATCGGACGGCGCAGGCAGCCGGGTGGAGTAGAGCCGGCCTTTGGAGGAGCGGCAGCCGGCGCGTTGCGGGTCATGGTTCCGGCGGAGCGCTCAACCGCCGGTAAGGGACGCCGTCGAAGGTTGCGGTCACGAAGCTCTTGACCGACATCTTGCGCTTGCGGCCGTCGCTGCAGGCATAGACCGGCCAGCCGGCCTCGCTGCACTCGCTGGCCGCGCAGATGCGGGCAAGGCAGTTGCCGACGGTCAGCCGGAAGCCGCCTTTGCCGGAGAAGCCCTGCAGCAGGCTGCCATCGGCAGAGCGCCATGTCCGCTGGCGAAACTCCGGTCGCAAAGTCAGGGGTTCGAGAGGGGCGGCGAGGTTGGCCGTGCCAGTGCGCGCCATGAGCTGAAGACGGTAGCGGGCCATCCCGGTCGTATAGGCGGTCACAAGATCGGACTCATCCAAATAGGCGGCCGCCAGATCGGAGTGGTCGAAGAGATGAGCCGGCCGCTCGCCTGCTTCTGTCGGTCCCACCAGGGCAACAAGGGCGACAAGGGCCAGGCAAGCGCGCAACATCTCGATTTCCAGCAGCCATGCATCTTCGGCGTGCCAGCGCCCCGGCTGCCTTCCCACACCATCCCGCCAATTGCTGCGTGGTGCAAGCTGGCGCGAGAGATAACCGGAACGTCTCAGCCGCTGGAAGAGGGCGGCAGCTCGAACAGGGTCGCGCCGTTCTCCCGTCCTCGCTCGATATAGCCGATGACCCGGAACCATTTCGCGACGTCCGGTTCATTGAGCCAGCTGCGCGAGTGTACGGGCAGGTTGCCGGCAAGCGCCTGGATATGGCGGATGTGACGCCTGCAGAAGCGAACGGTTGCGGCTCTGAAGAAATCCTCCTGTGCGGCAAACAGAGTGTCGGCCGCGTCGCCATGCTCATGCCAGGCGATGATGGCGACGGCCTTGTCGCCTTCGACCAGCGCATGCGCCCGGCCTTCCTTCAGGTTCATCATCAGATTGTCGTAAGCGGCCTTGCTGTCCTTGCCGGCCGCCAGGTACTCGTCCGACATTCGCTTGGACAGGCCGCGGAAAACATCCTCGAGGTCTCCGACCGTCGCTGCGCGTGCTCTCATTTCTCCTCCTGACAGCCCGGCAGGCAGTTTGCCCTATCGATGGGGGATCACCAAGCAAATGAAATCCGCCATCGGCCCGACGCGCGCAAACGCATTTCACTCGGGTCCAGATCGCCGGTGCCGTGCTCGTGCGACGCGCGGGCTCGATTGCCTAATGGACACAGGTGTCCATTCAAGATAAGTTCGCGCCGCGCGAAGGTTGACGGCCTTCGTCGATCCGCGGCGGGACGGAATGGATCATGGATTTTCGAGGGCGGGGCGAGTTGATAGCGTCGGTTTGGCAATACGCCGCTGACGCGGCGTCTCAATGCCCCTTCGCACCGATGCAACATCGGTCACGTGACGATGCGGGCTTGAGTTCATGACAAGACACTATTCAGCGCTTTCACTTTTCAAGGAAGGCGTCGCCGGCCAGACCGGCTGGGAAAAGGCCTGGCGCTCGCCCGAGCCGAAGCTGCGTTACGACGCCATCATCATCGGCGGCGGCGGCCACGGCCTCGCTACGGCGTACTATCTCGCCAAGAACCACGGCGTCACCAACGTGGCGTTGCTCGAGAAGGGCTGGATCGGCGGCGGCAACACCGGCCGCAACACCACCGTGGTGCGCTCGAATTATTTCTATCCCGAAAGCGCGGCGATCTACGGGCTGGCCCACAGCCTCTACAAGACCCTGTCGAAGGACCTGAACTACAATGTGATGTTTTCCGCGCGCGGCATCCTCACCCTCGCGCACAGCGAAGCGGCAATGGAAACCGCGACGCGATCCGTCAACGCCATCCAGGTCAATGGCATCGATTGCGAATTGTTCTCGGTCGAGGACGTGCGCCGCGTCGTGCCGATCTATAATTTCGGCCCGGACGCCCGCTATCCGGTCTATGGCGGCACATGGCAGCCGAGCGGCGGCACTGCCCGCCACGACGCCGTCGCCTGGGGTTACGCGCGCGCGGCAAGCCGTCTCGGCGTCGACATCATTCAGAACTGCGAGATTGCCGATTTCATCGTCGAGGATGGACGTTGTCGCGGCGTCGTCACCACGCGCGGCGCGATCCGGGCCGAGCGCACGGGCATGGCCGTGGCCGGCCATTCGTCGGTGCTGGCGGCGAAAGCGAGATTTCGCCTGCCCGTCAATTCCTATGCGCTGCAGGCCTGCGTATCCGAGCCGGTCAAGCCGATCCTCGACACGGTGGTGATCTCACCGGACACGGGCGTCTATGTCAGCCAGTCGGACAAGGGCGAACTCGTCATCGGCGGCGCGCTCGACCGCATCCCGTCCTATGGCCAGCGCGGCAACCTGCCGGTGCTGGAAGGTGTGATCGCCGGCATGCTCGACATGTACCCGATCTTCGGCCAACTGAAGATGATGCGCCAATGGGCTGGCATCGTCGACGTGGTTCCGGATTCCTCGCCCATCATCGGCGAATCACCGTTGCCCGGCCTCTTCCTCAATTGCGGCTGGGGCACTGGCGGCTTCAAGGCGATTCCCGCCGGCGGCACGCTGCTTGCCCATCTGCTTGCCACCGGAAGGCACCACGACATCAGCCGGCCTTTCGATCTTGACCGCTTCGCCCGCGGCCGGCTGATCGACGAGGCTGCCGGCTCCGGCATTGCCCATTGAAGGTGTAGAAAAGATGCAGCTCTTTCCCTGTCCGTTCTGCGGGCCGCGCGAAGAAAGCGAGTTTCACTATGGCGGCGAGGCCGGCAACCTTAGACCCGACGGCGATGTGACGGCCGAGCGCTGGGCCGGCTATCTCCATATGCGCGACAATCCGAAGGGGCCGAGCCGCGAGATCTGGATGCACCTGACCTGCGGCGAGTTCTTTGCGATGAGCCGCGACAGCGTCAACCACAAGGTCTCGGGTTCCTCTGTGCTCGGCGAAACGGAGCACGGCGCATGAGCGCGTCGCGTCTCCCCAATGGCGGCAGCGACATCGATCGCGCCCGTCCGCTGACCTTCACCTTCGACGGCCGAAGCGTCGAGGGCTTCGCCGGCGACACGATCGCCTCCGCGTTGCTGGCGAGCGGCCAGGCGATCGTCGGCCGCAGCTTCAAATATCATCGGCCGCGCGGCATCTGGGGTTCCGGCGTCGAGGAGCCCAACGCACTGGTCGATGTCGAGAGCGACGACGGCCGCGTGCCGAATGCGCGGGCAACGACCGAGCCGGCGAGCGATGGAATCGTCGTCAAGAGCGTCAACGCGTCGCCGACGGCGCTGGCGGACCGCAACGCGGTGCTCGACCGCGTTGCCCGCTTCCTGCCCGCCGCCTTCTACTACAAGACCTTCATGTGGCCGGACTGGCATCTGTTCGAGCCGCGCATCCGCGCCATGGCCGGACTTGGTGTCGTCGACCGCGATTGGAAGCCGCGCCAGGTCGCGGACCAGATCAACCACCATTGCGACGTTCTGGTGGTCGGCGCCGGACCGGCAGGCCTCGCCGCGGCTGCCGGCGCTGCGGCG
>NZ_JHQR01000419.1 GCF_014843825.1 Mesorhizobium silamurunense
CGAGCCGCCGGTGACGCCGGCGCGGGCGAGGCGCGAATCGCCGAGCTTCACCGACACCTGCTGCACCGGCACGCCGAGCGTTTCGGCTGCGGTCTGCGCCAGGATCGTGTAGGTGCCCTGGCCCATGTCGATGGAGGAGCTTTCGACCTCGACCGAACCGTCGGCCATGATCTTCACCACCGCCTCGCCATGAGCGCGCCGCACCGGATAGGTGCCGGCCGCCACGCCCCAGCCGATGAGCTGACGGCCCTCGCGCATCGAGCGCGGCGCGTTGCTGCGCTTCGCCCAGCCGAAGGCTTCTGCACCAGCGGCAAAGGCTTCGCGCAATTGGCGTGTCGACCACGGCTTCTTCGCATGCGGATCCTGCTCGGCATAGTTGATCAGCCGGATCTCCAGCGGATCCAGCCCAAGCTCATAGGCGAGTTCGTCGATGGCGCATTCGATGCCGAAGGCGCTCGGGTTCTCGCCCGGCGCGCGTTTTGCCCCGGGCACCACCGTGTTCACCCGCACCACATTCTGCTTCGAGGAGAAGTTGGGCGTGGCGTACATGATCGAGGTGACGGAACCGAGCGGCTCGACCCACATGCCGTCGACGGCCGTCTCGTTGACGCCGCGATGCACGATCGACTGGATGCGGCCTTCGCGGTCGGCGCCGATCGCCACTGTCTGCCGTGTGGCGGCACGGCCGCCATAGGAGGTGAAATTCTGCGGACGGTTGAGCACCAGCTTCACCGGCCGTCCAAGCATCTTCGCCGCGGCCGCCGCCACCGCGCTGTGGGCGAGGGCGAGGGCCTTCGAGCCGAAGCCGCCGCCGATATAGGGCGAGACCAGCCGCACATTCTCGAACGGGATCGAAAACCATTCGGCATAGGTGCGCGCCATGCCGTCCAGCCACTGGCTCGGCTCCCAGATGGTGAGCTCATCGCCTTCCCAGCGCGCGATCAGCCCGTGCGGCTCCATCGCCGTCTGGAACTCGCGCGGCGTGTTGTAGGCCACGCAGACGCGCACCGGCGCTTCGGCGAAGGCAGCTTCGGCGTCGCCCCATTCCTTGGTCATGGCGTCGATCGGGATGCCGTCGGTGCCGTCGCTCAAATCGACGATGGCCGGCGTCTCGTCATAGCCGACCTTGACGAGTGCCGCCGCCGCCACCGCCTGCTCGAAGGTCTCGGCGACCACGGCAGCGATGTGCTGGCCGGAAAAGGTCACCTCGCGGGCGAGGGGGCAATAGGTCGGCTGTGATGGCGGGTTGCCAAGCCAGTCCGACGCGCCCTTCAGCCCCATGATGGTGTCGGGCGTCAGCACGGCAAGCACGCCCGGTGCGGTTTCGGCCGCGCGCGTGTCGATGGCCGCCACCTTGCCGGCGGCAATCGTCGCGCTAACCAGCACCGCATGCGTCAGCCCTTCGAGCTGCTGCTCGAAAGCGTATTTCGCCGCGCCGGTGATCTTGGCCGGCCCGTCAACGCGCGACAGGCGCCCGCCGACGGCTTCGAGGCGCGCGCTGTCCGATGCGGCGTGTTTCATGTCATGAACGGTCATGCCGTCTCTCCCAATTTGAGGATGGCGCGCGCGATCACGCGCGGCGCGAGCGCTATTTTGTAGTGGTTGGCGCCATGGTCGACGGCGCCCCCCATGGCGAGCTCGCTCGCCTTGCGCACGATCGCTTCGTCGAGCGGCTTGCCCCTCAGCGCATCTTCGACTTCGCGAGCCCGCCACGGCTTGGTGGCGACACCGCCGAGCGCGACGCGGATGTCGCGGATGGTGCGGCCGTCGGCTTCGAGCTCCAGCCCGACGGCGGCACTTGCGGCTGCGAATTCATAGGACTGGCGATCGCGGATCTTCAGATAGGTCGAGCGCCGCGCGGCAGCCGAGCCGGGGATCTCTATTCCCATGATCACCTCGCCGGGGCGGATGTCGTGCTCTTGCTCGGCGGTGGCGCCGGGGGCGAGGAAGAAGTCTTCGACCTTGAGCTTGCGCTCGCCGAGATCGATCTCGGCGTCGAAAGCGACCAGCGCGATGGCGAGATCGCCCGGATAGGTGGCGATGCAGGCCTCGCTCACGCCAAGCACGGCATGGCCGCGCGTCACGCCGCCGATCGCCGAGCAGCCGCTGCCCGGCGCGCGCTTGTTGCAGGCCGGGAAGTTTTGCGGATCGCGGAAGTAAGGGCAGCGCGTGCGCTGCATCAGGTTGCCGCCGATGGTCGCCATGTTGCGCAGCTGCGCCGATGCCGCCTGCCACAGCGCTTCGGACACCGCCGGGAAATGGCTCTTCACACCGGCATGGTCGGCGACATGGCTCATCTTCGCCAGCGCGCCGATCACGGCGCGATCGGCGTCGACCTCGATGGCATCGAGCCCCTCGATATGGCTGATGTCGATGACGGTCGAGGGTTCGGCGACGCCGCATTTGGCGAGGTCGACCAGCGTCGTGCCGCCGGCAAGCAGCATGGCGCCGGGAAGCGCCGCGGCGTTGCGCGCGGCCTCGACGCTGTCGGCGCGGACGTAGGAAAAATCTCTCATGAGCGAAGCTCCTGTGCTGCCTGGCGGACGGCGGCGACGATGTGCGGATAGGCGCCGCAACGGCAGAGATTGCCGGCCATGTATTCGCGGATCTCCTCATCTGAGCCGGCATGGCCCTCGCGGATGCAGGCCACCGCCGACATGATCTGTCCCGGCGTGCAATAGCCGCACTGGAAGGCGTCCTGCTCGAGGAAGGCGGCCTGCACGGCATGAAGCGTGCCGTCCTCGTCGGCGAGGCCCTCTATTGTGGTGATCGAGCGGCCTTCGACCTGGGCCGCCAGCGTCAGGCAGGCAAGCACGCGTTCACCGTCGACATGCACGGTGCAGGCGCCGCACTGGCCCTGGTCGCAGCCCTTCTTGGTGCCGGTGAGATGAAGCCGCTCGCGCAACGCGTCGAGCAGCGTGACGCGCGGCTCGATGTCGAGCGCATGGTCACGGCCGTTGATGGTAAGGTGGATGGATAAGGTGGTGGGGCTGGGCTGGGCGATTGAGCCGTTAGTAGCACCGCCATTCCTGAAATGGCCGTCTTCGGGAGGATCGATGATGGTCTGGCCTGTGTGGGTTTGACTTGTCATGGGGCGTCGGGCTCCAATTGCTGGACGCTAGGCGGATGGAAATGGGGCTTGGGAGGAGAGGGGCAAGGCGTGGAAGCTGCTAATCTCCCCCTTGTGGGGGAGATGTCCGAAAGGGCAGAGGGGGGCGAAGGAACGAGGCGTTTGCGGTTTATGGTCTTCGACAGAAATCCCTTCCAAGGAAGCATGTGACACGGACTGAGACGCCGGCGGGACAGCGACCCCTCTGGCCTGCCGGCCATCTCCCCCACGAGGGGGCAGATCACGCGCATCCAACGCCGCCCTTCTCCAGCGGACAGGGAAAGCTTTTCGTCCTTCAGCACGTGACATACCGCTTCCCCTGATTATATGATAAGGCTACTCCACTAAAACGGAGGCGCCTCCGTTTATTTACGTGGGGGCTGACCCGCATGGGTTCAAGCCCCCATATTGCGAGAGTGGAGAAAAAACTGTCCGACCAGCAGCCAGAGACTGCCGAAAAGCAGGAAGCGCCGGCACAGAAGCCGCTGCGCGCCGACGCGCAGCGCAACCGCGACAAGCTCGTCGAGGTCGCGGCGCAGGCATTCGCGGCTGACGGCGTCGACGCCTCGCTGGAGGAGATCGCGAAGCGGGCAGGGGTCGGCATCGGCACCCTCTACCGGCATTTCCCGACGCGCGAGCATCTGGTCGAGGTGGTCTACCGCCGCGAGGTGGAAGGGCTCTGCCTGGCGGCCGACGAACTCGCTCAGCTGCATCCGGCCGATGTCGCGCTGGAGCTCTGGATGCAGCGTTTCGTCGACTACATCGCCACCAAGCGCGGCCTCGCCACCAGCCTGCGCCTCCTGCTCAGCGCTAACTCGACGCTGTTCTCGGATACGTCGGGCCGCGTCTCAGGCGCCATGCGAGCCCTGGTCGAGGCGGCTGCCGCCTCGGGAAAAATCCGCGCCGATGTCGACGCCTCCGACGTGATGCATGCGCTCGGCGGCATCTACTCCGCCCCCAACACCCCCGACTGGCGCGAGCGGTCGGGACGGCTGGTGAAGCTGTTGATGGATGGGCTGAGGTTCGGGGCGAGGAACCAATAGGGTAGGCGCTCTACGAATATCCCCTCTGTCCCGCCGACATCTCACCCTCTCGCATTCCCCAAACTGCAGCCTACATAGGCTGGGCCAACCCATCGTGCAGAAGGAACCACCCATGCCTGAACAGCTAACACTGAACGACGGCGCCACCATTCCCCAGATCGGGCTTGGCGTGTGGCAGGTCGATCTGGGTATCACGGCCAAGGTCGTGCGCTGGGGAATCGACGCCGGCTACCGCCTGATCGACACCGCCGAGGGCTACCGCAACGAGGAAGGCGTGGGCGAGGCGATCCGCGCCGCAGGCGTGCCGCGGTCCGAGCTGTTCATCACCTCGAAGCTGCGCAACGGCGGCCACCAGCGCGATGCAGCGCTTCGCGCCTTCGACGACACGATGCAAAAGCTCGGCATCGACCAGATCGATCTCTTCCTCATCCATTGGCCGGTGCCCAGCCAGGACAAATATGTCGAGGCCTGGAAGACGCTGGTCGAGCTCAAGCAAGCCGGCCGCATCAAGTCGATCGGCGTGTCGAACTTCAATCAGGACCATCTGGAGCGCATCATCGGCGAGACCGGCGTGACGCCCGTCGTCAACCAGATCGAATTGCACCCGCGCTTCCAGCAACGCGACAAGCGCGAATTCCACAAGAAGCACGACATCCATATCGAAAGCTGGAGCCCGCTGGGCAGCGGCCGGCTGCTCGCCGACCCGACACTTGCGGGGATCGCGAAGAAGCACGGCAAGTCGGTGGCGCAAATCATCATCCGCTGGCACCTGCAGGAAGGGCTGGTCGTCATCCCGAAGTCGGTCCACCAGGACCGCATTGCCGCCAATTTCGACGTCTTCGACTTCGAACTGGATGAGAACGACATGCAGACCATCCGCGGCATGGACTCGACCGACGGCCGCACCGGGCCTGACCCGGCAACGGCAGCGTTTTCGTTCTGAGGCGCTGCCCTTGTGGAGCCGACTCAGGAGCGCCAATCTCCCCCTTGCGGGGGATGCTTGGCAGGGCAGAGATCCCATGAGGCGACGGGCGGCGGA
>NZ_JHQR01000420.1 GCF_014843825.1 Mesorhizobium silamurunense
CATGTGGATAGCCCCGTTCCTGCCGCAGTTCCTCGCCGAGTTCCCGGATGTACGCATCGAGGCCGAATTCTCCAACCGCTTCGTCGATCTCGTCGCCGAGAATTTCGACGTCGCCGTGCGGCTGGGCAGCCTGGAGGATTCGCGCCTGGTGGCGCGCAAGGTGGCGACACGGCGCCGGCTGCTCTGCGCCGCGCCCTCCTATCTCGCCCGCAGAGGCCGGCCGGAAACGCCGCAGGCGCTGCTCGATCATTCCTGCCTTGGCTTCACCGGCTTCCAGACCTTTCCAGCCTGGGAGATGACCGACCGCCAAGGCCGGCGCATGCGCGTCGAGGTTTCGGGGCCGCTGATCAGCGACGACGCCGAGGTGCTGGTCGAGGCCGCCGTGCAGGGCGTCGGCCTGATGATGAGCACCGACTGGCTGGTCGGCCGCGAGCTCACCGACGGCCGGCTGGTGCCGATCCTGGAGGACTGGACGCTGGCCGACGAGGGCGCGGTCTACGTCGTCATGCCCTCGGCCAAGGGCCAGGCCGCCAAGACCCGCGCCTTCGCCGACTGGATCGGCAAACGATTTTCGCCCGAGCCGCCGTGGCGGCACGCCCTCATTTCCCCTGCCCCTTCAGGAACTGGCTGAGCAAATCCACCGGCAGCGGGAAGACCACCGTGGAGGAGCGCTCGCCGGCGATGTCGTGCAGGGCCTCGAAATAGCGCAGCTGCATGGCCTGCGGCTCCTCGGCCAGCATCTTGCCGGCCTCGACCAGCTTTGCGGCGGCTTGCTGCTCGCCGTCGGCGTTGATCACCTTGGCGCGCCGCAGCCGTTCCGCCTCGGCCTGCTTGGCGATGGCGCGGATCATGCTCTCGTTGAGGTCGACATGCTTGATCTCGACATTGGAGACCTTGATGCCCCAGGCGTCGGTGCGCTGGTCGAGGATCTCCTGGATGTCGCTGTTGAGCTTGTCGCGCTCGGCCAGCATCTCGTCGAGCTCGTGCTTGCCGAGCACCGAGCGCAGCGTGGTTTGCGCCAACTGGTTGGTGGCGGTCATGAAATCCTCGACCTGGATGATCGCCCGCTCGGCATCGACGATGCGGAAATAGAGCACCGCGTTGACCTTCACCGAGACGTTGTCGCGCGAGATGACGTCCTGCGGCGGCACGTCCTGCACCACCACGCGCAGGTCCACCCGCACCATCTGCTGGATGAAGGGAACGAGGATGATGAGGCCCGGCCCCTTCACCCCGGTGAAGCGGCCAAGCGTGAAGACCACGCCGCGCTCATATTCCCTCAGGATGCGGATGGCTGCCGACAGGAACATGATCACCAGCAGCGCGAGGATCAGATAGCCGACATAAGCGACTGTCATTGTTTAGCTCCGTCGTTTGCCGCCCCGTTGTTTCCGGCACCACGCCGACGCACCGTCAGCACGAGATCGCTGACGCTGGTCACCTCTGCGCGGTCCCCCGGCGCGATCGGTTCATCGGCCTTCGCCCGCCAGCGCTCGCCGAGCGCCAGCACATGGCCCTCGCCGCCCTGCCAGTCGAGGATCTCCACGGGCAAGCCGCGCATCGCCTCGCCGCCGATGCGCGGCGGATTGCGTCGCGCCGCCCAAAGGTAGCTGCCGGCAAAAAGCGCGAGCCCCAGCGTCAACGCCGCGGCAGGACCGATGATCGCCCAGGATATGGCGAAGCCCGGCCCCTCGATCTTGAGCAGCATGGCCGCGCCGAGCAGGAAGGCGGCCGCGCCTCCGACCCCCAGCACCACCGTCGGATTGAAAGCCTCGACGATAAGGAAGGCGACACCGAGCAGCATCAGGGCGAGCCCGGTATAGTTGATCGGCAGCAGATCGAGAGCGTAGAGGGCGAGCACGAGGCAGACGGCGCCGATGACGCCCGGCGCCACCGCGCCGGGACTCGTGACCTCGAAGACGATGCCGTAGAAGCCGATCAGCATCAGGAGGACAGCGACGTTCGGGTCGGTGATGACGGAGAGAAGCCGGATGAACCAGCCGGGATCCAGCGTCTCGACGGCCAAGCCCTTCGTGGCCAGCACCACCTTCTTGCCGGCCACGTCGACGGTGCGGCCGTCGGCCATCTGCAGGAGCTCGGTCGTGTCGCGGGCGACGAAGTCGATGACATGTTCCTGCAGCGCGGCACTCGCCGAGAGGCTCGCCGCCTCGCGCACGGCCTTCTCGCCCCAGTCGCCGTTGCGCCCGCGCAGCTCGGCGAGCGAGCGAATCAGCGCCACCGCGTCATTGGTCACCTTGGCCATCATCGCGTCGCCGGGCGGCCGCCCGCTGTCCTTACCGTCCTTGCCAGGACCGTTGTCCTTCTCGCCGCCGGGAAGCGAGGGCAGCCCGCCGAATTCGACCGGCGTCGCCGCGCCCAGATTGGTGCCGGGCGCCATCGCCGCGACATGGGTGGCATAAAGGATATAGGTTCCGGCGCTCGCCGCATGACCGCCGGCCGGCGCGACATAGCCGATGACGGGAACGGGAGAAGCCAGGATGTCGGCGATCATCTCGCGCATCGAGGTGACCAGGCCGCCCGGCGTGTCGAGCTGAAGGACGAGGACCGCGGCGTTGCGCTCGGACGCGGCCTTGAGCGCATCCTTGAGCTGGCGCGAGCTCGCCGGACCGATAGCGCCGTCGATCGCGATGCTGACAGCAACCCTCTCCGCCGCCATTCCGGTCGAGGAGAAGGGGAAAAGAACCGCGGCGGCCACGAAGGCCGCTGCCAGAAGGGCCACCCGCGCGAGTCTCACGCTCAAAGCTCCATGGATTCAATATGGGGTTGTGCCGGGCGAAGTCCAATGAGGGGGTGTGAGGCGGAAGGGCGAAGACGTCGCAACCGCCGATCTCCCCCTTGCGGGGGAGATGTCGCCAAAGGGGTCGCCGCGCGTGGAGCGCCAACCTCAATCTGCCGCAGCAGGCCGAGCCCAGTCGGACCGACCCCCTCTGGCCTGCCGGCCATCTCCCCCTCAAGGAGGGAGATTACGCGCTCGCCCGCTTTAGCCCCCACGATTCCACGGCAATTTCGACGCGGGCTCCAACGCTCGCTCCCTCGCTCATGCCTCATTGTCCCCATTGACCGCGCCAACGAACGCGCCCGCAAAGAATGGAGACGACAATGACGACTTTGGATCGAATAACCAATGAATCCGGCCGGGCGGGCTTCAGCCTGTCGGGCTTTGCCTGGCGCACACTCAGCCTGGCCTATCGCGCCATGAAGCTGCGCAGCGAACGCGCCGCGCTGCAGGCGATGCCGGACCATATGCTCAAGGATCTCGGCATCAGCCGCTCGCAGATCGAGTACTGCACCTCGATCCGCCTTGCGCCCTCCGACACGGACGGGATGAGCGACTGAAGCATGGGGCGCTTCGGCGGCCGGAACAGCTTGAAGGCCGATCAAAAGCCCCCGGTATCGCCGGGGTTTTCGCGTTTGGCCCTGCCCGTCGACCGGCCTCCCCGGCGTTGGATCGCGGCGGCGGGCGCATGTGCGAAATGAAACGCCCAATGCGATTTCCACGGTGGGCGCATCAAAAATTCCACGCTCGCACCCACTCTCGTTCAAACGCTCGACCGCCAAATGAAAGCGTCACGGCAACCAAGCCGCAAGAGCAACCTTGGAGTAGTCACATGCAACCCAACGCCAAACCTGCCAACACCAAACCTGCACGCGTTCCGCTCAATGGCGTCGACACGCCGAACCTGCTCGCGACGATCAACTTCGTCGCCGGCCAGCCGGAGCTGGCGAAGTTCCAGTTCCGTGCCCACAATGAATGGATCGAGGGCACGCACAGCAAAAGCGTCATGCATGGCTTCTACGGCGCCGGCCAGGAGCAGAAGCACGAAAAGCCCTTCTATGCCGACAGCGACCATCCTGCGATCCTGTGCGGCGCCGACAACGCGCCGACCCCGGTCGAATGGCTGCTGCATGGGCTGGCGAGCTGCCTGATGGCGGGGCTCGCCAACATCGCCGCCGCGCGCGGCATCAAGCTCACCAAGGTCAAGTGCTCGGTCGACGGCGATATCGACCTGCGCGGCATCCTCGGCATCTCGGATGAGGTCCGCAACGGCTTCCAGAACATCCAGGTCTCGTTCGAGATCGAGGGCGACGCGCCGGCCGAGAAGCTCCAGCAGCTTGTCGAGCAGGCCCGCGCACGCTCGGCCGTGTTCGACGTGCTGACCAAGGGCGTGCCGGTCACGGTCGGTATCAAGACCATCCAGTGACGCAGGGCTGGAAGACGGTCCGGGCGAAGTCCGGACCGTCTCTTCCCAGGGTTTCGGAACAGAGCCATGAAACATGCTGACGTTGTCATCATCGGCGGCGGGCAGGCCGGGCTTGCGCTCAGCCATTGCCTTGGCCGCGCCGGCATCGACCATGTCGTGCTGGAGCGCGGCCGCATCGGCCAGCGCTGGCGCGCGCAGACCTGGCAATCGCTGAGGCTCTTGACGCCCAACTGGCTGAACGGCCTGCCCGGCTCGCCCTATGACGGCCCGGACCCCGACGGCTTCAGGACGAAGGACGCGTTCGTCCATGATCTCGAAACCTATGCAAGCCGCTGGCAGGTACCTGTCGAATGCGGCGTCGAGGTCACCGCCTGCAGGTGGACCGGCGGTGGCTTCGCGCTCGCCACCAGCGCCGGCGACTGGTCGGCCAGGGCCGTGGTGGTGGCGACCGGGCATTGCGACCGGCCGATGGTCCCGTTCACACTCGACGGCAAGAACGGGCCGCAAAGCATTCACGCATCAAAATATCGCTGCCCGGAGGCGTTGCCCACCGGCGGCGTGCTGGTGGTCGGCGCATCCTCCTCCGGCGTGCAGATCGCGGACGAACTGGCGCGCGCCGGC
>NZ_JHQR01000423.1 GCF_014843825.1 Mesorhizobium silamurunense
CGGGCGGCTGCCGGTGACCGGCGCCGGCGACGAATTCGACCGCCTGTCGGAAAACCTCAACACGATGCTCGCCCGCATCGCCATGCTGAACGAGGGGCTGAAGCAGGTCTCCGACAACATCGCCCACGACCTGAAGACGCCGCTGACCAGGCTGCGCAACCGCGCCGAGGCGACACTCGCCGGCAAGCACAAGACGACAGACTACCGCCAGGCACTGGAGAGCACGATCGCCGAGTCCGACCAGCTCATCAAGACCTTCAACGCCATCCTGATGATCTCGCGGCTGGAGGCCGGCTATTCCTCCGAGACGACCAGTCCGGTCGATCTCGCCGCCACGGTGAGCGATGTCGTTGAGCTTTACGAACCGGTGGCGGAGGAAGCGGGCGTTGCCTTGGAAGCGACGGTGCCGGAAGCCATCACCATCAACGGCAACCGCGAGCTGATCGGCCAGGCGCTGTCCAACATCGTCGACAACGCAATCAAATACTCGACCGACGCCACCGAGAGCCCGAAGGTGCGCGTCACGCTGGAGCGCGCCGGCGGCGAGGTCAAGCTGGCCGTCGCCGACAATGGCCATGGCATTCCCGACGATACCGATCGCGCCAGGGCCACCGAGCGCTTCGTGCGGCTGGAAAAGAGCCGTTCGCAGCCGGGTTCGGGCCTGGGCCTCAGCCTCGCCAAGGCGATCATGACTTTCCACAATGGCAGGCTTGATCTTTTGCCCGCCAATCCCGGATTGTCCGTTGTCATGAGTTTCCCGGCACGGGAGACGCATTGATGGCGGCGAGGATGGCAAAGAAAAAGATCGAGACCGAATGGCAACTCCGCCCGACGCTGGCGCTTCGCCCGCTGGATGGCGACCATGCCCGGCGGGAATTGTCCGAGATCGCGGACGCCGCCGGGGAAGACGGCCTTTCCCGTCTGGCGACATTCCTAACCGGCGGGGGGCCGCTGCAGGATCTGCTCGCCGCCGTTTTCGACCTGTCGCCGTTCCTGCGCGATGCGGCGCGTCGCCGTCCAGCCATTCTCGATGCACTGTTCGACAAGACGATCGAAGCGCGGCTCAACGAGATCGGCGAGGTGATCGGCCGCTCGCCACGGGCCGAGAATGTTTCGGAATCGAGCCTGATGATGGGGCTCAGGCAATTGAAGGCCGAAGCGCATTTCCTGATCGCGCTCGCCGACCTTTCCGGCGAGGCCAAGACCGCGCTGACGGTGCGCCGCCTAAGCGTCCTCGCGGATGCCTCAACGCGCGCTGCGGTCGATTTCCTGCTGCTGGACGCGCACGGGCAGGGCAAGCTCAAGGTGCCGGATCCAAAAGATCCCGCGCACGGTTCGGGCTGGGTCCTGCTCGGCATGGGCAAGCTCGGCGCGCACGAGCTGAATTTCTCTTCCGATATCGATCTCGTCGTCTTCTTCGATCCGGAGGCGCCGGCCGTCATCGATCCGCTGGACGCGACGGAGCTGTTCTCGCGCCTTACCCGCCGCCTCGTGCGCATCCTGCAGGACCGCACCGAGCATGGCTACGTCTTCCGCACCGATCTGAGGCTCCGTCCCGATCCCGGCTCGACACCGCTGGCGATCCCGGTCGAGGCCGCACTTCGCTACTACGAAGCACGCGGCCAGAACTGGGAACGCGCCGCCATGATCAAGGCGCGGCCGGTGGCGGGCGACCTTGCGGCGGGTGCCGCCTTCCTCAAGGAATTGCAGCCTTATGTCTGGCGCAAATACATGGACTATGCCGCGATCGCCGACGTCCATTCGATCAAGCGCCAGATCCATGCCCACAAGGGCCATGGCGAGATCGCGGTGAAGGGTCATAACGTCAAGCTCGGCCGCGGCGGCATCCGCGAGATCGAGTTCTTCGTCCAGACGCAGCAGCTGATTGCCGGCGGCCGTTTCCCGGAATTGCGCGGCCGCGAGACGGTGCCGATGTTGGGTGCGCTCGCCGCGCGCGGCTGGATCACCGCCGATGCGCGCGATGCGCTCACCCGGCAATATTGGTTCCTGCGCCGTGTCGAGCACGCCATTCAGATGGTGGCCGACGAGCAGACGCATATCCTGCCGGAGGAGGACGAGGAACTGGAGCGCATTGCGCTGATGCTGGGTTTTGCCGGCGAGGCGGAGTTTGCGGAAGCCTTCCGCGCCTCGCTGCAGCAGGTCGAACGCCACTATGCGGCGCTGTTCGAAACGGCACCCGAACTGTCGGCCGGCGTCGGCAACCTGGTCTTCACCGGCGACGTCGACGATCCCGACACGCTGCAGACCTTGCATCACATCGGCTTCCAGCGGCCGAGCGACATCTGCCGCGTCATCCGCGGCTGGCATTTCGGCCGCTACCGCGTGACGCAATCGGCAGAGGCGCGCGAACGTCTGACCGAGCTCACGCCGGCGCTGCTGCAAGCCTTCGGCCAGACGCGCCGCGCCGACGAGGCGCTGGTCCGCTTCGACGAGTTCCTTGCCGGTCTGCCGGCCGGAATCCAACTCTTCTCGCTACTACAGTCGAATCCGGCACTGCTCAAGCTGATGGCGACGATCATGGGCGCCGCCCCGCGGCTCGCCGCCATCATCACGCGCCGGCCGCACGTCTTCGACGGCCTGCTCGACCCGGCGCTGCTCACCGAATTGCCGGACCGCGCCTATCTTTCCGCCAGGCTTGCCGCCTTCATCGAGGGCGACCGCGCCTATGAAGATGTGCTCGACCGTCTGCGCATCTTCGCCTCCGAGCAGAAGTTCCTGATCGGCGTGCGGCTGCTTGCCGGCTCGATCGATCCGGCGCGGGCGGGGCGCGCCTTCTCCGACCTCGCCGATCTCACCATCGAGGCGGCGCTCGACGCGGTCATCGCCGAGTTCGCGCTGCGCCACGGCAGCGTTGCCGGGGGCAGGGTGGCGTTGCTCGGCATGGGCAAGCTCGGCAGCCGCGAGCTGACCGCCGGCTCCGATGTCGATCTCATCCTGCTCTATGATCACGATTTGGATGCGGAGGAATCCGACGGCGAGAAGCCGCTGGCGCCCTCGCATTACTACACCCGCATGACCCAGCGGCTGATCGCCGCCGTCTCGGCGCCGACGGCCGAAGGCGTGCTTTACGAGCTGGATCTTCGCTTGCGCCCCTCCGGCAACAAGGGGCCGGTCGCCACCCATGTCGATGCCTTCAAGAAATATCAGCGCCAGGACGCCTGGACCTGGGAGCACATGGCGCTGGCGAGAGCCCGCGCCATCGGCGGCGATGCCGAACTCTGCGCCGAGGTCGAGGAGGATGTCGCGGTGGTGCTCGCCCAGCCGCGCGACGGCGCCAAGGTGAAGGCGGAAGCCGCGGAGATGCGCGTCCTGATCGAGAAGGAAAAGCCGCCGCGCGATCTCTGGGACATCAAGCTGATCCCTGGCGGCCTCATCGACCTCGAATTCATCGCCCAGGTCGCGGTCATCACCGGCGCTATCGAGCCCGGCCGCCGGGTGACGGCGACGGCGGATGTGCTGGCGCGGCTGGGGCCGCAATTCGCTGCAGCCGATGTCAGGCAGGAGCTTTGCGAGGCCTGGCGGCTCTATCTGGCCCTGACCCAGATGATCAGGCTCTGCCTTACCGGCGAGTTCCACCGGGACGATGTCCCGCCGGGGCTTTCGGATTTGCTTCTGGCGGTCACCGACCTGCCGGATTTCGCCGTGCTGGAAGCACATCTCAAGGAGACGTCGCGGAAGGTCCGCAAGGATTTCGACCGTCTGCTTCGTGCGGGAGCGCCGACCTCGCGGGAATAACCACGGCTCATTCCTTCGCGCCGGCATTTCGAAACTCCAGGCCGTAATTCAGGCCGCCGCCTTCACCGTGGACGGCGACTTCTTGAGCGGGATGCGCACCGACACGATGGTGCCGACGCCTTCCGTCGAGCGGATCTTCAGCGCGCCGCCCTGCAGTTCGGCCAGCGAGCGCGAGATGGCCAGCCCAAGGCCGGAGCCGGTATGGTTTTTGGAGAACTGATTCTGAACCTGCTCGAACGGCCGCCCGAGCTTGCTCAGCGCCTGTTTTGGGATACCGCAGCCATTGTCCTCGATGGTGAGAACCAGCGCGCCCGACGCGCTGCGCGCCCTGACCGTGATCTTGCCGCCCTGTCCAGTGAATTTCACCGCATTGGAGAGCAGGTTGATGGCGATCTGCTTGATCGCGCGGCGGTCTGCGTAGAGCCGCATCGAGTCGGCGATCCGCGTTTCCACCGTGATCGACTTTTCCGCCGCCTGCAGCGAGATGACGCGAACCGTTTCCTTGATCAGCGGGCAGAGGTCGATCTCCTCGCGGTCAAGCGAGAACTGGCCGGCCTCGATCTTCGACATGTCTAGTATGTCGTTGATGACGCCCAGCAGATATTTGCCGCTGCCGTTGATGTCGCTGGCATATTCCTCGTAGCGCTCGGAACCCAGCGGCCCGAACAGTCGCTGTTCCATCAGTTCGGAAAAGCCGATGATGGCATTGAGCGGCGTGCGCAATTCATGCGACATGTTGGCGAGGAATTCGGATTTCGCGCGGTTGGCCGCCTCGGCGCGCTCCGTCTCCTTCATGTATTTGCGATTGAGCTCGACCAGCTCCTTGGCGCGTTCCTCCTCGGCGCGGCGGGCGAGGCTGAGATCGTGGATCGTCGCCATCAGGCGCCGCTCGCTATCGACCAGCTTTTCCTGGTGCAGCTTGATCTGGGTGATGTCGGAGCCGACCGAGACGATGCCGCCGTCCCTGGTCCTGAGCTCGTTGACCTGCAGCCAGCGGCCGTCCGCCAGTTGCCTCTCAATGGTGATGCCGCCATGCGGCCCATTGGCGTTGGCCAGCCTGCGCTCCGAGGCGAAGGCGAGCATGCGCTCCTCCAGCATGTCGCGGGTTGCGCCCGGCACCACGTCGCGGTCCGAGAGTCCGTTGTCCTTCTGGAATTTGGAGTTGCACATGATCAGCCGTTCGGCGGCATCCCATAGCACGAAGGATTCGTTGATGTTCTCGATCGCGGTCCTCAGCCGCATGTCCGCCGCTTCCGAGCGCAGCGCCAGGTGCCGCTGCTCGGTAACGTCGACGGCTATGCCGATCAGCTGGATCTCGGGCGCCTCCGGGTCGATCACCTGGGCGCGGGCCCGCATCCACACCCACTGCCCGTCGGCATGGCGCATGCGGAACACCTGGTCGATATGGTCGATCTCGCGCTCGACGATGCGGTTGGCGAGCTCGAAGAGATCGCCGTCGTCAGGATGGATGATCTCGTCGACCTCGCCGAACGACAGCATCGTATCGCACGGCTCATAGCCCAGCATGTCGTACATCGAGCGCGACCAGTACATCTTGCCGCGCACCATGTCCCAGTCCCATAGCCCGCAGCGGCCGCGCACCAGCGCCATGTCGATGCGCTGATGCGCCTCGAGATAGATGCGATCGGCTGCCTGGGCGCGCGCCGCTTGGCCGAAATAGGCATAGAGGATGACGATCAGAACGCCTGCCGTCAGAACGAACAGGGTGACGTTGAGCGACACCGTCTTGCGCCAGCCGTCGAACACCGCCTCCTTGGGCACTAGCACCGCCGCGGCGTTCTTGCGGTCGCCCGTAAGGCTGACGGCGCCAAGCCAGTCCTTCCCGCCGATGCTGACATCCATCACGCCGGCGCGGTCGCCGAACATGAACAGCGGCTGGCCGCCCAGCACCAGGCTGTCGAGCGAGCGCCCCTCCCAGCCGGTCGACAATGGCGACACCGCGATGATCTTGAAGGCGCCGTCGGTGATGGCCAGCACATGGCTGCGGCCCATGGCGCCCTGGCGGCTGGTGTTTTCCAGAAGATCCATGGCATTGGCGCCGGCCGCGTTCGGGTCGGCGGTGATCGCCTGCGCCATCTGGCCCGCGGCCAAAGCCAGCACCGCCTTGGCGTCGCGTTCGACCGCGTCCCGGTCGTTCACCAGCGACAGGAAGCGAAGTGCTGCGATGACGATCAGGAAGATGATGATCAGCGCGGGGATCGAGCGGCGCAGCAGCGGCTCCGCCGCCACCAGCCGCTGGTAGGCGGGCTCGGCGATCAGGCGCGCATTGCCGGCAAGCCCGTCGCCTCTTGCCTCGCGACGCGCAAAAGCCTTCCCTCCGGGCGCGCCCCACGCGTCCGTCTTGGCCATAAATGGCACTCCCCGATTTGCCGCATACTTGACGACCCGGCTACGCCGCACGCCCGAATCGTCAGTAAGGAATCAAAGGTGATTCGCCTTGTCCAGAGGCGCGGCCAAAAAAGATTAAAAGTTGATTGAAATTCGTCGCAACTGCTGATCTCCCCACGAGGGGGAGATTGGCGCTCCACCGCTACGCCAGCGTGCGCTCCACGATGTCGCGCAGATCGGCCGACAGGTTCTCGGCGCTCGCGATCTGCAGCAGCGCCTGCCTTGCCTTGTTCTGCCGAACCGGTTCCAGTGAGCGCCAGGACCGCAGTGCCGTCGCCAGCCTTGCCGCCACTTGCGGATTGCGCTTCTCGACCTCCAGCACGGTCTCGGCGAAGAAGCGGTAGCCCTGGCCGTCGGCGCGGTGGAAGCCGGTCTGGTTGGCGCTGGAGAAAGTTCCGATCAGCGAGCGCACCCGGTTGGGATTGGCGATCGAGAAGGCGGGGTGCTGCATCAGCGCGCGCACTTTCTCGACGGTCTGCGCGCCGGGCACGCCGGCCTGGATCTGGAACCATTTGTCGAGCACCAGCGCATCGCCGCGATACCTCGCCTCGAAGGTCGCCAGCGCCTCCTCCGCTTGGCGAGAGCCGGCGTGGCGGTGCGCCAGCACGGTGAGCGCCGCGGCGCGGTCGGTCATGTTGGTGGCGGCGTTGAAGTGCTGTGCAGCAAGTGCCGCGCCCTCGGGCAGCAGCGAAAGGTAATCGAGCAGGACGTTGCGCAGCGCCCGCCGCCCGGCGCTCGCCGCGTCGGGCGTGAATGGGCCTTTGTCGGCGAGGCTGTCGTAGAGCGCCGAGAAGACCTCGCGGTTTGCGGCGGCGATCGTCCGCGCCAGTGCCTCGCGGGCGACGAAGATGGCGTCGGGGTCGATGCCCTTGCCGATGTCGCGCGCGATGTCGGCCTCGCCGGGCAGCGATAGCGCCAGCGCCCGATAGGCCGGCTCCAGCCTCTCATCGCCAACGCTCCTTCCGGCAAGCTCGGCGAGCCTTTCCACGAAAGCCGGCTTCTTGCCTCCCAGCACCTGGCGGAAGGCAGCGATCAGCGCGTCGGTAAGCAGCGTGTTGAATGCCTGCCAGCGCGAGAAAGAGTCGCTGTCATGGCTGGCGAGGAAGAACTGGTCGTCGGCCTTCTGCTGCACCGAGAGCGTGATCGGCGCCGAGAAGCCGCGGTTGAGCGACACCGAAGGCCGCTCCGAAACGCCTGAGAAGCGCACCGTGTGCCGCCGCTTGCGGATATGGATGACGCCGTCCTCGACGGCGGCGCCGTCGACGGCTGCCCAAGTGACAGGCTTGCCGCCGGCGCCGACCAGGCCGAAGCCCAGCGGAATGTGCATCAGCCGCTTGCGGCTTTCCGACGGCGTCGGCGGCACCGACTGTTCGATCTCCAGCGTGAACGCCTTGGCCGCGGCATTGTAGGAGGAACTCACCGTCAGGTTCGGCGTGCCGGCCTGGTGGTACCAGAGCGCGAACTGCGCGAGGTCTCGGCCCGAAACGTCCTCGAACACTTTCAGAAAATCCTCGATGGTCGCCGCTTCGCCGTCATGCCGCTCGAAATAGAGGTCCATGCCGGCGCGGAAGGCTTCCGGCCCGAGGATGGTGCGGATCATGCGCACCACTTCCGAACCCTTCTCGTAGACGGTGGCGGTATAGAAGTTGTTGATCTCGCGGTAGCGGCGCGGCCTGACCGGGTGTGCCAGCGGCCCTTGGTCCTCGGGGAACTGATGCGCGCGCAGCGTGCGCACCTCGATGATGCGTTTCACCGCGCGCGAGCGCTGGTCGGCGGAAAATTCGTGATCGCGGTAAACCGTCAGCCCTTCCTTCAGGCAGAGCTGGAACCAGTCGCGGCAGGTGATTCTGTTGCCAGTCCAATTGTGGAAATATTCATGCGCGATGATCGCTTCGATATTGGCGAAGTCGGCGTCCGTCGCCGTCTCCTCGTCGGCCAGCACGTATTTGTCGTTGAAGATGTTGAGGCCCTTGTTCTCCATCGCGCCCATGTTGAAGTCGGACACGGCGACGATGTTGAAGACGTCGAGGTCGTATTCGCGGCCGAAGGCTTCCTCGTCCCATTTCATCGAGCGCTTCAGCGCGTCCATCGCGTAGCCGGCGAGCCGTTCCTTGCCGGGCTCGACATAGATGCCGAGCTCGACCTCGCGGCCGGATAGGGTGGTGAAGCTGCCCGCGACCTTGCCGAGCGCGCCAGCCACCAGCGCGAAGAGATAGGAAGGTTTCGGGAAGGGATCGTGCCAGACAGCATAGTGCCGGCCGTCGGCGAGCGTGCCGCTTTCGACAGGATTGCCGTTGGAAAGCAAAAGCGGCGCTTCGTTATGCGGAGCCTCGATGCGCACGGTGTAGACCGACAGAATGTCCGGCCGGTCGAGGAAATAGGTTATGCGGCGAAAGCCCTCGGCCTCGCATTGCGTGCAATAGACATTGTTGGAGCGATAGAGGCCCATCAGCGCTTCATTGCTGGACGGCGCGATTTCGGTCTCGAGGCGAAGCTCGAAGCGCTGCTCGGGCGGCGGCGTCGGAATGGTCAACTGGTCCGGCGTCGCCTGGTAATCGGCCTCTGGGAGGGTCTGCCCGTCGATGGCAACGCCGAGCAGCGTCAGCCCGTCGCCGTCGAGCACAAGCGGCGCGGAAGCGGCGACGCCTTCGCGCCGCTCGATGGTGAGCACGGCAATGACGCGGGTCGCATCCGGTGACAGGCGGAAATCGAGATTGATCCGTGGAATGAGATAGTCGCTGGGGCGGTAGTCTTCGAGTTTGAAGACATGGCCGGTATCGGTGCGCATTCCGTTGGTTTTCCTGCCGATTTCGGGCGGACAGCGGGTGTTGCTGGCCCAAGAATTTTGAAGTCCGCGCTCTTTACACGAAATGGTCACTCGACAAAACTGCGCCGGGGCCTATTTCTGGGCTTCGTTTCCGACCATCGTCACGAGGCAAGATGACCGTCGATCATGCCGTCGGCCACGACACGCTGCGCGGCATTGCGCTGAAGATCGTCTCCGTGGCGGTCTTCGTAGGCATGCAGACTTGTATCAAGGCGGCCGGCGACGTGCCCGCCGGGCAGATCGTCTTCTTCCGATCCTTCTTTGCCATCTTCCCGATCGTCGCTTTCCTGTCGTTCAAGGGGCAGCTAGCCACAGCGTTCACCACGAAGCGGCCGTTCAACCACATCGCGCGCGGCGTCGTCGGCGTCGGCGCCATGGGACTCGGCTTCTTTGCGCTGACTAGGCTGCCGCTCCCCGAAGCGATCACGCTGAACTATGCCCAGCCGCTGCTGGTCGTGGTGTTCTCCTCGGTCTTCCTCGGTGAGACGATCCGCGTCTATCGCTGGAGTGCGGTCGCCGTCGGTCTCGTCGGCGTGCTCATCATCTCCTGGCCGGAACTGACGCTGTTGAATTCCGACGAGGCGCTCGACGATCAGGAAGTGCTGGGCGTCATGGCGGCGCTGATCGCCGCTGCGATCTCCGCCGTCGCCATGCTTCTGGTGCGCAATCTCGTGCAGACCGAGAAGACGGCGACGATCGTGCTGTGGTTCTCCTCGACGGCGAGCGTGCTGGCGCTGTTCACATTGCCTTTCGGCTGGCAGGCGCTGACGCCGATGCAAGCCGCGCTGCTTGTCATGGCCGGCTGCTGCGGCGGTCTCGGCCAGATCCTGATGACGGCCGCCTACCGCCACGCCGAGGCCTCGGTCGTGGCGCCCTTCGAATACACCTCGATGATCCTCGGCGTCGTGGTCGGCTATCTCATCTTCGGCGATGTAACGTCGCTGAACACGCTGATCGGCGGCGTCATCGTGGTGGCCGCCGGCATCTTCATCATCTGGCGCGAACGGCAACTGGGCCTGGAGCGCACGCGCACGCGGAGGGCGACGCCGCCGCAGGGGTAATGTCACCCAGAAGTGTGCAGCGGTTCTAGGATAACGACATGCATCAAAATAAGGACCTTAGTCTACGAAGCCGTTGCCCGCTCCTTCGCCAGCCGCACCAGCACTGTCCGCGTCTGCTCGTCGGCGGGGAAGAAGGACTCGATCGCCAGCTCCGACAGCGTGACGTCGAGCGGTGTGCCGAACACAGTGATCGTGCTGATGAAGGACAGCACCATATCCCCATGTGCGAGCCTGAGCGGATGCACGATGCCGCTCGGCTCGACCGGCGCCGGCCGGCTGCTCTTCAGCCCGGACGGATAGCCGCGCAGCTCCTTCTCCAGCTCGATCAGCACGGGGTCGCCGGTGGCGTCGTTCTGGTGCTTCAGCCGCTCGAGGAGATGCGCGCGCCATTCCGCGAGGTTGACGATGCGCGGCGCGACGCCGCCAGGATGCAGGCTGAGCCTCAGCACATTGACCGGCGGCTTGAGCAGCGACGGCTCCGAGACGTCGGCCAGGAACGGGCCGATCGCGGCGTTGGCGGAAACAAGGTTCCAGTGCCGGTCGACCGCGAGCGCCGGGAAGGGCTCGTGGCCTTTGAGCACCGTCTCGACCGCGGCCATCGCCGGCGCCAGCGTCGCATCGGTCAGCGGCCTTTCGCTGAAGCTCGGCGCGAAGCCCGCCGCGAGCAGCAGTTGGTTGCGCTGGCGCAGCGGGATCGAAAGCTGCTCGGCCAGATGCAGCACCATCTCGCGCGACGGCTGTGCGCGGCCGCTTTCGACAAAGGAGAGATGCCGCTGCGAGATGTCGGCTTCCATGGCGAGGTCGAGCTGGCTCATGCGCCGGCGCGTGCGCCATTCGCGAATGAGGCTTCCGGCGGAGATTTCGGACGTTGTCATGGCAGCAGGACTAAGGCGGCGAGGGGAGCAATTCAATTACCTGGGAGGTAATTGGCGCCATCTCCTTCTCCACAAGGGAAGAAGGGAAGCGCTTACGCCAACGCTCTCAGCTTCGCCTTCACCTCGAGAAAATCCCGCCAGGCCAGCTTCTTGTGCGCCGGCGTCCTCAGCAGATAGGCCGGGTGCAGTGTCGGCATCGCCGGAATGGCGGTGCCCGACGCGGTCGTGTGGACACGCCAGTTGCCGCGCAGCCTGAGTATCCCTTCCGTGGTGTTGAGCAACGTCTTGGCGGAAGGTCCGCCGAGATTGACCAGCACTTTCGGGTTGACCAGCTCGATCTGCCTTTCGATGAACGGACGGCAGATCTCCGTCTCGTGCGGCGTCGGCGTGCGGTTGCCCGGCGGACGCCATGGGATGACATTGGCGATATAGGCCGAAGTCCGGTCGAGGCCGATCGCGGCGAGCATGCGGTCGAGCAGCCGTCCCGAGCGGCCGACGAAGGGCAGGCCTTCGAGGTCCTCGTCGCGGCCCGGCGCCTCGCCGACAAGCATCAGGTCGGCATTCGGGTTACCGTCGGCGAAGACCAGGTTCTTGGCGGTGAATTTGAGGTTGCAGCCGTCGAAGGCCGCCATGTGCTGGCGCAGCTCGTCAAGCGTCGAGGCGCTGGCCGCCAGTTGTCGCGCGAGCATAATCTGCCCCTCGTCGGGGACCGTTGCGGTGGTGAGGGTCGGGCGCCTCGGCGCATCGGGCACTTGGCTTGCGTCCAGCCCGGTTGATGCCGCCGGCCGTTCCGCGGCCCGGCTTGCGTCAAAGCCGGGCTCCGATGCCGGCCGCTCCTGGGGC
>NZ_JHQR01000422.1 GCF_014843825.1 Mesorhizobium silamurunense
GTCAAAATCAACTGTGAAAGCATGTCGAGTAGGGAAAGAAAGTCGATGAGCAGGGCAAGCAGCAAGTTTGCAAGCAACGAGAGTGATAGCCGCATGACGGATTCAAGACGTTTTTACTCACTGGTCAACGGGTCTCTTGTCCGTGACGGCTCGAAATTGAAGATCATAAACCCGGCGACGCAAGGCACTGCCGGGGTTGCAATAGTACCCGGAGCGAACGTTCTGCAGCAGGCGATCGACGCTGCTGACCGGGCTTTTGTGACTTGGCAGGCCGAACAGTGGGCGGTGCGCAGTGGTCTCCTCCTTGCTCTGGCCGACATTCTACGGAAGGGCGTTGAAGAACTTGCACGCCTTCTGACCCTGGAGCAGGGAAAACCGCTTCAGCAAGCTCGAAACGAAACTATCTCGTGCGCCGAATTTCTTGAGCACTGTTCAGGCCTGGAGTTGCGTCCTATCGTACTGAATAATAAGCCGGGGGCTTACGCGGAGCAATTTTTTGTGCCGTACGGCATCGTTGCAGGAATAGTGCCGTGGAATTTTCCGCTTGAGGCCGCAATATCTAAGATCGGCCCTGCAATCATCACGGGAAATTCTATAATCATTAAGCCGGCGCCTACCACTCCCTTGGCGACCCTGCGCTTAGGCGAACTCATTAAGGATGTTGTTCCGCCGGGGCTTATTCAGATCATCGCGGACGACGGATCACTTGGTCCAGAACTCGTCAGCCACCCGAGTATTGCAAAAATCTCTTTTACGGGATCCACCGCATCCGGCAAAGCAGTCATGACGTCTGCTGCTCAAGGACTAAAGCGTCTCACCTTGGAATTAGGTGGTAATGATCCGGCAATCGTGTTCGACGACGTCGACGTGGAGCGCGTGACGCAAGCCATTTTCAACGCGGCATTCCTCAATAGCGGACAGGTCTGTACTGCAATCAAGCGAGTCTATGTTCATGTGGCCATTGCTGATCGCTTCTGCGAATGCCTTGCCGATCTGGCGCGAAATGCAGTTGTGGGCGATGGCTTGGAAGACAATGTCACCGTTGGCCCCCTGCAGAACAAGGCCCAGTTCGATAAAGTTCTTCAATACATGGACGAGGCGGAGAAAGTCGGTCGCATTGTCGTGGGGGGCAAAACAACAGCTCTTGCCGGCTATTTCATCAACCCTACCATCGTGACAGATATCTCCGATGAAGCCTCTCTGGTCAAAGATGAGCAGTTCGGTCCGATTCTTCCGATCCTGACATTTACGGATGTCTGTGACGTTGTGCGCCGGGCCAACAGCACGCCTTTTGGTCTCACTGCTTCTGTATGGTCGGCCGACACAGATCGAGCGGCGCGGATCGCTCGGCGGTTGGACTTCGGAATAATATGGGTGAACAAGCATCTAGAGTTCAATTCGGACTATCCCTTCAGTCCCAGTAAGGAATCCGGCTTTGGTACCGAGGGGGGAATCGAGGGATTGAAGGAGTATGCTCAGTCCCGCCTGCTGAGCTGACATCTTGGTTTTTGGTAGAGCAAAAGACCACAGTTCCGGCCTAATTGGCGAAGGTCTTAACCCGTTCAGTGCTCCCAATCTCTGGGCCGATGCTGCTCACGACACCATCTATGCTGCGTCTCGAAGCTAGCTCTATTCATGGGGATCGCCATGTAAACATGCGCGCTGCTGTGCGACGATTTCCAGTATTCAGGTCCCGCTCAGGACCGGCAAGCGCGGCGCCGAGACAACTGCCGCAAGTCAAGAAGAGGTCCGTCCGATGAAAGACATCCGTGTGGTCACCGATTTCCCGCGCAAGGTCCGTGAGATCGAGAACCTGTGGATTCCAATGCCAGATGGCGTGAAGCTTGCGGCCCGCGTCTGGGTCCCTGAAGACGCCGAGGCCGATCCGGTCCCTGCCATCCTCGAATACCTGCCTTACCGCAAACGCGATGGAACGGTAGAACGGGACGCGCTCACCCATCCCTACTTCGCCGGGCACGGATATGCCGGCGTCCGGGTGGATATGCGTGGCACCGGAGACAGTGAAGGCATTTGCAAGGGTGAATATTTGAAGCAGGAACAGGACGACTGCCTGGCGGTAATAGAATGGCTGGCGAAGCAGCCCTGGTGTTCCGGCGCGGTGGGCATGATCGGCATCAGTTGGGGCGGTTTCAACGGACTCCAGGTCGCCGCGCGCCGTCCACCGGCACTCAAAACCGTCATTTCATTGTGCTCTACAGATGATCGCTATAATGACGACGTCCACTATCTCGGCGGCGCACAGATGATCGACAATCTGGACTGGGGCGCCACCGCCTGGGCGGTCGCCATGGCGCCGCCCGACCCACTCATCGTCGGCGACCGTTGGCGCGAGCTTTGGGAAGGCCGCCTAAACGGCAATGGCATGTGGATGCTTGATTGGTTCGAGCATCAGCGTCGTGATGAATTCTACATGCATGGTTCGATCTGCGAGGATTACTCCAGTGTGGAGATCCCGGTCTACTTGGTTGGCGGCTGGGCTGACAGTTACCCCAATCCGATCTTCCGCATGATCGAAAGACTGCCTGGCATTCGGAAGGGCCTAATCGGCCCGTGGGCTCACAAATATCCGCATTTCGCCATGCCCGGCCCGCGCATCGGGTTTCTAAAGGAATGTCTGCGCTGGTGGGATCAGTATCTCAAGGGCATCGACACCGGTATCGCCAACGAACCCATGCTACGGGCTTGGATGCAAGACCCGTATCCGCCGGCCGCCATCTATGATGAGCGCCCAGGCCGCTGGGTTGCGGAGCCGTCGTGGCCGGGATCCGGCGTCGGCGAACGCTCGCTCGCCCTTTCGCCTGGCCTCCTTGCTGAGGGGACCCGCAGCGACGACGTACTGACGATCTGTTCGCCTTCGACGGCGGGCCTCTCGTCTGGGAGCTGGACTGTCTTTGGCGTGTTTCCGCTCTTTCCGATAGATCAGCGCATGGAAGCTGGCAATGCGCTGGTCTTCGAAACGAAGCCTTTGGAAGAAGCCGTGGAGATTCTCGGCTTCCCGGAATTCGAGGTGAAGCTCGCCTCAGACAAGCCCGTTGCGATGATCTCGGCGACGCTGTCGCTTGTGATGAAAGACGGCGCAGCAACGCGCATTAGCTACGGCATTCTCAACCTCACGCATCGGCATGACGATCTCGAGCTCCAGCCAATGCGGCCGGGCAATCCCGAGACAGTGCGCTTCAAGTTGCGTTGCTGTGGCCAGCGCTTCGAGAAGGGTCAGCGCATCCGCCTTGCCGTCGCTACGGGCCATTGGCCAATCGTCTTCCCAGGGCCGGAGAAGGCGACGCTGTCCATCCACTGCGCCGGAAGCAGGCTGATTCTTCCGGTGCGCAAGCCGCAACCAGTGGATGTAACGCTTGCTGCTTTTGAAGGAGCGGAGGGCGCAACGCCGATGGTGCAGGAAGTGATCAAGGCAAGCGAACCTTTCCGGCGCGAGGTGACGACTAACCAGGTTACCGGCGAAGCCACTTACACTGTCGTCAACGATGGCGGAACTGTTCGTCATCCGCATACCGGAATTACTTTGTCGGCAAGGCAGACAAGCGTTTTCATCATCCATCCGGACGATCCGAATTCGGCACGGGCAACCGTGACTTGGGAAAAGTCCTACGTCCGCAGCGACTGGGACGCCAGAGTTATGGTTTCGGCGACGGTACGCGCGCTACGTGATGTCTGGCGAATCGACACTCAACTCGTTGCGCGTGCTGGGGACTTGGTCGTCGTTGATCGGGAAGAGGTCAAGGAGTTTCCACGCGATCTGAACTGAGAAGATAAACCCCGGCAACGCTCGCCGCAGGTCGAATTCTGCAGGAGCGAACTCCGATGATACGTTATGAGAAAGGCCAGGACGGATTACGGAAGTGCGGTAACCAACGGCGTTCATTGTCAAGCCGATTGGTGACCATCTCCTTTTCACGATGCTGCCATCCCGTCCGTCACGCAACAGGAATGACCTCTTCC
>NZ_JHQR01000424.1 GCF_014843825.1 Mesorhizobium silamurunense
AAGGTCATGGTGGCGACGAAGCCGGTCGATTTCCGCAAGGGAGCGGAAGGTCTGGCAGCGCTCGTGCGCGAGGCGATGGGCGCGGATCCGTTCTCGGGCGCGGTCTACGTGTTCCGGGCCAAGCGCGCCGACCGCATCAAGCTCGTCTACTTCGACGGCACGGGCGTATGCTTGTTCGCCAAGCGGCTGGAGGATGGCAAGTTCTGCTGGCCGGGCATTACCGATGGTGTCGTGCGACTGACAGCGGCACAGTTGCAGGCACTCCTGGAAGGCCTCGACTGGCGGCGGGTGCACGAGACGCGCGAGATGCGTGTTCCAACGACGGCGAGCTGACCATCGCATTATTGCCAAATCACTGGAATCCATGCTTGAATCCGCTTCGTGACCGACGCGGCCGCTGCCCTACCCGACGATCCTCATGCGCTTCAGGCGATGCTTCTGGCCGCGCGTGCGGAGAATGAGAGGCTCCGCCAAATCATCAAGGAGTTGCAGCGCTATCGCTTCGGGCGAAGGGCGGAGAGCTTGCCTGAGGACCAGCTTCTTCTGGGCCTGGAGGAAGCCGAGCAGGTAGAGGCGGAGGGCTTCGCCAGCGCGGAAGCCGCGGACCCCTCAATGCGTGATGCCAGGGCTCGTAGGCGTCGCGCCAACCGCGGCTCGTTGCCCGCCCATCTGCCGCGCGTCGAGCAGGTAATCGACATCGCCGACAAGATCTGCCCGTGCTGTCAAGGCCAGCTGCATGTTATGGGCGAGGACGTCTCCGAGCGTCTCGACATCGTGCCCGCCCAGTTCCGGGTGATTGTCACCCGTCGAGCGAAGTATGCCTGTCGGGCCTGCGAAGAGGTGGTTGTGCAGGCGCCAGCACCGGCACGTCTCGTCGAAGGCGGCATTCCTACAGAGGCCACGGTGGCTCATGTTCTGGTGTCGAAGTATGCCGACCACCTTCCCCTATATCGTCAGGCCCAGATCTACGCCCGCCAGGGCATCAATCTCGACCGTTCGACACTCGCCGACTGGGTGGGCAAGGCAGCTTTCCTGCTTCGCCCTGTGCATGAGCGGCTGTTCGAGCGGCTGAAGGCTTCAGACAAGCTCTTCGCGGACGAGACCACTGCGCCTGTGCTTGATCCGGGCCGGGGGCGGACCAAAACGGGGCAGTTGTTCGCCTATGCCCGAGATGACCGACCTTGGGGCGGAATGAACCTACCCGGCGTCGCCTATCTCTACGCTCCGGACCGCAAGGCTGAACAGCCGATCCGGCATCTTCAGGGCTTTGTCGGAACCCTGCAGGTCGACGGATACGCGGGCTACAAGGCGCTGGCCGAACGCAACGCCGTGAGTTTGGCCTTTTGCTGGTCGCACGTGCGTCGCCGCTTCTATGAGCTCGCGCAGTCCGGCCCCGCGCCGATCGCGACGGAGGCGCTCGCCCGCATCGCCCAACTCTACCGCATTGAGAGCGAGATCCGGGGTCGCTCCGCCGACGAACGCCGCGCCGTCCGCCAGGAGAGAAGCCGTCCCGTCATCAATGCCCTTGAGCCGTGGCTTAGGCAGCAACTCACCCTAATCAGCCAGAAGACCAAGCTGGCGGAAGCTATCCGCTACGCACTCTCGCGCTGGCAAGGTCTGACACGATTCCTCGACAACGGTACGATCGAGATCGACTCCAACGTCGTCGAGCGCGCCATCCGTCCCATTGCGCTGAACCGCAAGAATGCGCTCTTCGCCGGCTCCGACGGCGGCGCCGAGCACTGGGCAACGATCGCTTCGCTAATCGAGACATGCAAGCTCAACGGCGTCGAGCCTCATACCTATCTCGCTGACGTGATCGCCCGGATCGTCGCCGGCCATCCACAAAGCCAGATCGACGATCTGCTGCCTTGGGCCTACAGACCTATGCCGCTCAAGGCCGTGGCCTGAGAACAGCGGTTACAATGCGCCAGCGTTTCGTCGAGAACCGCAGATCGCCCGCTCTCCGCAATGGCTTCGAATGGTCTCTTACGGTGCTTCAGCGCGTTGTGCCGTTCCCAGCACTTGTTGGCGGAGCCAGAGATTGGCCGGGTCGTGGTGATGCCGCGCGTGCCAAGCCATATGCATTGCGAAACCCGGAACAAGAAACGGTAGCTCAAAGCATTCACAGTCATCGTCGAGAGTGCGGACGAACCGGGTCGGCATTGTGCAGACATAATCCGTGGTGCGAAGCACGGGCGGCACTAGGGTAAAACTGGGCATAGATAAGACGACACGCCGGCTACGATCGGTTTCAGCCAGAACTTTATCGACTCTCCCCTCGAACCCGCCTCCATCCAGGGAAACCAGAATATGATCCAACGCACAGTAGGCATCGAGATCCGGCTGTCGATCACCTCGAGGATGGAATTTGCGCTGCACCATCGAATAGGTTTCGTCATAAAGGCGACGGCTTTTCAGCATCGATGGAACCATGCTCGGAGGTGCGATGAGGAGATCGATCTCGTCTCGGTCGACCTGTTCCGTCGATCCAGTGCTATCAAGCAGGCGAAAGGCCAGCCGAATCCCTGAGCCAGCCTCGGTTTGTAGTCGCCGCAACAGCGGCAAGCCGATTACCACGACGCCATTGTCTGTCGTTGCGATCCGAAAATCGCGGATATCATTTAGCGCGTCGAAGCGAGGCCGACGCCGGACCAAAACCTCCAGGTCCTTAAGGGCGGCATGGAGAGGCTCGACTAGTTCGAGCGCTAGAGCTGTCGGATCCATTCCGCGTCCGTTATCTGCAGGAATAAGAAGCGGATCCTCGAATGCTTGTCGGAGCCGGCTGAGTTGGGCGGATAGCGCTGGCTGGCTCAAATTAAGCCGTGCGGCCGCATGTGTGACATTTCGCTCTTTCAGCAATACGTCAAGCGATACGAGGAGGTTGAGGTCGATTCCCTTGATATCCATCATATTTATATGTTTAGATGCCATAAATCAGTTTCGAATATGCCATAGCGTATTGAATTCTCAAGTGTGCGCAATGGACAGTGCCAGCCGGGCCGAAACTACTTCGGGCTGAGAAACGTGCTGTCAGCCATCGACGTGGATAACATCAAGGGCGGCAATGCGCGCGGCTTGTGCAAGAGATGTGTGAGGCTGATTTCGCGCAACTCGGCGATCAAGATGATCGCCAGATGCCTGATCCCTTGAAGGAATGGCACGGGCAGCAGGGCTCGAACCTACGACCTGCGGTTTTGGAGACCGCCGCTCTACCAACTGAGCTATGCCCGTATACGGGCGCTGCTATTTCACAAAGCCGATGAGAACTCAAGTGCCCTTTTGCGGCGTGTCGACCGGAAGTGGCGGTCGCAGCCATCATGCAAGGTCGTCTCACCTTGATGCAACGACCGTGCCGTCTCTTTGCGGCGTCATCTTTTCAGGAATTTGCAGAAACCAAGCATCTTTCGCTACGACTTCCCCGCCGGCGGCTTGTAAGGTCCGCCCGGCACGCCCCAGCCCCAGGCGGGCATCGGTTCGGTCTCCGGATCGCAGGTCTCGCCGAGATTGGAATTCATCTTCGCCAGCCGCGATCCCCACTCGACATAGCCCATGAAGGCGGAACGGAATTCGGGGTCGTCGGGTAGGCCAACCTCGTCCGCCGCGTCGGCCAGCAGATTGATCCAGCGCCGCCGCTGCTCCTCGCTCAGATGCTTGCCGAGATGATGCATGACCATCTCGCGGTGGCCGCCATGCTTCTCGCTGTAGGTCTTAGGTCCGCCGAAGACCTCGCCGATGAAGGCGGCGACATGGGCCGGATGATCCGGCGACATGTGCCTGAACACCGGACCGACGAGCGGATCCAGCGCCACCTTGTCGTAGAAGGTCCGCGTCAGCCGGTTGAGCGTTTCCGCCCCGCCGGCCCATTCGAACAAAGTCGGGATGTCCTCGCTCATTGCCGGTCCTCTTTCATCGGTAGCGTAGAAGGATAGCTGCAAGATCGGATCCGGCTCAACCTGCCTCCATGGCCAGTTATCGCATCCGCTATAGCTTCGCCGGCGACTCGGCCTCGGCGTTGGCGGACGGCAGAACCCGGCAGTTGCCGGGCTTTGGCGACAATTTGCAGATGGTGGCGCCCGTCAGCGCGTCCACCGACTGGCGGCCGGTGGTGAGCCCGAACTCAGCCAATTCGTCCTGGCTGAGTTCCCTGTGCTTCGCAAACTGCGCCGACTGCATAGCGACGAACAGACCCGCGCCGATCGCCATCTCCTCGAGATACGCCCTGACCTTGTCTTCCATGCCCATGGAATGCACGAGGAAATGCGCATCGGCCCCGACGAAACGCCTGGCGCCGCCGGCTATCATCACCGCGCAGGCCGCGTCGCATTCGGCGCCGGCTTCGACGGTGAGGCCGGAATGGAAGCCGTCCTTGGCGACGCACCCTGCCGCGCCCGGATCGCAATCGAGAAAATCCGTCCGGGCGACCGCGACATCCAATCTGCGCTCGCGGATCAGCCGGCCGGTGGCGAGCGCGCCCTGTATGTCGCCACCCGGCGAGTTGACCACGACGGGCAGCCTGCGCCCGCCGACCGTGTCGAGCAGCTCGCGCAGCCTGTCGGGCGTGGCTGCAACAATCGTCCCCTCGGCCGCAATCCATTCCGGGCAGTCGGGATTGCAGAGCGGATTGCTGCCGCGAACGAGGACGAAGCGCATCTCCCGTTCCTGCCTTGGCGACGACGCAGCCTCCGTCGGCTGGCTGAGAGTCGGCTCGGTTGCGACCATCGCCACCTCGGCCGGCTTGGCCTTGCCATTGGCCGGTATCTCGCGGCAGTTCGTTGGCACCGGATCGCGCCGACATATGGTCGCTTCGGTCAGCAGGTCCAGCGAATCGAGGCTGGTGACGAGCTTCATCTCCAGCATGTCGTCGGGCTCGATCTGCCTTATGTCGCTCGCGGGCGTCGCCTTCATCACGTCCAGCACGCCCTGCCCGACACCCATTTCCTTCAGATAGCCGGTCAGCCGCTTCTCGACCGCCTTGCTCATCTCATAGGTCTTGTAGCTGCCGGCGTTCTTGCGGCTGACGATCCTGGTGCTGAGGACCTTCTTCTTGCCGTTCACGATCTTGTAGGTGGTGCGATAGAGCAGCTTTTCCCGATGATATGTGGTGGTGATTTGGTGGACGCCAAGAAAGGCCCACTCGCCGACCAAGCGGCGGACGCCGCCGGCAAACATCAGCGGACAGGCCGAGTTGCACATGGTGCCGCTGTCATAGGCGACGCCGGCATGGGGCGTGTTCTTGCTGTCATTGTCCCGGCAGGTCTTCATCTCGGGCGAGCAGCCGGCAAGCTCGGTTGTGCCGACGGCGATATCGAGGTTGGCCTTACGGATCATGCGGCCAAGCTGGAGTGCGGCGTCGACATTGCCGCCAGGAGAATTGACGACGATCGGCAGCTGCCGGCCACCGAGCGTCTTCAGCAGGCGTCTGAACAGCGCCGGCGTGCCGGCCTCGATGATGCCTTCCGCCGAAATCCATTCCGGGCAATTGGGCTCGCAGCCCGTCGCGCTGCTGCGCACGACGGCAAAGCGCATCGTCGGGCCGAGATCGGGCGCCTCGTCCTTGGCCTCCACGACGAAGCTGGCCAGGCCGATTACAGCGGCCAACCCCAGACGGAAGAGCCCGCGCCACCACCGAATGCTGTCTGAACGGCGAACCAAGCCTGCAAAGCCCCCACGGGTACAACCCATACTAGTTACGGCGGTGCCGCTTGCAACAGCTTTGAAAGACGTGGCGCAATACTTGGCCCGCTGAGAGCCGGCAACAAAAAAGGGCGGCCCGAGGACCGCCCCTTCCTTGTCGAACCGGCAGAGCCGGATCGATTATTCCTTGATGGTGACGACGATGCCGGCACCGAC
>NZ_JHQR01000038.1 GCF_014843825.1 Mesorhizobium silamurunense
GCGCGCCGATCCGGTCGATGTAGCGGGCAAGGAAAAGCGCGCTTGCCGAGGTGCCGAGGCCGAAGGCGGCGGACGCCGTCATGACCGCCGGCACGCTCGCCCCGAACGATGCCGCGACGGCCGGCGCAATCGGCCCGAGAACCAGCGAGTTCGAGCCGATGACGGCGATGCACGCAGTCAGGAGATAGGCGAGCGCCGGGATCGGCGGCCGGGGCGCCGCCACCAGAATTGCTGATTGATCGCTGTTCGACATATGATCACAATGGCCGTATTTCATTCGGCATCAATGAGGAATTCCGATATGGATGAAGAAACAGATGGCATTCAGCGGAACAGGCAACCCGCCCGCGATATCGACCCTATCGACCGAAAGATATTAGGCATCCTGGTCGACGACGCGACCATCAGCTACGCCGAGCTCGGCGATCGCGTCGGCCTGTCGCCGCCGGCGGCGCATGAGCGGGTGAAGCGCCTCAAGCGCAGCGGAGCCATCCGCGCCACGGCGGCGATCATCGATCCCAGGGCGGTGAAGAAGCCGCTGCTCGCCTTCGTGCATATCGACACCAGGGGCTGGGGCAAGACGCCGGAACTGATGGCGGTTTCCGAGTACCCCGAAGTCGAGGAGATCCATACTGTGGCCGGCGACACCTGCATGCTGCTCAAGGTGCGCACCGAGGATACGCGGGCGCTCGAAGGCCTGCTGGCGCGCCTTTACGAGACGCCCGGCGTCACCTCGACGCGCAGCTATGTGGTGCTGTCGACCTATCTCGAGCGGCCGGTGCAGCCCGGCATCACCGCCGAATGGCCGGCGCCCCGGCATATGGCAACGCCTGTCTACTAGGCGCCGCCCCCGGAACAAGCTGCACATGCATCTGGACAAAATTTACGCATGCAATAATTTCTCATAACGCGTTGAAACTTGAAAACTTGTCTGTAAACTTTCACCTTGCAGTTGCGCGCCGGCGCGCTCTATGTAGGTGCCGGGACAGCCGCATGGGACCAAGGGTTTGGATGTCCATGCCGCGAGGGTTCGAATGGCGATGACGCATAAGACGATGGAGGATTTCGCCCGTTCCTGCGGCGTATCCAGACCAACGCTTTCGAAATATTTTGACGATCCAACCAGCGTCAAGCCGGCGACCAGAAAGCGCATCGAGGAGGCGCTGCGTTCGTCCGACTACCAGCCCAACCTGTTTGCCCGCAACCTCAACCGCAAGCGCACCCGCAGCATCGGCATCGTCGTGCCGACCGTGACCGACCCGTTCTATTCGGAAATGGTCAGCCGCATCGAGCTTCGGCTGCGCGACGAAGGCTACTGGCCGATCGTCATCTCCTCGCACGGCTCGACCGAGCTCGAAGTCGAGGCGACGCGCACCATCCTGTCGCTGAAGGTCTCGGGCGCGCTCGTCGCGCCGCTCGGGCGGCGCTCCGATCACCGCACGCTGGAGAAGCTGACGCAGGCCATCCCGATCGTCTATTTCGACACCTATCTCGAAGGCGGCACGCCCTTTGTCGGCAACAACAACACGCAGAGCGTCGCGACGATCGTCGAGTACCTCTGCCGCTCCGGCGACGCGCCGGTCTATTTCGATATCCCGCATGTCAACCACAACTCGCCCGAACGGCTGGCCAGCTATGTCGCCTCGATGAAGCGGCTCGGGCATGAGCCCGTCGTCATCGGCAACACCAAGGACTACACGTGGGATTTCGAGCGGATCGGCTACGAACAGACCGAGAGGATGCTCGGCAATGGCGGCCTGCCGGGCAAGACCATCCTGTGCAACAACGACCGTCTTGCCTTCGGCGTGATGGCGGCCGCCTTCTCCCGGGGGATCAAGGTCGGCCGCAAGGCGGATTGCGACCTGCGTGTCGCGGCACATGACGACCATCCGCTGAGCCGCTACACTTGTCCTGGTCTCACCACCATGGCGCAGGATTTTGCCGCTATGGCCGGCCGCAGCGTCGAGACGCTGCTCACCCTGCTCAACGAGGACGGCACGGCGGTCGCGCCCAAGGTCAATCTCGACGCGACGCTGGTGATGCGTCAGTCGGCTTGATCTTTCGCGAAAGCGCGATCGAATTTACGCCATGCGGCAACCGCCGCCTCGACCGCCTGCCGCGATGCCGGGCCGTGGCGGCCTATCGAGACGAAGCCGTGGATCTGGCCCGGCCAGTGCTTGAGCACGACCCGCACGCCGTCGTCCTGGAGCCGCCCGAGATAGGCTTCTCCCTCGTCGGCGAGGATGTCGTGGCCGGCGATGGCGATGAAGGCCGGAGCAACACCAGCAAGGCTTTCCGCCTTCAGCGGCGAGGCGCGCCAATCACCGATGTCGGCGGCGTCGCGGATATAGTGATCGCGAAACCAGGCCATGGTCGTGGCGGTCAGCCCGAAACCCTCGGCGAAGCGGCGGTAGCTGTCCGCCGTCTGGGCGGCATCGGTGTTGGGATAGAACAGGAGCTGCGCGGCGAGCGGGATATGGTCGTCCCTCGCGAGCAGGCTGAGCACGGTGGCAAGGTTGCCGCCGGCGCTATCGCCAGCGACGGCGATGCGTTTCGCGTCGATGCCAAGATCGGCGGCGTGATCCTGCACGAAGGACAGCACGGCGCGGCAGTCTTTGACCGCAGCCGGGAATTTGTGCTCAGGCGCCAGCCGGTAATCGGGCGCGACCACGACGCACGCCGCGATGTTGGCGAACCAGCGGCAGATCTCGTCATGCGATTCGAGATTGCCGATCACCCAGCCACCGCCATGCAGATAGAGCAGCGCCGGGGCACCTGCATCAGGGGCGCCCTGCCCGCGATAAGTCCTGAGCGTCAGTGGGCCTCTGGGTCCGGCGATTGTGCGCTCATTGATCGAGCCGACCGGCTCGCGCTCGCCCTGCAGGTTTGGAAGACCCTCTTCATAGGCACGGCGTGCCTGTTCCGGCGTTGCAGCCTCGAACGGCGGGGCGCCGGCTTGCCGACCGAGGTTGAGAACCAGCCGCGCCTGCGGATCGAGCGCGAACAGGGCCGGTGTTGCAGTCAGCGGCGATGTCGTCATGGACGAACCTCTCGATCAGGCCAGCAGGCTTGCCGCTTCGTCCTCGCTGAGAAGCGGCGGCTGGTCGACGGTGCCATTGACGGCAACGGACCCGCGGCTTTCGCCCGAGGCAAGGATCGCTTCCATGATTTCCAGAACATGCAGCGCCAGATCGCCGGAGGCTCGGGGCTTCCTGCCTTCCGACAGCGACCGTGCCAGGTCGGCGACGCCGAGCATGCGGTAGTTGGCACGGTCGGGCGCGGCATAGGGCCAGTTGCGCGCGCCATAGAGCTCGCCCTCGCTCTCAAGATCCTTCCAGTCGGCGCCGCGCGCCGAGAGCGAGACGGTGCCGCCGAACGTGTCGGGATCGGGCAGCCTGAGCGAGCCTTCCGTGCCGTGCAGCTCGATCGGATGGTTGGAGTGTTTGAACACATCCCAGGAGGCGCCGAAGGTGACGGTGGCGCCAGAGCGGAATTCGAGCAGGGACAGGATGTTGGTCGGCGTGCCGACCTTGAAGCTGGTGTTCTTGAAAGGACCGTCGGCGGTGATCAGCCGCTCCTCCTGGCCGCGCGTCGCCATCGCCATGACGCGGGCGACGGGGCCGAGCAGGTTGACCAGCATGGTCAGGTAGTAAGGGCCCATGTCGAAGACCGGGCCGCCGCCGGGCTGATAGTAGAATTGCGGGTTGGGATGCCAGTGCTCCATGCCGCGTCCCATCATGAAGGCGGTGCCGGTCACGGCGCGACCGATCGCGCCCTCGTCCATCAGGCGGCGCGCCCGCCGTCCGGCGGCGCCAAGGAACGTGTCGGGAGCCGAGCCGAGCAGAACATTGCGCGCCCTCGCCTCGGCGACCAGCCGGCGGCCATCGGCGGCGGACGTCGCCAGAGGCTTTTCGGTGAAGACGTGCTTGCCGGCCGACAGCGCCGAAAACGAAATGTCGAAATGCGCCGCCGGTATCGTCAAATTGAGGACAAGGTCGATGTCCGGGTCGGCCAGCAGCGCGTCGACGCCGAGCGCGCGGATGCCATATTCCTTGGCACGGAGCGCGGCCATGTCGGCTGAAATGTCGGCACAGGCGCGCAACTCGACCCCGCCGAACAGAGCCGCGTTGCGCAGATAGGTCATCGAGATGTTGCCGCATCCGATGACGCCGATGCCGAGCTTTGTCTTTGATTTTCCGTGCATTTTCGATCGTACCTCCCAACGCGGTCATGGCCTGGCTGCACCCTTGTGCCAGCAACGGAGCACAGTCGAAAGCCGCTATACAACATTTTAATTCTTGACGCGCGTAAAATTTTTATAGAGCATGTGAAAACGCTGACGCAGCCGGATTTTGAAATCAAACGATTGGGGAATTTTGAACTCATGAGCCTAGGAACCAAGGTGCGGCTTGCGCGCCTCTTCTCACATCCATCGGGGAACCTTTTTGGCGGCGCGGTCGACCACTTCGTCGGCTATGGCGACGTGCGCAAAGGCGGCCTAGCCGACCTGCCGGGCGCGCTCGCACGCGTCATGGCGGGCAAACCTGACTACGTCAGCATCCAGCCTGGCACAGCGCGCCATCTGTGGCCGCAATATGCAGGCAAGGCTTCCCTGGTGATTCAGGCGGGCTGCTTCACTCCGGACGATCGCATCAGCGAGTTGATCGCGACGCCCGAGGATGCGGTGCGCGCGGGGGCCGATGCGTTGGCGGTGGCCATTCCCGTGCGCGGCGCGACCGAGGGCAAATACATTCGCTGGCTGACCGATTCGGTGAATGCGGCGGCCCGCTACGGCATGCCTGTGGTGGCGCATATCTACCCTCGCGATTTCACCGACGGCGCAAAAATCGTCTTCACCCCCGATGAGATCGCCTATGCGGCGCGCATCGGCTACGAGTCCGGCGTCGACGTGATCAAGATCGGCTACACAGGCGATTTCGAGTCGTTCCGAGATACCGTCCGGACCTGCCCGGTGCCGGTTGTGATCGCGGGTGGTCCGAAGACCGATACGCTGGTCGGCGCGCTTCAGCAGACGGCGGACGCCATCCGTGCCGGCGCACGTGGTGCCGTGGTCGGCCGCAATCTCTGGGGGCATGGCGATCCGCAGAAGGCAGCGCTTGCCTTTCGCGGCGTCATCCATGACGGCCTTTCGGCGCAAGACGCTCTGGCGAAGGCGGGTGCCTGAACGATGCCCACCGTCCCCTCGATCCTCGGCTTCGGCGCTATTGCGATAGACGACATCGTCTATGTCGATCAGCCGTTGTCGGCGGGCAAGGGGAAGGTCCTGCAAAGTGCCCGCGCTTTCGGGGGAAATGTCGCGACGGCGCTGGCCGCCGTCGTGCGGCTCGGCGGAACCGCCGGGTTCGTCGGATGGCTGGCCAGTGCCGCTGACGACGCCGTGCTGTGCGATCTCGTTGCGAGTGGTGTTGAAACCGCATTCGCGCCGCGCCACCCGGATGCGCGCCCGGTGCGCTCTCGGATCACCGTCGGCTCGGATGGCGAACGGTTCATCGCGTATGACGACGATGCGATGCTGGGCACTGCTCCGGACTTTCCGGACGATATCCTCAGCCGCGCGACCGTCCTGATCGTCGATAGCTACGCGATCCGGTCGCTGGATGTCGTGGCCCGGGCTCGCGATCTCGGCCTTGCGATCCTCGGCGATATCGAATGGAGCAGTGGCCCAGCCACTGAGCGGCTGATCGCGCTCTGCGACCATCTCATTCTGCCACTCGGCTTTGCGCGGACTGCCACGGGGTGCCGGTCGCCCGCCGAAATGCTCGACGCATTGTGGTTGCCGTCGCGGTCCGCCGTGGTTCTGACCGATGGTGGCAGGGGCGTGTACTACCGGGGGCGTGAAGAGACAGGTCTCTGGCACCTGCCCCCGCACCGGGTTGTGGTCGTCGATTCGACCGGCGCGGGTGACTGCTTTCATGGCGCCTATGCCCATGCGTTGACGCGCGGAGCCGGCACCGCAGGCCGGGTGGCATTCGCGGCCGCGGCGGCGGCCCTTTCGATAACGGGGCGCGGCGGGCGCGAGGCGCTTCCGACCGACGACCAGGTCACCGAACTCCTGGCATCGTCGAACGCGCTATCGGCAGTCGAACTGAAAAAGGCGCAGCTCGATACCGGAACATAGCTTGAAACGATCCGAGGGAACATTTCGCAGGTGAACATAAGCCGAGGAAAGCCATAAAAATCATTGGCTTACACTTGTGGAGGGAGGAATATGGCAGAAGTCATTCTTGAGAATATCTGCAAAACCTACGGGAACAATTTTCGCGCAATCGACCAATTGAACCTGTCGGTCGAGGACGGCGAGTTCTTGATTCTCGTCGGGCCGTCCGGATGCGGCAAATCCACCGCGTTGCGAATGATCGCGGGATTGGAGGACATCACCAGCGGCAGCCTTCGGATCGGCGGAGTCGACGTCGTCGACATGCCGCCCAAGGACCGCGACATCGCGATGGTCTTCCAGAGCTACGCGCTCTACCCGCATATGACGGTGTTCGAAAACATCGCCTTTTCGATGCGCCTGGCAGGCAAGCCGAAGGCCGAGCGCAAGAAGCGCGTGGACGAGATCGCCAAAACCCTTCAGCTGACGTCTTTGCTGGACAGCAAACCCGCGAACCTTTCAGGCGGACAGCGCCAACGGGTTGCCATGGGCCGCGCTATGGTGCGCGAGCCCGCCGCCTTTCTAATGGACGAGCCCCTTTCCAACCTGGACGCAAAACTGCGTGTTCAAATGCGCGCCGAAATCACCAGCCTGCAAAAGCAGCTCGGCGTCACGACCATATACGTGACCCACGACCAAATCGAAGCGATGACGATGGGCGACAGGGTCGCGGTTTTGAAGGGCGGCGTGCTGCAGCAGGTCGACACACCCAAGAGACTGTACGAGGCGCCGGTGAATGCCTTCGTCGCCGGCTTCATCGGTTCTCCGTCGATGAACCTCTTCGAAGCGACCCTGAAGGGCGGCGAGCTCGTTTTTCGCGACTTCGCGATCCGGCTGCAGGATGCAGCTTTCGTCGGCAGGCCGGCCCTGAGGTCCTATGAGGGGCGCAAGATCGTGTTCGGCATACGGCCGGAGGATCTTTACGACAGCAGCCTCGAATCCGGCCGCAAGTATCAGACGATACCGGCAAAGGTGACTTCGATCGAAGAGCTCGGCTCTGAACATATCGTCCACCTGAACATCGATGCGGTCCGGGTGGACTCCGGCGATCCGGACGCGGTGGAGGATTTTGGCCTGGCATCGAACGCGGTGGCGAGATTCGAGCCGGCCAGCGCCATCCACTCCGGATCGGAAATCCGGTTGGCCGTGGATGATGGCAAGTTCCATTTCTTCGATCCCGAGACGCATCTGGCGATCTGAAGATCTGCAGCAGACCGCAGGCGAGAGCGAGGCGCCTGCGAGAGATACTCGCAAGAAGGCTTCTGAATAACCAGGCGATCGTCCGCATTGTGCGGTCGATCTTAAGAAGGAGGAGAAAATGATGTTTCGGATACAACCCGCGATGCTGAAAATAGCCGCGGCCGCATGGTTGCTCGGTGCAACCAGCGCCATGGCGGATACGACGCTGGAATTCACCCAATGGTGGGAGCCCGAATTGCCGGCCGGCTCGCTCAGGGCAATCATGAATGACTTCGAGGCTGCAAACCCCGGAATCAAGGTGACGCTGGTCAGCGGCCCTTATGCGACCACGCGAGACCAGATCTCGGTTGGTGCCGCAACTGGAACGCTTAGCGACGTCGTCGGTCTCGACGGCGCCTGGGTGAACAATCTGAACGCGCAGAATGCGCTGGCCGACATGAACCCGATGATGGATGCGAGCGGGTTCGACAAGACCCAGGTCGCGGATATCATCAAGGTGGACGGCAAGGCGGTGATGTTTCCCGTGGCTTCGTTCGTCTATCCGGTCTTCGTGAATTTGGACCTCGCCGCCCAGGCGGGCGTCACCAAGCTGCCGTCGACCCGCGCGGAGTTTCTCGAAGCCGCCAAGAAGATGACCCAGGCCGACAAGAACCAGTATGGCTGGGTGCTACCCCTGTCGCTGCAAACGCCGTCCGGCGTCCAGAACGACATGATGTCGTGGGTCTGGGCCTCGGGTCAATCGATGATGGCTGACGGCAAGCCGGCCCTCGAGGGCAAGCCGGTGGTGGACATGCTCACCTTCCTCAAATCGCTCAACGACGCGGGCACCATCTCGCCCGGCATCGCCACCAAGACCGAACAGGAAAAGGTCGAGGAATTCGTCAACGACCGGGTCGGGATGATGATCGACTCGCTCGCGCATGTGAACCTCATCCGCAAACGCAATCCCAAGCTGAACTTCGACCTCATCCCGGTCCCGGTCGTGGAGAACTACAACGGCAAGCGCGGCCTTCCCTATGCCTCCTGGGGCATCGGCATCTCCGCGGGCTCGAAACATCAGGAGGAAGCCTGGAAGCTCGTCCAATATCTGATGAGTGAAAAGGTGAACGCCAAGCTCGTGTCGCTGGCCAACGCCTTCCCGGGCAACGTCAACGCCAAGCCCGATTTCGTGACCTCCGACAAGGCTTTCGGCAAGGCTTTCGAGATCTTCAAGACCGGTTATCTTGCCAATGAGTTCACGGGCCTGCCGGTGGCGGAAGACCTGATGACCCAGTTCGACGTGGAAGCCCAGAAGATGCTCACCGGCGAGCAGTCTCCGGAACAGGCCGCGGCCAACGCTCAAAAGGGCTGGATGGCGAAATTCTGATCGGCCTGTTTCCTCGTTTTCGATCTTCGACCGGGGGGCCTGACTTCGGGCCTCCCGGTAACAACGGATCGGCAATGTGAGACGGACCTGTTTCCGAAGCCCCTTCTCTTGAAGGCGTATCCCAAGGTTGGCATATGCCCCGGCAGAAGCGCTCCCGCCATAGACTGAAACGAGCGGTCGCACCCTATCTCTACCTGTCGCCCTCGCTCCTCATAATCGGCCTGCTGATGCTGCTGCCGATGGTGACGGTGATTGGCTATTCGTTCCAGAACAGCGCAGTGCTGCGTCGGGACCCGTCCTTTGCCGGACTGAAACACTACCAGGCGATCTTCAACGATCCCGTGTTCTGGGCTTCGCTGTGGCACACACTCTACTTCACATGCATGAGTGTGGTTTTCCACATGACCATCGGCATGGTCTTCGCGCTCATGCTGAACAGCGACCGCATCAATCCGACGCTGCGCAATGTCCTGCGCGTGCTCTACATTCTGCCCTGGCTGTTCACCGCGGTGATCATCGCGGTGATCTGGCGCCTGCTGCTCGAGCCGAACGGTGTCGTCAACAGCGTGCTCATGCAGATGGGCATCATCGGTTCCAAGGTCGAGTGGTTCTCCTCGCCCGAGACCGCGCTGCACGCCGTCACATTCGCCAATATCTGGGCGGGCTACCCGCTTTTCATGGTCAGCCTGCTCGCAGGCTTGCAGGGCATTCCCAAGGATTTCTACGAAGCCGCCGATATCGACGGGGCGAAGGCCTACCAAAAGCTGATCTTCATCACCATCCCGCAGCTGATGCCGATCATCATCAGCATCTCGCTGCTGGATTTCATCTGGACGATGCAGGTCTTTCCGTTGATCTGGATAACGACGGGCGGCGGTCCGATCTACTCGACCGAGGTCCTCAGCACCTACACGTATAAGCTGGCGTTTTCGAGCTACAACCTTTCGCAGGCATCGGCGAGCGCCGTGGTCATCCTGCTGATCTCTCTCGGCCTGACGCTGTTCTACATCCGCTATCAGAAGGCTCGGTAGTCACCATGAGGAAAAGGCACACGCCGAAAGACAGGCTGATCACCGTCGCGCTCCATGTCGCGCTTGCCGCGGGGCTGTTTTTCGCGGCCTTCCCGATCTACTGGATGCTGAGCAGCTCGTTCAAGTCGAATACCGAAATCTTTGCCCTGCCGCCAACCGTCCTGCCGAAGGCCTTCACGCTGGAAGCCTATGCGGCCATCCTTGGCGACCCGGTAAAGCTGCGCTTCTTCTTCAACAGCTACTTCGTGGCCGGAGCGGTGACCGTGCTGACGGTGCTGATCGCCTTGCTGGCCGCCTATGGGTTCAGCCGTTTCAATTTCCGCGGCAAGGGCAGTCTCAACACACTCATCATCAGCACACAGACGATCCCGCCGATCACGCTTTTGATCCCCTTCTTCGGGCTTGTCGTCTCGTATGGCATCTTCGACACCTACGTCGCACTGATCCTGACTTACCTGGTGTTCACGCTGCCCTACGCGATCCTGCTGATGACGGGATATCTGAACACCTTGCCCCGCGATCTCGATGAAGCGGTGGCTGTCGACGGTGGCAGCAGCTGGACCGCACTCTGGCGGGTGATCGTCCCGATTTCACTGCCTGGTATCGTGGCGACGTCGGTCTACACCTTCCTGTTGTGCTGGAACGAATTTCTCTTTGCCCTGACGCTGACGAAGTCAACGTCCATGCGCACCGTCCCGATCGGCATCCAGCTGTTGATGGGGCAGCACGCCTTCGAATGGAACCAGATGATGGCGATGAGCGTGCTCGGCTCGCTACCGCTCCTGCTCATCTACCTCGTCGCCCAGAGGTTCTTCCTCGCCGGCATGACCGCGGGCTCGGTCAAGTAGGATGTCCGTCCCACGGAGAACTGATGGTTTAGGCCGCGGATCGAAATCGATGGATTGGACCTTCTCTGCTGGCAGGGCCTACGCAGATGGAATCAAGGAATGAAAGGATGAACGTGAAAGACCTCAAAGTCGGCTGCCAGACCTTCACCTGGGAAATGCTCGGAGACCGTTTTGCCGGCGGCCCCGACGACCTGCTCAAAGCGATCGCCGATGGCGGCTACGCCGGCATCGAGATCACCGACACGATGATCGGCCGCTATGCCGGCAAGCCGGCGGAGTTTGCTACCGCGCTGAAGGCATCCGGCCTGACGCTGGTCTCCTTCGCCTTTGGTTCGAACAGCGGCTTCACGCTCAAGGACAAGATCGGCGCCGACCTGGCGACCGCCAGGCGCTGGATCGACTTCGCCGCCGCCTTCCCCGGTGCGCTGGTGTCGATGGGCTCGGCGACCGTCGTGTCGGACGGTCCGCGCGACGACAAGTTCGCCATTGCCGCCGAGGTCTACAACAAGGCCGGCGAGATCGGTCGCGAGGCCGGCGTCCAGGTCGCGGTGCATCCGAGCTCGCACCACAACACGCTGCTCTACGACCGCGCCGACTACGACCGGATCTTTGGGCTGCTCGATGCTTCGCTGGTCGGCTGGGTGCCGGACACCGGCCACATCCTGCGCGGCCACAAGGACATGGCCGACACGCTCACCACCTACCGCGACCGCATCCGCTACGTGCACCTAAAGGACGTCGATGCGAACGGCACCTGGGCGATGCTCGGCAAGGGTGTCTGCGACACGGCGAAGGTGATCGAGATCGCCAGTGCCGCGCCCAACTTCAACGGCTGGCTGGTGCTGGAGGAGGAGTCCGAGACCGCCGCCGCCGATCCGGCCAGCGCGGTCAAGACCAACCGCCAGACCATGCGCGGCTACGGAGCCTGAGACGATGATCCGCAAGAAAGACGGTCGCCTTCGTGTCGGTGTGCTCGGCTGCGGGCCGATCGCGCAGTTCGCGCATCTGGAATCCTGCGTGAAGGCGAGCAACGCCGACCTCTATGCGATCTGCGACGCCGCGCCCGATCTGCTGGCACGCATGGGCGCGACCTACGAGCCGCAGAAGATGTATGGCGACTTTGATGCGATGCTCGCCGACCCTGAACTCGAGGCGGTGATCGTCGCCACGTCGGATGCCTATCACGTGCCGATGTCGATCAAGGCACTGGAAGCCGGCAAGCATGTGCTGTGCGAAAAGCCGATCGGCGTCTCGGTCGAGGAAGGCCAGAAGCTCGCCGATGCGGTCAAGCGCTCCGGCAAAGTGCTGCAGGTCGGGCACATGAAGCGCTTCGATCCGGCGCTGGAAGCAGCGCGCGATTTCGTCCGCGACGAGATGGGCGAGATCCTGGCGCTAAAAGCCTGGTATTGCGATTCCACCCACCGCTACACCAACACCGATGCCGTGCAGCCGCTGCCTATTACCAGCAAGCTGGCGCGGAAGCCGTCCGGCAATCCGAAGGCGGACCTCAGGCAATATTTCATGCTGGCGCATGGCTCGCATCTGGTCGACACGGCGCGTTTCCTTTGTGGGGAGATCACCGCTGTGCGCGCACGGCTTAACGAACGCTTCGGCGCCTATTGCTGGTTCGTCGAGGCCGAATTCGCCAACGGCGCGCTCGGCCATCTCGACCTCACCGTCGCCGTGCGCATGGACTGGCACGAGGGTTTTCAGCTCTATGGCGAGAACGGCTCGGTGATCGCGAAGACCTTCAATCCCTGGTACTTCCGCGCGAGCGAGGTCGACATCTTCCACGAGAAGGACGCGACCTCGCGCAAGCCGCTCGGCGCCGATGGTCATTTCTTCCGCCGCCAGCTCGAAGGCCTTGCCGAGACCGTCCTCGACGGCAAGCCGATGCGCGGCGCCAATGTCGAGGACGGGCTAGCCTCGATCCGAGCCATGGTGGCGATCGCGCGTTCAGTCGAGAGCGGCGAGCGCGTCGAGATCGCTAGCGTGACGGGAGCGGTCTGATGCAGGTCGGGGTGTTCGCCAAGACCTTTCCGGGCAGCGACCCGGCCGGCGTTTTAGCCGCCGTGCGCGATGCGGGCTTTGCGGTCACCCAGTTCAACCTAGCCTGCGCCGGCCTGCCGTCGATGCCCGACGCGGTTCCGGATGCTGCGATCGACGCCATCGATGCCGCCGCCAAGACTTCAGGCATAGGTCTCGTTGCGCTGTCGGGCACCTACAACATGGCGCATCCGGACAGCCGGGTGCGCGACGATGGACTTCGGCGGCTCGCGATCATCATCGAGACAGCGGCCAAGCTTTCGATCCCGCTCGTCACGCTCTGTGCCGGAACGCGCAATCCTGACGACCAGTGGGCGCACCACCCCGACAATGCCGATCCTTCGGCCTGGGCCGACATGGCGCGCGAGATGGAAAAGGCGCTTCAGCTCGCCGAGCGCCACGGTGTCGATCTCGGCATCGAGCCGGAGCAGGCCAATATCGTCACCTCGGCCGACGACGCGATGCGGCTGATCGCCGAGATGGGCTCTAAGCGGCTGCGCATCGTGCTCGATCCCGCCAATCTATTCGAGCGGGCCGATCCGGAAGCAGCGCGCGCCATCGTTGCCGAGGCGGTCGAGCGCACGGCAGGTCATGTCACGCTTGCGCACGCGAAGGATCGTTTCGCCGATGGTCGCTTTGCCACAGCCGGACAGGGCGTGGTGAACTTCGCCGACTTCATTGGCCGATTGAAGGCCGTCGGCTTCGATGGGCCGCTGGTGACGCACGGGCTCTCCGCCGAGGAAGCGCCCGGAGTTGCCCGTTTCCTCGGGGAGCTGGTGTGATGTCGGGCCGGATTGCGCTTCCTCGCGACGGCGCGACGCTGTTGGCCACCGACACGGGCGAAGGCCCGGCAGTTGTGTTCCAGCACGGGCTGGGCGGCGGCGAGACGCAGGGCGCGCAGACTTTTCCTCCCGGCTTCCGCCGCATCACGCTGGAATGCCGCGGCCATGGTGGCTCCGGGCTTGGCGAGCGGCGGCCGTTCTCATTCGAGATGTTCACCGATGACGTTCTGGCCGCTGCCGACCAGGCCGGCCTCGACCGCTTCTTCGCCGGTGGCGTCTCGATGGGCGCGGCGATAGCGCTACGCCTCGCCTGCCGCCATCCGCGGCGCGTCGCCGGCCTGATCCTGGTGCGGCCGGCATGGATGTTTTCCGCCGCGCCGCAAAACATGGAGCCAATTGCCGAGGTCGCCGAGCTCATCCTCGAACACGGGACCGACAAGGGGCGGACGATCTTCGCGCAATCCGAGACCGCGTCGCGTCTCTATCACGAGGCGCCCGACAATCTTTCCTCGCTGCTCGGCTATTTCGACCGGCCCGACGCCAAATCGTTCGCGCGAGTGCTGGCCGACATCGCCAGCGACGGACCCGACGTTTCCGAACGCGACGCGGCCGCGCTCGACATTCCGGCACTTGTCATCGGCAACGAAATCGATGCCGTGCACCCGCTGTCGACCGCCTACACGCTTGCGGCCGCGATACCCGACGCGGTCTTCGCCGAGATCACGCCCAAAGCGCACGACAGCGCGAAGCATTTCGGCGAGTTGCATACGCAGATCAGTTCCTTCCTCCAGTCCCATTCGAATGCCCGGAGCCTCATTCCGTCATGACCGCCAAACCCCTCTCCGGCCCCGCGGCAATCGCCGCACTGCCGCGCAACCGGCTTATCGGCGAGTTCTCGCTGTGGTCGGCGGATCTCGTCAATATGGAGCGCGACCTGAAGCGCATCGAAGCCCATGCCGACCTGCATCACATCGACGTTGCGGATGCCCGCTTCACCCCCGGCTTCCTGTTTTTCCCCGACCTGGTGGCGCGCATCGCCAAGCTGACGGCGAAGCCGATCCATGTGCACCTGATGGTCGAGGCCGAAATCGTCGAGGTGCAGACGCGCCAGTTCATCGAGGCCGGCGCCGACCTCGTGACTGTCCACGCCGAGAACGGCGAAGCGGCCTTGAACGCCGTAAAGCTGGCGCATGAGCTCGGCGCCGAGGCCGGCGTGGTGCTGCGGCTGGAGACGCCGGTTTCCGCCATCGTGCCCTTCCTGCCGCACGTGGCCTTCGCGACGCTGCTCGGCACCTCGATCGGCGTCAAGGGTCAGAGCCTGTCCGAAAAAGCCTGCCCGCGCCTGATCGAGGCGCGCGCGCTGATGCGGAAGGCCGGCCGCGAGGCCGACATCCTGCTC
>NZ_JHQR01000425.1 GCF_014843825.1 Mesorhizobium silamurunense
GGCCGGCATTCTGGGCGCGGGCGTGCAGCCGCCGCGTCGCGGTAAGGTCGAGAAGCCGCGGGCTGCCGCGGATCTCGAGGATGACGGCGGCGAAGGCCGTCATGCGGGCGGCCTCCTCGGCGATCCACAGCGCGTCGAGCAGCTTTGGCGCTTCGGAAAACAGCAATTGCTCGGGCCCGATGCCGAAGAGGGCGTGGAGGCCCCTGGCATAGGGAAAGCCGGCCTCGCGGAAAATCTCCGCAGTGCCGATCCAGAGCACCGGCAGGCCATGCTTCTCCTTGAGGATCAGGCTGGTGAGGGAGAGCGCAAAGCCGGCGACTGCGCCGGCATCGCGGGTCTCCAGCCCATGGATTTCGCTGAGCGCCGCCTTCGGCAGGCCGCCGCCAAGGGCGGTGTCGAGGCGTTCGATGCCGGTGTGGAGAAAGGCATCCGCTGAAGCCACGGCGAGGCCGCGCCGGACGATTGTGATTTCGGGGGTGATGTCCGAGCGGGCCACATCGACAGGCACGCCGGGCGCCGGCGCTTCCAGGCGCTCGGGCAGCGTTCCTTCGATCTTCGCGATCTGGCGGCGCAGGGCAAAAACAGTGTCCCGCGCCACGGCGCTCATCGCCATGACGTTCATTTCCGGCAGCAATTGTTCCTGTTATGTTCTTATAGATTCCAGAGGGCTCCGGAAGAGTCAAGCGGAGTCGCAAGGAATTTATTCCTTCGCTCTTCATCCGGAGGCGACACGCCAGCCGGCTCATTTGCCTCTATCGGCGCGAAAGCCTATATGCCGGGATCAAAGGAAACCTCATGGCCCGCATCTACAAGACCCGCACCTGGCACGACCAGCTCTCGCCGTCGATGGACGAGATGGAGCTTCTGGCGCTGGAGGCCTACGCCCATCTGCCGGAAGAGTTCCGCAAGCTCACCGGCGAGATCATCATCCAGATCGCCGACTTCCCGACCGACGAGATCATGGACGACCTTTCGCTGGAGACGCCCTTCGACCTGCTCGGCCTGTTCGAGGGGCGCGGCATCGCCGAGCGCTGGAACCCGCAGACCGGCGAGGGGCCGAACCGCGTCACGCTCTATCGCCGCGCCATCCTCGATTACTGGGCCGAGAACGAGGAGACGCTGGGCGACATCGTCACCCATGTGCTGATCCACGAGATCGGCCACCATTTCGGCCTCTCCGACGACGACATGGAGCGGATCGAGGAAGCGGCCGAGCAGGCGGCGGCGGGGTGAGCTTTACGCCGCTCTGTGGAGGACGCCTCGTTCCTTCGCGCCCCCCTCTGCCCTGCCGGGCATCTCCGCCACTTGGCCCACTTGGGGGGAGATCGGCTGTATCTACCAATCGCTGAGCTTGGTGTCCGGGGTATATTCCCGGCCCTCGACATCCTTCACCACGGCCTGGCCGCAGCGCATCGACTTGGTCGTCTTGTCATAGGCATAGGTCGGCGAGCCGAACAGGTGCCAGCCTTTGTTCAGGGCCGCCGTCACCTTGTGGCAGAACGTGGAATCGTCCGGACCGGACAGAAAGCGGTAGAGCTTCATTTTTTCGACCTTGTCGTGAATATCCGCGCATCATGCGCCGATGATTGCGGCCTTCGCCAGAAGTTTCTCGGCTTCCGCCAGATGCAGCCGCTCGACCATGCGGCCATCCAGCGCAATGACGCCCTTGCCGGCATTTTCGGGCCGTGCGAACGCCTCTCTGATCGCGCGCGCCCTGGCCAGCGCCTCCGGCGCCGGCGCAAAGGCGCGGTTCGCCGGCTCGATCTGGGCGGGGTGAATCAGCGACTTGCCGTCAAAACCCATGGCGGCCGCCTCGGCGCATTCCCGCGCCAGGGCGTCCAGGTCGCGAAAGTCGTTGGCGACGCCGTCGATCACGTCGAGGCCGCCCGCGCGGGCCGCGAGCACCAGCTGCAGCAGCCAGGGCATGATATAGCGCCGGTCGGGCGTCGCCAGAATGCCCGTTGCTTTCACCAAGTCATTCGTTCCGGCAACGAAACAAGCCAGGCGGGACGCTGGATCGCGGCCGAGCTCGGCAATGGCGCCGATGTTGAGCAGCGCCTTCGGCGTCTCGATCATCGCCCACAGCTTCACCGTGCCGAGAGCGAAATTGTCGTCGAGCAGGTCGCCGGCCTCGAGGATGTCGCGCGGCGTCGAAACCTTGGGCAAAAGGACGCCGTCCGGCCCGGCCTTGGCGACGGTCAACAAATCGTCGATGCCCCATTCGGATGCGAGCGGGTTGACGCGCACCACCATCTCGCAGCGCCGTTCGGGGCGCGCTGCCAGAATGCCCACAAGCTTGTCGCGTGCGGAAAGCTTGTCGGCGGGCGCAACGCCATCCTCGAGATCGATGATGACCGCGTCGCAGGCCAAGGATGGGATCTTGGCGAGCGCCTTGTCGTTCGAGGCCGGCACATAAAGCACCGAGCGCCGCGGGCGGTAGGTGTCAACGGTCATTAGCGATCTATGCCGGGTGACGGCGAGTGAGGCAAGGCGTGGAAGGCCAATTGCAGAGGTAAGCACCGCCCTCATCCCCTGCCGGAACCTTCTCCCCGTATAGTGACAGGGAGAAGATCCCATGAGGCGACGGGCGGCGGAA
>NZ_JHQR01000421.1 GCF_014843825.1 Mesorhizobium silamurunense
CCGTAACCTATGTGTCCAGAATGGACCGTGGGGTTTTTGGTGAGCGCGATGGGATTCGAACCAATGACCTACTGATTAAAAGGCCGTAAGAAAACCGCACAAAATAAGGCGTTTCGCATCATATGCGCCATTTGTGCGCCATGGAACATGCGGCAAGGCTTGTCAATTCGCGTAAAGTTGGTCCGCAATCTTATCCATTGCCTCGGCATGGCTTTCGCTGGGGAACATGTGTCCGTATCTGGTCATTGTGATCTGAAAAGTCGCATGACCGGCAAGGGTCTGCACCGCTTTTGGCTGTAGCCCTGCCTCGATCCACGTTGAAATCGCGAAGTGGCGCAACGCATGCCAGCCGAAATCTTTGACCTCGGCCTTCGCAACCAGCGGTCCCCAGCGGCGCTTGTCGAAATTGGTGTGACGAGTGAAACTCCCCGAGGAATCGGGGAATACGAAGTCGTCATCGCCGGCCTTCGTCTTTTTGCGGCGGGCAGCAAGGTCGTTGGTTAGTGCCTTCGATAGCGGGATGGTGCGTTTTCCTGCGTCCGATTTCGTGGTGTCGAAATCGCCGTAGGCATCAACTCTCTCCTCGACGGTAACAGTGCGCTTTTTGAGATCCAGATGACGGTAGCGCAGCGCCCATTGTTCGCTAGCGCGCAAGCCGGTAGCGGCGGCGAACTTGATACGAAGCTCAAGGTCGTTCAACTCAGCCGCGCGCGCCTTGAACTTTGCATCGGCCTCCGGTCCGAAGCCTTTGGGTGCCTCAGGTTCCCATTCCTTGGCAGCCTTTAGAATCTTCGCAAGATCGGCCTTGGATGGAGGCACGACCTTCTCGCTGCCCTCCCCGCGCTTGCCGCCAACGCTGACGCCCTTTGCGACGTTAACGGTTATCCAGTCTTGGCTGATCGCATATTTGAGCGTGCGGGCGAGCGCGCCTACGGTGCGGCGAATGGTAGGCAAACCGACGCCATCGTCTTTCAACTTTTCGACCAGCTGGGAAATCCTGCCCGCCGTTAGTTCGACAAGCTTTGTGTCGCCTAGCTCTGGCTGAACATGGGTACGCAGTTGATTGCCGGTGTTCTTGAGATACATAGTCGTCACCTGAC
>NZ_JHQR01000426.1 GCF_014843825.1 Mesorhizobium silamurunense
CAGCAGCCCGCCGGTGGCAGCCAGCGTGGCGCAGAGCGCGAAGGCGCTGGCGTAGATCAGGCGCACATTGATGCCGGCGCGGCGCGCCGCCTCGCGGTTGCCGCCGACCGCGGTCATGGAGCGGCCCCACTGGGTCCGCTTCAGCGCGTAGTTCATCGCCACGACCAGGCCGACGAACAGGGCGAACATCCAGGGCACGCCGCGCGACTGGTTGAGATAGTAGGTCACCAGTTCGAGCGCGACCGTGATCGCGACGGCCTGGAGCAATAGCCCGCCGAACGAGCGCGACGACAATCCGGCGGCCTGGCGGCGCTGCGCCTTGCGGTAGCCGAGCAGCAAAGCGAGCACGCCGGGTACCACCGCTAGCGTGTACGACACCCAATGCGGCATCACCAGCAGCTGGCCGAAATTCACCAGCGGCGAATCGTAGGGCAGGTTGATCGAGCCGGTCGGGCCGAGGATGTAGAGCTGCAGCCCTAGGAAGGCGAGCAGGCCCGAAAGCGTCGACACGAAGCTGGGCATCCCGAGCCGGTTGAGCAGCAGCGCATAGACGCAGCCGGTCACGAACCCGACCGCCATGGCCGCGAGGATGGCAAGCGCGACCGGCCAGCCCCACTGCACCCACAGCACGCCGAGCAGCGCCGAAGCCAGGCCGCTGACGGAGCCGACGGACAGGTCGATCTCGCCCACCATCAGCACGCAGACGATGCCGAGCGAGATGATGCCGACCGTCGAGCAGTCGAACAAAAGATTGACCAGGTTGTTCGGCGACAGGAATACCGGGTTGAGCGTCTGGAAGATCGTGCAGATCAGCACCAGTCCGACGACCACGGGCAGCGATCCCAGATCGCCGGAGCGGACGCGGTCGAGAAAGCCCCTGATGGCGCCCTTCGCGCCGCTGCGGTCCTTCAGCCGCTCGTCGCTGCGATCGAGCAGCGCGCCGGGATTTCGATCGGAAGCCGTCGTCATGGCTGCTCTCCCTGCACCTTCTCGGCTGTACGCCTGCCGCGCCGCGAGACGGCGTTGTCGTCGGCGCCGGTTATCGCGGTCACCAGTTCCTGGTTGGATGCGCCGGGCAGGAAGATGCCGTTGTTGCGGCCGAGCCTCAGCACCACGATGCGGTCGGCGACGGCGCGCACGTCCTCCATGTTGTGGCTGATCATGACGACACCCAGCCCGCGATCCCGCACGCGCTCGATGAGGTTCAGCACCTCGGCCGTCTGCGCGACGCCGAGCGCCGCTGTCGGCTCGTCGAGGAGAATGACCCTCGGCTCCATCAGCAGCGAGCGGGCGATCGCCACCGTCTGCCGCTGCCCGCCCGAGAGCGACGCCACTGGTTCGCGCACGCTGGGGATCCGCGCGGACAATTCCTTGAGCAGGGTCCAGGCGCGGACCTCCATCGAGACTTCGTCGAGGCGAAGGGGATGAAGCTCGCGGCCGAGGAAGATGTTGGCCACGACGTCGAGGTTCTCGCAGAGCGCCAGATCCTGGAAGACTGTCGCGATGCCGAGCTTCAGCGCCGCGGCGGGATTGGCTAGCGTCACCGGCTGGCTATCGAAAGTAATCGAGCCCGAACTCGGCATGTGTGCGCCGGCAAGGATCTTCACCAGCGTCGACTTGCCTGCGCCGTTGTCCCCGACCAGGGCCACGATCTCGCCGGCATTGATGTCGAGATCGACATCGGTGAGGGCCGACACGGCGCCGAAATTCTTCGAGATGCCGCGCAGGCTGAGCACCGGCGGCCGACTTGTCGTGGAGGGCGTATCGGGTATTGCCATGGCCTGTCTCTCTTCCCGCATTTGGTCGGTATGTCCGGCCGCCAGGAGGTAGCGGCCGGACAAGCCCGGCTGTCGCCTTGGCGACGTGCCGAGCGTATCGCATGCGACACGGCGTGTGCCGCATCGCTTTGGAGACGATACGGCTTGCGCCGCATCGCTCTGGAGACAATGCCGCCGGAGCGGCATTGCTCCTTATTCGATGCCGAGCTTCTTGCAGCCTTCGGCGTAGCGGTCGGTGCAGAGCTGCGCGGCGGTCTGGATCTTCTTGTCGATGATCTCGGCCTTGAGGTTCTCCTGCGTCACCACCGCCGGCACGAAGAGCTGCGAGGGCGTGTCGTAGAGCGTCGTCTCGGCTTTCGGAGTCTCGCCCTTGAGAAGCTGCACCGCAACGTTCGCCGCGGCCGCGGCGACGATTTCGCTAGGCTTGGAGATAGTGTTGTACTGGTCGCCGGCAATAACGAGCTGCAAGGCGGCGATCGTGGCATCGTTGCCCGTCACCGGCGGCACCGGATCGACGCCGGCGGCCTTGAACGCCGCGATGGCGCCGCCGCCCGTGCCGTCATTGGCGGCGACCACGCCGACGATCTTGTTGCCGAAGCGCGAGATCTGCCCCGCCGCCCATTGCTGGGCATTCGACGGCGCCCAGTTCGGCGTGTCGAACTCGGCGAGCGTCTTGTAGCTGCCGGTCTTGAGGCCGTCGTGGATACCGTCCTTGATCAGGCCGGCCGCGGCGTCGGTCGGAGAGCCGTTGATCTGCAGCACGCCGACATCGCCGTCGCTCGACACGCCCTTGGCCTTGAGATGCTCCACCAGCGAGGCGGCGATCGCCTTGCCGATGGCCTTGTTGTCGAATGACACGTAGAAATCGGCCTTGGTGGTGGGGATCGGACGGTCATAGGCGATGACCTTGACGCCCTGAGCCTGCGCATTGTGCACCAGCGATGCCGCCGCCGCGGAGTCGACCGGGTCGAGCACGACAACCTTGGCGCCCTGGGTGATGACCGAGTTGAACTGCTGTTGCTGCTTGGTGACGTCGGCGTCGGCGTTGAGATAGAGCACCTTGCAGCTGTCGCAGAGTTTCTTCATTTCGGCGACGAACCCTGGATGGTCATGCTCTTCGTAACGCGTCGAGCCCTGGTCGGGCATCAGAAACGCGACCGTGGAACCGGCGATATCCTGCGCGTTGGCAAAGGTCGCGCCGAGAGCGAGGCCCGAGACGGCCAAGGCGGCCGCAGTCAGTCTGGACATATATCTGGACATAAGGTCTTCTCCATTCCCGTTGTTGTGAACGGACCCCCGATGCCGGGCCGCGGATGTCTGCTCGCGCTGTCCGATCGGAAGTCTAACGAACTCGTGCAGCAGCCTCACGGCTTCCTCCCGCTGGCATGACACGAGGCAATACTCGTCCGTCGTTGGTTCGCTTGCGCGATCCATCGCTTGATCTTGGCTATTGTTTAAGGCTTGTTTCTCCTCCCGAACTCCTTTCTATGCGGCGCGCGCGGCCGCGAAATTGTCTGCAACCAATCGTCTGAACTGCGAAGGCGGCATGCCCTTCTCGGCCAGGAACTGGCGATTGAAGTTCGACAGATTGTTGAAGCCGACCTCGAAGCAGATGTCCGAGATCTGCGCCTGCTCGTCGCTCATCAGGATCTGACAGGCGAGATTGATGCGCAGGCGCTTGATGTATTGCAGCAGCGACATGCCGGTGTGCTTGCGGAACGAGCGCGAAAACGCGCTCGGCGTCTGCCCGGCGATCGCGGCAAGATCGCCTTCGTTGAATTGCTGGGTCAGGTTCTCGCGGATATAGGCGAGCGCCTGGTTCATGCCCGCCGACATGTATCCCGATGGATCCGGCACATAGTTTTCGCTGGCGAGCACGCGCGGCGCGCTCTCGCGGCTCAGCGCTTCCATGATCGACATGAAAAGGCTGATCCGGTGCACGCCATAGGCATGCGTGATCTCCGCCATCAACGGCATGACCTCCCTGCTCACTCCCTTGCTGAACAGGACGCCGCGCCGCGAGAGGTCGAGCAGCGGGGAAACAGCGCTAAGCTCGGGAAAGGTCGAGATCGCGCCGCCGATGAATTCCTCGCTGAACTGGATCAGCCTGCAGCGCAGCGGAACGGACTGGCCTTCTGGAACCTCGCTGATCCAGTTGTGCGGCAGGTTGGGACCGGCCAGCACGAGATTGCCGATCTCGAATTCGCCGATGAAGTCGCCGACGAAATAGCGGCCCTTGGTCGCGACGATCTGATGCAGTTCGTATTCGGGATGAAAATGCCAGCGCACCGTATGGTACGGATAGCCATGCCATTTCACCGCGAATGACTCGCCAGGCCTTATCTGTATGACTTCCAGATCGGGTCCCATGCTTCCTCCCGGAGGCTGTCGGGGTGCTTCAGCCTTCGAACCGCGGCCGTTTGTTTGGCTCATCTAGGGACAGGATAACGGCGACCAGGGATGACCGCCACCTCGCCACGCCGCGCCGACTGATACGTTTTTGACCATTTTGGGCCAGCGAACGGGGTATCTTCGAAAATCCGCAGGCCCAAATACCTGGATTTCACAAAAGGCGCATGGGCGCGGCAAACTTCGCCTCGGACAGCATTGCCGCATTGCACAATTCTGGTCCGGCTGCACAATAGGCGCATGTCCGCCGGTTCGTTGACCATCCTTGTTATCGACGAGAACCGCATCCGTGCCTCGATCATCGAGGCCGGATTGCGGGACGCCGGCCATCGCCATGTCACCGTGGTCCACGACGTGGCCGGTATCGCCAGGCGCATTGCCGAGATCGAGCCGGATGTCATCGTCATCGATCTCGAAAATCCCAACCGCGACATGCTGGAGAACATGTTCCAGCTTTCGCGCGCGGTGAAACGGCCGATCGCCATGTTCGTCGACCGCTCAGACCAGGCCTCGATCGAGGCGGCCGTCGATGCCGGTGTGTCCGCCTATGTGGTCGACGGGCTGAAGAAGGAACGCATCAAGCCGATCCTCGACATGGCCATCAGCCGCTTCAATGCCTTCTCGCGCATGGCGCGCGAACTGGAGGAGGCGCGAAGCGAGCTCGAGAACCGCAAGGTCATCGATCGGGCCAAGGGCATATTGATGAAGTCGCGCGGCTTGAGCGAGGAGGCTGCCTACGCGCTTCTGCGCAAGACCGCGATGAACCAGAACCGCAAGATCGCCGATATCGCCCAAAGCCTGGTGACGGCGGCGGGGCTGCTGGGTCCGCTGGAGGGCGAATGAGCATGACTGCTGCGCACGAGATCACCGCCGGCTTCATGCCCCTTTTCGACAGCGCCGTTCTGGTCGCGACCGGCGAGATGGGCTTTGCCGCTCGCGAGGGCATCGAACTCAAGCTGCATCGCGAGACCTCCTGGGCCAACATTCGCGACCGCATCGCCATCGGCCATTTCGATGTCGCCCATATGCTGGGGCCGATGCCGCTCGCCTGCAGCCTCGGCCTCACGCCGCTTGCGTCCGAGACCATCGTGCCCTTCTCGCTCGGGCTCGGCGGCAACTGCGTCACCGTCTCCAACGCGGTGTGGCAAGGCATGGCGGCGCATGGGGCCGCACCCGACCTCGATCCGGCGCGCGCCGG
>NZ_JHQR01000429.1 GCF_014843825.1 Mesorhizobium silamurunense
GCTTCGTTGCGCTCAGCCTGGGCGGCAAGGGCCGCCGGCGAGAAGCTGTCGAACAGCGGAGCCTGCTCGGCCGAGAAGCCGTCTTCGGCTGAGCCCTCGGGCTGCGCCTGCGCCTCGCTGCGGCGGTTCTGGTCGAACTGCTGGCCGCCATGTTCGCCGCGCTGGCCCTCACCGCGCTGGCCCTCACCACGCTGACCCCCGTCACGCTGACCCCCGTCACGCTGACCATTGTCGCCGCGCTGGCCATTCTGGCCGTACTGGCCATAGCCGCCATTGCGGCGGTCGCGGTGCCTGTCGCGGCCGTTGTTGTCACGCCGGTTGTTGTCGCGGCCGTTTTCCTGGTTGAAGCCGAGCTCGGCCGGCGTGCCTTCGATCACCGGCTGCGGCCCGGAACCATTCGCCGCGGCCTGCGACTCGCCGGCATTGGTGTTGCCGGCGGTGTCGAACTCGTCGCGATCCTCATCGACATCGTCGTCGAAATCGTCGCGGTTCTGCTGGGCGTTCTGGATCGGCATCTGCGCCTGTGCGGCGGCAATGATGCGATTGTAGTGTTCCGCGTGCTGGAGGTAGTTCTCCGCCATCACCCGGTCGCCGGAGCTTTGCGCGTCACGGGCGAGTGCGGCGTATTTTTCGGCGATCTGCTGAGCCGATCCGCGGATCTTCACGTCCGGACCGTTGCTCTCGTAGTTGCGCGTCAGGGGATTGGGTCCCTTGCGGTTGTTGTTGTTGCCACCGCCGCCATTATTGTTGCGACCGCGCATGCGCCTGTTCTGCTGTTGTGGCCTCATTCGACTCTCTTCATGTGAATTTTTCTAAAACTCTTCGCGAACGGTGGCGCTCATGCAGCCAACCGTTTCGTTTTTTCACCGGCGTTCGCCCGCATCGATTGCGTTGGCGCCACGTGCCATCCTGTTCCGGTTACATCACTTGCCGGACGATTCCCGCACGAAGCATGGGCGTCGTTTGCACAAGGAGGCAGCTATTTCCAAGGAAAACCGAATCGCTAAGAGCACTGCCTGCTTCGTCTCATCCGGTCAAGCCGGAACCTAGCTGCATTCCCTAATGTTGCCAAGCGTTTTTTCGCACTGCATCAGGGGTTTCAACGCTCGAACACCAGAACCCTGTCGTTTCCGCCGAGATCGCGCCGCGCCTCCGCCAACCTGTAGCCGGCTGCCGCGAAGATCGCGGTAACCTCGCTTTGCTGCGTGTGGCCGATCTCGACCGCTACCTTGCCCTGTGCTTCCAGAAACCCTTCCGCCTCTCCGGCGATGATCCTGTAGGGGACCAGACCGTCCACGCCGCCATCAAGGGCCAGGCGTGGGTCGAAATCGCGGACCTCGTCCTGCAGATTTCCAATGTCTCGACTGGGTATATAGGGAGGGTTCGCGGCAATTACATGGTACCGGCCCGAAACTTTTTCGAACCAGTTGGAATGCAAGGCCTTGAAGCGCCTGCCGAGCCCAAGATCCTCGGCGTTTTGCGTGGCGGTCGCCAGCGCGCCGGGCGACATGTCGACGCCGGTCGCAGTCGCGGCCGGAACGGCGCTGAGCAGCGCCAGCGCTATGGCGCCGGTTCCGGTGCCGAGATCGAGGATACGGCATTCGCCGAGCCTTTCGGCAGTTGCCTTGGCAAAGGGCAGGACCGCGTCGACCAGCGTCTCGGTGTCAGGGCGCGGCTCCAGCGTGTCGGGCGACAGCGACAGCCGCAGCCCGTAGAATTCGCGATAGCCGAGGATGCGATGCACCGGCTCGCCTGCGACGCGACGTCTCAGGGCCGCCTCGATCGCGGTTAAGATCGCTGCATCGACCGGATGACCGGGCTCGGTGATGGCCTGGGTACGGGTCGTGCCGGAAAAGTGCTCGACGATCAGCCTCGAATCGAGCGCCGGATCGGCAATCCCGGCGGCAGCGAGCCGCTTCCTCGCCGCGCGCAGCAGCGGCCCGAGCGCGGCGGGCAAAAGATCAACCATCAATGCCCATATCGGCAAGCAGCTTCGACTGATGGTCGGCGATCAGCGCGTCGATCACCTCGTCGAGCTCGCCCATCATCACCCGGTCGAGCTTGTAAAGAGTGAGGTTGATGCGGTGGTCGGTGACGCGTCCCTGCGGGAAATTATAGGTACGGATGCGTTCCGACCGGTCGCCGGAGCCGACCTGCGATTTTCGCGACGACGAGCGCTCCTCATCCGCGCGGCTGCGCTCGAGGTCGTAGAGCCGCGCCCGTAAAATCTGCATGGCGCGCGCCCGGTTCTGGTGCTGCGACTTCTCCGCCTGGACCACCATGATGCCGGTCGGCAGGTGGGTGATGCGCACCGCCGAATCGGTGGTGTTGACATGCTGGCCGCCGGACCCGGAGGCGCGCATCGTGTCGATGCGGATGTCTTCCGCGCGGATATCGATATCGACCTCCTCGGCCTCGGGCAGCACGGCCACCGTCGCCGCCGAGGTATGGATGCGCCCGCCGGCCTCGGTTTCCGGCACGCGCTGCACGCGGTGCACGCCAGATTCGAACTTCAGATGCGCGAAAACGCCCTTGCCCGACACCGAGGCGATAATTTCCTTGTAGCCGCCGACCTCGCCTTCGCTGGCTGAAACGACTTCGAACCGCCAGCCGCGCGAGGCGGCATAGCGCTCATACATGCGAAACAGGTCGCCGGCGAACAAGGCCGCCTCGTCGCCGCCCGTGCCGGCGCGGATTTCGAGGATGGCGTTCCTGTCGTCGGCGGCATCCTTGGGCAGAAGCAGGATCTGGATGTCCTTCTGCAGCGCCTCGATGCGCTCCTCGACCTCCGTCAGGTCGGCCTCGGCCAGCGCCCGCATGTCGGCATCGGTTGCCTTGTCGGCGAGCATCGCTTCGAGGTCGGCCTGCTCCTGCTCGGCGGCGCGCAGCGCCCGGATCTTGCCCACCATCTCCTGGATGTCGGCATATTCCGAAGCCATCTTGACGTAGGCGTCGGCGGCGGGTGCGGCCGACATCTGCGTTTCGAGCATGTCGAAACGCTTGACGACTTGATCCATACGGTCGCGGGGCAGATTGATCATGGCAGAACGCTATAGCGGAATGGAGCGATCGTCGGCAAAGGCCTGCAGCAGCGCCCGCATCGGCGTCCCTTGGGCGGGCGCCATCAGATTGTCCTTGAAGAAGGCTTCCAGCTCCTGCAGCGGCAACTCGGTCAGCATTGCCTTGACCGGACCGATCGAGGCCGGCGACATTGAGATCGAGCGGAAGCCGAGGCCGATCAGCGCCATCGCCGAGATCGGCTTGCCTGCCAGCTCGCCGCAAAGCGTCACTGGCGTGTGGTTGCGGGCGCCGGCATCGGCGATCTGCTTCAGCACGCGCAGGAACGGCGCCGACAGCGTGTCGAAACGGTCAGCAAGCTGCGTGTTGCCGCGGTCCACAGCCATAATGAACTGGAAAAGGTCGTTGGAACCAACCGAGACGAAGTCGACCGCCTTCATCAGCTCGTCGAGTTGGAACAGCAGCGACGGCACCTCCAGCATCGCCCCGAGCTTGAGGCTGGTGGGCAGATGATGCGCAAAACGCGACAGATGCCGGACCTCGCGGTCGATGATCTCGCGCGCCTGCGCAATTTCCGAGAGCTCGGTCACCATCGGCAGCATCAGCTTCAACTCGCGGCCGCCGCAGGCCTTGAGCAGCGCGCGGATCTGGGTCCTGAGCAAGCCGGGGCGGTCAAGCGTGAGCCGGATCGCCCGCCAGCCGAGCGCCGGGTTCTCCTCCTGCAGCGCGCCCTTGAAATAGGGCAGCACCTTGTCGCCGCCGATGTCGATGGTGCGGAAGGTGACCGGCTTGCCGCGCGCGGCCTCGAGCACGTCGCGGTAGAGCCGCTCCTGCGCTTCGGCGCGCGGGAAGGTCGAGGCGACCATGAACTGCAATTCGGTGCGGAACAGGCCGATGCCGGCCGCCCCCGATTCCGAAAGCTGCGGCAGATCGACCGCCAGCCCCGCATTCATCAAGAGATCGACCGGGACGCCGTCCTTGGTCAGCGACGGCTTCTTGCGCAGTTCGCGGTAGACCTCTTGCCGCCGTGCCCGGAAGCGGACCTTTTCGGCATAGGCGGCCTCGAGATCGGACTGCGGCCTGAGGTGGATGGTGCCTTCCTCGCCGTCGACGATAATGGCGTCGCCGTTTTCCGCCATGGAAACGGCGCCCTTGACCTGCCCGGCGACCGGAATGCCCATGGCGCGCGCAACGATAACGACGTGGCTGGTCGCGGCCCCATCCTCCAGCACCAGGCCGCGCAGCTTGTCCCTGGGATAGTCGAGCAGTTCGGCGGCACCCATCGAGCGGGCGACGATGATGGCGTCCTTGGGCAGCGAGGCCGCGACATCCTCCGGCCCGCGCCCCATTAGCTGGCGCAAGAGCCGGTTGGCGAGATCGTCGAAATCGCTCATCCGCTCGCGCAGATAAGGGTCCGTCATGTGCAGCATGCGCGCGCGCATGTCGCTCTGCACCTTTTCCACCGCCGCTTCCGCCGTCAGGCCGTTGCGGATCGCCTCTTCCAGCCGGCGCACCCAGCCGCGATCGTTGGCGAACATCCGATAGGCCTCGAGCACCTCGCGATGCTCGCCCTCGAAGGCGACGTCGCGGCGCTCCAGCATGTCGTCGATCGACAGCCTCAGCGAACCGAGCGAACGGTCGAGGCGGCGGACCTCTTCCTCGCTGTCCTCGTTGAACAGGTTGGTGACGACGATGCGCGGCTCGTGCAGCACGACATGGCCGAGCCCGACGCCTTCGTTGAAGGACAGGCCGGTGAAGCTCGCCGGACGGCTGAGATCGAGTTCCAGCCCCGGCCTGGTGAGGCGCGCGAGATCGCCGGTGGCGATCATCTCGGCGATCACCATCGCCGTCGTTTCCAGCGCTTCGATCTCGTCTTCGCGGTATTGGCGCATGGTCTTGTTCTGCACCACCAGGACGCCCAGCGTGCGCCCTGCCCGCAGCACCGGAACGCCGAGGAAGGAATGGTAGATCTCTTCGCCGGTTTCCGGCAGGTAGGCGAAGGCCGGATGCTCCTGCGCGTTGGAGAGGTTGAGCGGCCGCGCGCTGGCGGCAATCGTGCCGACCAGGCCTTGGCCGAGCCTCAATTGCGCGAGGTGGACGGCATTGGGGTTCAGACCCTCGGTGGCGTAGAGCTCGAGCACCGAATCGGCGCGCAGCACATAGAGCGAGCAGACCTCGGCGACCATGTTGGAGGCGATGTCGCGCACGATGCGGTCGAGCCGCTCCTGCGGCTCCAGCGGCTCCTGCATGAGCTCGCGGAGCCGTTTCAGCAGAACGCGCGGGCCGCCGGCCATGTCACGCATCGCGGCTTCTTCTCCAATGGGCACGTTGCCCGCCGCAGTTTCTCCCGCGGCCGGCGCTCACGCAACAACTGACTCAGTTCTTGCTACTGCTTATCGAGCCCGTACACGGAATGCAAAGTACGAACTGCAAGTTCCGTATAGGGACCGTCGATCAGTATCGAGATTTTGATCTCGGACGTCGTGATCGCCCGGATATTGATCGCCTTGTCGGCCAGCGCCTTGAAGGCGGTGGCGGCGACACCCGCATGGCTTCGCATGCCGATGCCGATGACCGAGACCTTCGACATGCCGGCTTCCGATTGCACGACGTCGTAGCCGACATCTGCCTTCAGCCGCTCGAGCACGGCCAGCGCCTTGTCGACGTCGCCCGACGGCACCGTGAAGGTCATGTCGGTGAACTTGCCGTCCTCGGAGATGTTCTGGACGATCATGTCGACATTGATATTGGCCTCGGCCAGCGGGCCGAAGATGCCGGCGGCAACGCCTGGGCGGTCGCCGACGCGGCGCAGCGAAATCTGCGCTTCGTCCTTGGCGTAGGCAATTCCGGTGACGACCTGCTGTTCCACGATCTCTTCCTCGTCGCAAATGAGCGTTCCGGGCGGATTGAGCAAATCCCCCATTCCGGGCGCGTCGGGATCGTCGAAGGACGACCGCACAAAGGTACGCACCCTGTGCACCATGGCAAGCTCGACCGACCGCACCTGCAGCACCTTGGCGCCGAGCGAGGCCATTTCGAGCATTTCCTCGAATGAAATCTTGGCCAGCCGCCGCGCTTTCGGCTCGATGCGCGGGTCGGTCGTGTAGACGCCGTCGACATCGGTGTAGATGTCGCAGCGGTCGGCCTTGACCGCCGCCGCGATCGCCACCGCGCTCGTATCGGAGCCGCCGCGGCCGAGCGTTGCGATGCGGTTGTCCGGACCGATGCCCTGGAAACCGGCGATGACCGCCACCTGGCCCTCGCCGAAGCGCTTGATCAGGAAGGCGCCGTCGATGTCAAGGATGCGCGCCGCGCCATGGGCGTTGTCGGTCTTGATCGGGATCTGCCAGCCCTGCCAGGAGCGGGCATGCACGCCCATATTCTGCAGGGTGATCGCCAACAGACCTGCGGTGACCTGCTCGCCGGAAGCGACGACGGCGTCATATTCGCGCGCGTCGTGCATTGGCGAGGCCTCGCGCGTCCAGGCGACCAGCTCGTTGGTCTTGCCGGCCATGGCCGAAACCACCACGGCGACGTCGTGGCCGGCATCGACCTCGCGTTTGACATGGCGCGCCACATTGCGGATGCGGGCGATGTCGGCGACCGAGGTTCCGCCGAATTTCATCACGATACGCGCCATGGGAGCGAGATGCCTTTGACTGAAGCCGGCTCAGCGCCGGAACGGAAAGATGCGCCCGGCAAGCCGAGCCGCGGAAATGCGCGGCCTCCTTAGCCAAAACATCAAGGCTTCGCAAGCGATGGCGGGAAAAGATCCCATGAGGCGACGGGCGGCGG
>NZ_JHQR01000427.1 GCF_014843825.1 Mesorhizobium silamurunense
TGCACGGAGCCGAATTTTTGGCGGCCGGTCTCATGCAGGATGGCGACCAGGTTGACGACGTGGTCGGCGCCCTGCACGGCGCGGTCGACCGACCAGCGCACGCGCACATTGGCCTGCACCGGCTGGATCTGACCGACATTGCCGAGCGGCTGCACATGGCCGGCAAGGTCGGGCCGCCGGCAGGCGACCCGGATGCGATAGCCGCGCTTGGCGAGCGCGCGCACGACATGACGGCCGACAAAGCCGGACCCGCCGAAGACGACGACTAGCTTGGGGGTCTGCAGGATTTCGGTCATGGCTGGCTCCGGCGTGCTAGGCTTGGCTAGAGGCGTTCATAGTCGGTTTCGCGCCAAAGGCAAAGGGCGACCGGGTGTCGCCGGCGCCCAATTTTGAGCACTGCCGGAACGCCTTGACGATATGCGTCGACCGAATGACAGGTACCGCCAAGGATGCCAAGAAGAGCAGGATCGCCGCCAGGGCAGGCGACGCAGAAAACCCCGCCGAAGCGGGGTTTTCCGGGCAGTGCGCGCACCGAAACAGGGACCAACGAGGCGGCCTGACCTGAGACGGTATCAAGGCGGCGTGAAGCAAGCACGCCCGCCCCGGCCCTGGACGCCCGGCGCGGCGCCGCCAACCGCAAGCCGCGACCCCAAGCCACCCTTTGCGGCTTGCGATGTGGGTGCCGCTGATGGGTCGCTGCGGGGCGAAAAAAGGTTCAACGGGCGCGCGTGGAGAAGCGCGCGGCCCGTCGCCGGGTGAGGCTTTGATCAGGCCGAATAGCGCTCGGCGAATTCGGAAATGCGCTGCACGACCGCCTTCGGAACGTCGATGCCGCGTGCGCTCGCTTTCTCGGCGGCCTCGGCCCGGGCGCGGCCGGGTATGTGCACGCCGTAGCGCCGCCGCAGCCGGTCGAGCTGGTCACGCATGCGCTGTTCGAAATCCGGGTCGAGCAGCTTGGGCTCGATGGCTAAAACGAAGAGCCCGGTTCCGGGGCTGTCCGGCCCGCCGGAGAACCACGGCGCGTCGAGCGACCAGTTGGCGCCGGAAATGCCTGCCGCCAGCACCTCGACCATAAGTGCGATGTTGGCGCCGCGCTGGCCGCCGAAGGCTAGCATCGCGCCCTTCATCGCCGCCGCCGGGTCGGTGGTGGGGTTGCCGCTGGCGTCCAGCGCCCAGCCCTCGGGGATTTTCCTGCCGTCTTCCGCCGCCTTGCGGATGTTGACGAAGGCGGTGGCGCTCGACGACTGGTCGATAACGAGCGGCGGGCCGTCGACGGCCGGCGCTGCAAACGACATCGGGTTGGTGCAGTAGACCGGCTTGACCGAGCCGGAGCCGGCGAGCACCGCTGGCCCGTTGGTGGCGGCGAAGGAGACCAGCCCCTGTGCGGCCAGGCGCCCGGTGAAATAGCCGAGCGCGCCGCAGGTATAGGCGTTCTTCTGCGAGAAAATGGCGACGCCGAACAGTCTTGCCGCCTTGGCGAGATCCTCGATCGTGCGATCGAAGCCGGTATGGGCAAGCCCGCCTCGCGCGTCGGAGAGATAGACGGCCAGCGCCGGCCTGGTGACGACCGGGTCGGCATTGCCGTCGATGCGGCCGTCCTCGATCGCCTCGAGATAGTCGATGAAATGCGACAGGCCGACCGCCGACAGGCCTTCCGCCTCGGCCGAGATGATCGAGGCGACCAGCGACTGTGTCGCCTCCTCGTTGGCGCCGGCGCCCAATGCCGCCATGCGGCACAGCCCTGTTGCCTGGTCGAGAGTGAGTTGCATCGGGCTGCTCCTGAGTGAGTAGGAAGTAGTGAGTAGATAAGCCAGCGAGCAGCCCACTACTCACTATTCGCTACTCACCACTCACTAACCGATCTTGACCGGAATCCGCGCCTCGATCCGGCTGAAGATCAGAACGAGAATGCCGGTGATCGACATATAGATCAGCGCCAGCAGCAGCAAGGGTTCGTAGGTCAGGTAGGTGTCCTGTCGAACCTTGGAGGAGACGGCGAAGATATCGATGACGCTGATCGTCGCCACCAGCGGCGTCGACTTGAGCTGCAGCACGGTTTCGCCGGTCAGCGTCGGCAGCGCCCGGTAGAAAGCCTGCGGCAGCCATATGCGGCGGAAGATCTTGAAGCGGCTCATGCCGAAGGCGCGGGCCGCCTCCAACTGCCCTTTTGGCACGCCGGCGAAGGCCCCGCGCATCACCTCGCCCTCATAGCCGGCGAAGGACAAGGTCAGCGCCACCACGCCATAGGGCCAGGCCTGTCTCAGATATGTCCACATCCAGGACTCGCGTATCCATGGATACTGGGGGAAAAGCGATCCGAGCCCGTAGTAGAGCAGCCAGAGCTGCAACAGCAGCGGCGTGCCGCGGATGATGGTGCAGAAGACCTTTGCCGGCACGGCGAACCAGAACGGCCCGCCGGCCTGGGCAAGGCCGAGCGGCACGGCGAGCATGAAGCCCAGCGCGCAGGTGACGACGAGGATCCACAGCGACCGCCAGATGCCGAGCAGCCCCATCTGCCAATATTGCGGCAGCCAGTCCCAGCGCATGAAGAAGGCCGCGCAGAACACCAATGCCAGGGCGATCAGGATCAGCGCGATGCGGTGCGGCTTGAGCCAGAGCGAGGCACGCGCCGCCATGTTGATCGCGGTCGCCTCGGACGACATCAGCGCGCCTCCTTGATCGAAGGCATGCCGCGCCGCGACCAGGCCTCGACACGGCCGATGATCAGGTTGGAGAACAGCGACAAAGCGAGATAGAGCGCACCTGCCGCGACGAAGAAGAGCAGATAGGCCTTGGTCACGCCTGCCGCCTGCCGCGTCGCAAGCGTCAGTTCGAAGAAGCCGACGACGGCAAGCAGCGCGGTGTCCTTGGTCGCGATCAGCCAGAGATTGGCGAGACCTGGAATGGCGAAGGGCAGCATCGCCGGCAGCGTTATTCGCCTCAGCATCAGGCCTGGCGACATGCCATACGCGCGGGCGGCCTCAATTTGCCCCTGCGGGATGGACAGGATGGCGCCGCGGATGACTTCCGTCGAATAGGCGCCCTGGACCACGCCGAGAACGAAGATGCCGGCCGCCAGCCCGCTGATGTCGACGCGCCGGTAACCCATCGCCGCCAGCACCTGGTTGATCAGATCGGTGCCGGCGTAATAGAGCAGCAGGATCAGCACCAGTTCAGGCACGGCGCGCACCACGGTCGTGTAGACCGCGAGCAGGTCGCGCGCCACCGGCCCGCCATAGAGCTTGCCCCAGGCGCCACCGGTGCCGATCAAGAGGCCGAGGCAGGTGGCACCGATGGCGATCTCGACCGAATGCAGCAGTCCGACCAGCAAGGTGCCGCCCCAGCCCGGCGGCACGGGTGACAGGAGTTCGATGATGCCGGCCGCCGAGGCCGGAAGAAATACGTCGATCAGCTTCACCCCCGGATTGCTGGCAACCGCCGACGGCAGCGTTCAGCGGCAGGCATGCGTGGCAAGGTTTCGGCTAAGGGGCATGACGCTCGGCCATGCCCCTTAAGCTCGTGCGGAGACGTCAGTTCGACTGCGTGGCGCCGCCGTAGATGTCGAAGTCGAAGTATTTCTTCGAGATCTCGTCATACTTGCCGCTGGCGCGGATCGCCTTGATGCCGGCGTTGACCTTTTCCTTGAGCGCGGTGTCTTCCTTGCGCACGCCGGCGCCGACGCCCGGTCCGAGCACCTCATCGTCCGGCGCGACCATGCCCTTCAGGTCGCAGCAGGCCTTGCCCTGGTCGGTCTTGAGGAATTCGCCAAGCGCGATGGAGTCGGCCTGCACCGCATCGAGACGGCCGGCCGCAAGGTCATTGTTGGCTTCGTCCTGCGTCTGGTATTCCTTGATCTCCTGCGCGCCGGTGAAGTGCTTCTTGGCGTAGACCGCATGCACCGTCGACACCTGGACGCCGATCACCTTGCCCTTCAGGTCATCCGGCGTGGCGCCGAACTTCTGGTCCTTCGGCCCGATGATCGCCGTCGGCGTGTTGTAATACTTATCCGAGAAGTCGATCGTCTTCTTGCGTTCGTCGGTGATCGACATCGAGGAGACGATGAGGTCGATCTTCTTGGTAGTCAGCGCCGGAATGATGCCATCCCAGGCAACGGGCGTGATGACGCAGTTGAGCTTCTCCTCGGCGCAGACGGCGTCGATGAAGTCGATTTCCCAGCCGACCCACTTGCCCGTCGCGTCCGGCGAGGTGAAGGGCGGATAAGGCTCGGCGGCGACGCCGATCTTGACCTGATCGGCCTTGGCCACGCCCATCGCGGCGACGCCGAACAGCAGCGCCGCGGCGAAGGTCTTGAGAACAGTCTTCATTTCAGGACTCCCAGTTTGTTGTTGTTCCCGGTTTTTCGCCCCGCTTGACGCCGGCCCTAGCCGACGTTGCGGAGGAATTGCTTGAGCCTTTCGGATTTGGGCGCGCCGAACAGCTGTTCCGGCGGGCCTTCTTCCTCGACCAGCCCGTTGTAGAGGTAGACGACATGGGTCGCGACCTCGCGGGCGAACTTCATTTCATGCGTCACCAGCACCATGGTGCGCCCCTCGCGCGCCAGGTCGCCGATCACCTTCAACACTTCGCCGACCAGCTCCGGGTCGAGCGCCGAGGTCGGCTCGTCGAACAGCATGACGCGCGGATTGATCGCGAGCGCCCGGGCGATCGCGGCGCGCTGCTGCTGGCCGCCCGACAGAAATGCCGGGTAAACGTCGCGCTTCTCCGCCAGCCCGACGCGGGCAAGCAGCTTCTCGGCCTGGGCGATCGCCTCGTCGCGCTTGACGCCAAGCACGTGCACCGGAACCTCGATGACGTTCTCGATCAGCGTCATGTGGCTCCACAGGTTGAAGTTCTGGAACACCATGCCGAGCCTTGAGCGGATGCGCTCGATCTGCTTGCGGTCGGCGGGAACGGTGTGGCCGTGGTTGTCGGCCTTCAGCTTGATCTGCTCGCCGTTGACGCGAATGATGCCGCTGGTTGGGTTCTCCAGGCAGTTGATGCAGCGCAGCAGCGTCGACTTGCCGGAACCGGAGCCGCCGATGATGGCGATCACCTCGCCGTCGCGTGCCGACAGCGAAACGCCCTTCAGCACATGCAACTGGCCGAACTTCTTGTGCAGGTTCTCGACATGGATGGCTTCGGCGGCGCCGCTTTGCGCCTCGCCGGATGGGACTGTGGCGGCTTCCACCGCGCTCACCGGGTGACCTCTATTTGGTCGAAGGCAGTTCGTCGAACGTTTATCCGGCTAATCAACATACGCTGTACGGCCCACTCCAGACTTCAGCATGGACCCAACAGCGCGAGCCCGTCAATCCCGCTCATTACGGCACTTGCGGCCTTGTTATGCAAGTGTATAAATAGCCTTCCATGAAATTTTTTCGATTTTTTTCAGCTTAAAAAGGGCATCGATGAGCGCTTTCGGATCACAATCCATGGCGGCACCGCTGCGACGTGTGCTGATGCGGTCGGCGGCCAACGCCATGCGCGACGCCGACAGGGCTGCCTGGCACTATGGCCCGGGGTTCAACCCGGCGAAAGCAGCATTGCAGCATGCGATCCTTGCTGAACTGGTGGCGGCTTCCGGCGCCAAAATCGAATGGATCGAGGACAAGGCCGACGGCCTTTCGGATTCGGTGTTCACGCACGATCCATCGCTGATGACCGATCGGGGCGCGCTGATCCTGTCCATGGGCAAGCCATTGCGCGCCGGGGAGCCCTCCCTGCATGAGGAAACCTACAGGAGACTAGGCATTCCGATCCTCGGCCGCGTCGAGGCTCCTGGCCAGGTCGAAGGCGGTGATTGTGTATGGGTGGATGCCCGCACGCTGGCGATCGGCCGCGGTGTCCGCTCCAACCAGGAAGGCATCCAGCAGGTTTCCAACCTGCTGACGCCGCTCGGCATTTCCGTCTACGGCTTTGATCTGCCGCTATGGCAGGGCGAAGAGGCGTGCCTGCATCTGATGTCGGTGATCAGCCCGCTGGCCGACGACCTTGCATTGGTCTATTCACCGCTTTTGCCCGCCCCGTTCTATCAGATGCTGAAGGCGCGAGGCATCCGGCTGGTCGAAGGCGACGCCGAAGAGTTCGCCGCTTCCAACGGCCTCAGCCTGAACGTGCTGCCGACCAGCCCGCTCAAGGTCATTGCCGTTGCAGGCTTTCCCAAGACCAGGGCCGCGATGGAAGCCGCCGGCTGCTCGGTTGAGATATTCGAGGCGGATGCGCTCTGCATCGCTTGTGAAGGCGGGCCGACATGCCTGACGCGGCCGATCCTGCGCCAATGAATGCGCGCCGCAAGTTCCGTCGCGAGGGCGAGGAGCGGCGGCGGCAGGATCTGATCGAGGCGACTCTGGACAGCGTGGCGGAACATGGCCTTGAGGGCGCCACCTTGCGCACCATCGCACTGCGTGCCGACGTCACCGCCGGGCTGATCCGGCACTATTTCCCCGGCAAGGAAGAATTGCTGCAGGAAGCCTATACCGCGCTGGTCGGCCGCATGACCGAGCAGGCGAAAGCAGCATTGGTCATGGAAGATGCCTCGCCGCGCCAGCGCCTTGCGGCTTTCGTCACCGCCAACCTCAACGCGCCGATCATCGACGCGCGGGTGTTTTCGCTCTGGGCAACCTTCCTCGGCCGAGCCAGTGCGGATCCGACCCTGGCCCGTGCCCACCGCGAAGGCTATCTCGGCTTTCGCAACGAGGTGGAAGCGGTTGTGGCCGAAGTGCTCGCCGCCGAACAGCGCAAACCGGACGCAAGCCAGCTGCGCCACCATGCCATCGCGATCAATGCGATCATCGACGGGCTCTGGATCGAAGGCTGCCTGGCCGGCGAGATGTTCTCGCCCGGCGAACTGGCGGCGATTGGCATCAAGACTGTCGAGGCCGAACTCGGCCTGGCGCCGGAAAGGGAAGAAAACCAATGACCACCATCGGCGAAGCGCTCGTCACCTTGCTCGAGGCGCATGGCGTCGACACCGTCTTCGGCATTCCGGGCGTGCATACGGTCGAACTTTATCGCGGCCTGGCGCGCTCGAAGATCCGCCACGTCACGCCGCGCCACGAGCAGGGCGCCGGCTTCATGGCCGATGGCTACGCCCGCGCCGGCGGCCGGCCGGGCGTCGCCTTCGTCATCACCGGGCCGGGCCTCACCAACACCATCACCGCCATGGGCCAGGCGCGCGCCGATTCGGTGCCGATGCTGGTGATCTCCGGCGTCAATGCCACGGATACGCTGGGCAAGGGGCTCGGCTTCCTGCACGAATTGCCGGACCAGCGCGGCATGATGGAGAAGGTGGCGCTGTTCTCTGAGCGTGTCACCGAGGCCGAAGAGCTGCCGGGCGCTCTCGCCCATGCCTTCGCCGTCTTCTCCTCGTCGCGTCCGGGTCCGGTCCATATCGAGATCCCGACCGACGTCATGGTGAAGTCCGCCGAAGGGCTCGCGCCGGTGCTCAGCAACAGCGCGCCGCCCGCTCCGGCAGCTGCGGCGGTCGCCGACGCTGCAAGGTTGATCAAGGCGGCTCGCCGGCCGTTGATCCTTGCCGGGGGCGGCGCCAAGAAGGCCGACGCGGCGCTCAGGCGCTTCGCGGAAGCGCTGGGCGCTCCGGTCGTCGAGACCGCCAATGCGCGCGGCTTGCTGCATGCTCACCCCCTCTGTGTGCCGGCGAGCCCGAGCTTGAAGGCGGTGCGCGCTCTGATGGCGGACGCCGATCTGGTGATTGCCGCCGGCACCGAATTCGGCCCGACCGACTATGACGGCTATGGCGACGGCGGTTTCGTGCTGCCGCCGAACCTCATCCGCATCGACATCGGTGCCGACCAGCTCTCCCGCCGTCCGGTGACGGTAGGCCTCCAGGCCGATTGCGCCGAGGCGTTTGGTGCGCTGCTGACCGAGCTTGGGCCCGCTCATGTCGCCGCGAAGGACGGCGAGGCCCGCGCCGCCGCTGGGCGCGCGGCTGCATTGGCCGAACTGAAACCGGACTACTTGGCACAGGTGCGCGCGGTGGAGGCAATTCGCGACGCGCTGCCCGGCGCGATCATCGTCGGCGACTCGACCCAGCCGATCTACGCCGCCAACCTCTATTACGACCA
>NZ_JHQR01000431.1 GCF_014843825.1 Mesorhizobium silamurunense
TCGGTGGCGGCCGGTGGCTGCGGAACGGTGAGCAATTCGGACGGCTTGCCCGGCTCCTCGACCATCGCCAGCACCTGGCCGGTCGGGCTCTGCGGCACCGAGACGACGGCGGTCTGGGCTGAGGCGACGGCGACGCCGCCGACCGTCGAGCGAAGCGTGATCGTGTAGTCGCCGGGCTTCAGTGGATCGTCGAGCACGATGGCGAAGGCGCCGTCGGGGCCGGCATCGGTCGCGCCTAGCACCGTCCCGCCATTCAAGACCTCGACCTTGGCATTGGGCGCCGCGCTGCCGGCGACGACGATCGAGCCATTGCCTTCGACCCGCACGACATCGAAGGTCGGCAATATCGGACCGGCGGCTGGCGCGGATGCCGCCGGGGCCGTCGCGTTGTTGGCCGGGGCCGTTGCATTGTTGGCGGGCGCCATCTTGTTGGCTGGGGCCATCGTGTTGGCCGGAGCCTGCGGCAAGCGCGCCTCGGTGGACGTGCTGTTGGATTCAGCCGGCTTCGTGTCCGCTTGCGGAAGTGCCGCGACCTGTGCCGGCTTCTCTTTGTTGATATATGGGTCGAGCGCGCCCGACCCGTAGGCGACCGCCGCGACGACGGCAACGCCGCCCGCCGCGAACAAAAACGCCTTGGAAGGATTGATAGCCATAATCTTTTAGTGCCCCCTTAGCCACCTAACGCCGGTCTAGCGTGTTTTAACCAGTGCTACAAGAAAAAGCCCGCCCATGGGCTTGACCGCGCCAACCGTCCCCATCACCAATCATCCCATGAACACGATTCGATCCGTCTGCGTCTATTGCGGTTCGTCTCCGGGCCGCGACGAGGCTTATGTCAAGGCCGGCCACCTGCTCGGCCGCTCGCTCGCCAAGTCAGGCCTGCGCCTGATCTATGGCGGCGGCACCAAGGGCATCATGGGCGCCGTCGCCGACGGGGCGCTCAAGGCCGGCGGCAAGGTGACCGGCATCATCCCGCGCTTCCTGATCAACAAGGAGGCGACGGAAACCGCTCTCGACAAGCTCGACGAGCTGTTGATCACCGATAACATGCACGAGCGCAAGCACAGGATGTTCGAGAAATCCGACGCCTTCGTGGCGCTGCCGGGCGGCATCGGCACGGTGGAGGAGATCGTCGAGGTCATGACCTGGGCGCAGCTCGGCCATCACCGCAAGCCGATCGTGTTCGCCAACATTAAGGGCTTCTGGGACCCGATGCTTTCGCTGATCGAGCACATGTCGGGCGAAGGCTTCATCCACACCGCACATAGGGTGAAGCCGCTAGTGGTCAACGACCCCGAAGCCATCGTCGCCGCCATCATGGTGGCGGGGTCATCCGTGGATGCGCCGACAGAGGGTGTGCAGTCGGTGATAGATAAGATGTAGTGAATAGTGAATAGTGAATGGTTAGCTGCGAGGACCCGGCTTTTGTCCGCTGACCATCATCATTGAACCCACTATTCACTATTCACTATTCACTATTCACCGCCCTCCTCAAATCCCCAATCACCGCCCTTCGATCATTGCGCCGCCAGGCGAGATGGATCGCAACGTTGCGCTTGAACCAGGGCAGATCGCGGAAGACGATGCCGCGCGGCGCCGCGACGCGGAGGCTTTCCTGCACCGTGGCGAGGCCGAGACCGGCGCTGACCAGGCCGAGCGAGGTCAAGGGGTCGGCCGTCTCGTAGGCGATGTCGGGCAGGAAGCCGGCTTCGGCGCAGGCCGCCAGGAACTGGGCGCGATTGGTGTCGTCGGGCTGACGCACGACGGTGATCCAGACGCGACCGTCGAGATGGTTTGGCCGGATGTCGGTGACACCGACAAGCGGATCATCCTCGGGGACAGCCAGCACCAGCGGCTCGCGACGTACCAGCATGCTCTCGATATCGGGATCGCCCTTCGGCGCAGGGGCATAGACAAAGCCGAGGTCGAGCGCTCGGCTTCGCAGATCCTCGAATTGCTGGGCCGTGCGGCCGCTCCTGAGCTGCAGATGGAGATCCGGCCGCCGGCGGCGGAATTCGCGCAGCATGTCGGCGACCAGACCGGCATGCACAGCGCCCTCGACATAGCCGACGGCGAGGCTGCCGGCGGCGCCGCTGGCGAGATTGCGGCCAAGCTCCTCCAGCCGCGCGGCATTGGCAAGCAGCGCGCGGGCTTCGGCGAGGAAAGCCCTGCCCTCGGCGTTGAGATGCACGCGCTGCTTCGCCCGCTCGAACAGGGCAACGCCCAGTTGCTCCTCGAGCTGCATGATCTGTCGGCTCAAGGGCGATTGCGAGATGTGCAGCTGCTCGGCGGCGCGGCCGACATTGCCGGCCTCGGCGACGGCGACGAAATATCTTATTTGGCGCAGGTCGAGCATCTTTGCCCCTATTGACTTAAGTCCTTATTGATCTGAACTTTAGCCTAATCAGTCTTTGACAGTCTGACCAGCCGGCGCGATATCTCCCGCATCAACAGGCCACAAAGGAGACCGCCATGCAGTTCTTTGCCCTTCTCACCCGCAACACCGAAAAGTTCAGCGACGCCGATTTCGCGCCGCTCCTGCCGGGCGAAGCCGAGCAAAGGCGCACGCTCTATGCGCAGGGCGCGGTGCGCCAGGTGTGGAACCGAGGCGACATCCCCGGCAGCGGCGTGATGTTCGAGGCGGCCGACGAGAAGGAGGTGCGCGGCCATCTCGCCACCCTGCCGCTGGTCGAGGCCGGCATGATGGAGGTCGCGGCAATCGTGCCGCTCAATCCCTATCCGGGGTTCGGGCCGAAGCGCTGAGGATAGCTGGCTGAGGCCGCCTTGCGCTCGGCAGCCTCATGGCCAGGCACTGAATTTGCTTGGAAACCATGCGATGTCGCATTTTCTCGGCTGCTCGACACCACCCATCGATCGCGGCAGAGGTCGTGGCCCCGGCCTTCTGGCAACGCATTCGCGACGACACCTGAGATAGACGGGGGTCCGGTTCGCGTCCCCACGTCTCCCAGGATGTCAGTGCCTCTTCGAGCTCGGCCTGGGTCGCCAGACCCCGCTCGCCGGCGAATGGGGCCAGCACGGTGTGCGCGTCAACGCCATCGCCCCCGGCTATTTCAAGACCGAGCTCACCGCCGCTTTAGTCGCCGACGAGACATTCTCGAGCTGGCTCACCGGCCGCACGCCGATGCGGCGCTGGGGCGATGTCGAGGAACTGGCCGGCGCTGCCGTGTTCCTGGCCTCCGACGCCGCAAGCTTCGTAACGGGACAGACGCTGCTGGTGGATGACGGGATAACCAGCGTATTGTGAGAGCGGTCGAGGACTGGTCCGACCGGCAGGCTCGTCTTCCCCACCGGCAGATGCTGCTCGACGGGCGGATCAATCCTGGCACCCTTTGCAAATCCGGCAAGCAGACTGTCCAGCGACAGCCTGCCGGACCCGCTGAGCGCCAGGATGAACATGCCGCCGGCAATGGCGAGATCCTTCTCGAAATGCAGCAGTTCGTTCTGGCTGGCGAAGTTGGCGTGGAAAAGGCTTGCCGTCATCAGGCAGAAGAGGCCGAGCGCTACCGCGCCGAGCCGCGCCAGGATGCCGAGCGCTACGGACAGGCCGGCGCCGAGTTGCAGGGCGATAGTGGCAAGAAGCAGCGGCGTGCCGACGCCGAGCGCGGCCATCGCCTTCTGGGCGCCCTCGAAATGCGTCGCGAGCTGCAATCCCTCATGCACGAAGATCAGAGACAGAAGCAGGCGACCGGCAAGCAGGACCACGTCCCGGGCGTGAAGGTTCTTGGCAAGTTCGGTCGATGTCATGGTCGGCTCCGGTTTTCGAAAGAAGGCAGTCGCCGCCGGTCGGGGTAGCGCTACGGATACTGACGTTGAAAAGGTCGGAGCCGGCGAGGGAGAGAACGCCGGCTCCGGTTTTCGGGCGCGCTTACCGCCAGCGCCCAAAAGTCGGTACTCGTGGGAGCGAGGTCAGTGCCAGCCCCCCTCATATGAGGCGAGTTGTGT
>NZ_JHQR01000428.1 GCF_014843825.1 Mesorhizobium silamurunense
TACACCAACCTCACCTGCCTGCCGGTCGAATTCGTCGAGCGGCAGACGGTCGCGCGCATGCGTTCCGAGCAGCTCTGGCGCGACCTGCGCGCCAAGAACGACTGGGCGGGCTTCCTGCCGGCGCTGGAAGGCGTGGTGGCGCTGGTGCGCGAAGAGGCGGCACTGCGCGCCGACGCGCTCGGCCTTGCCCCCTATGACGCGCTGATGGAGCAGTACGATCCGGGCAATCGCGCCGCCGACATCACGCCGGTGTTTGCCGAGCTGAAGGCCTTCCTCAAGGATTTCCTGCCGCACGCGCTGGCCGTGCAGGATGCGCGGCTGGCCAAACATCCGCTGAAGCCGCTCTCCGGCAGCTACGCCATCGACCGTCAGCGCGAGCTTGGCCTTGCCATGATGACGGCGGTCGGTTTCGACCTCACGCACGGCTCGCTGTCGGTGTCGCACCATCCCTTCTGCGGCGGCGTGCCGACCGATGTGCGCATCACCACCCGCTACAAGACCTCCGATTTCCTGTCGGCGCTAATGGGCGTGCTGCACGAGACCGGCCACGCGCTCTACGAGCAGAACCTGCCGAAAGCCTGGTCGCACTGGCCGCTCGGCAGGGCGCGCGGCATGGCAGTGCATGAGAGCCAGAGCCTGTTCGTCGAGAAGCAGATCGGCCGGAACCCAGCCTTCTGGCGCTGGGCATTGCCGGTGGTCGAGAAGCATCTCGGCGAAGCCTGGTCGCTCGACGACATCCTGCCGCACGTCCACCACGTCGGGCGCGGCCTGATCCGCGTCGACGCCGACGAAGTCACCTATCCGCTACACGTCATCCTGCGCTACGAGCTCGAGCAGGAGCTTGTTTCCGGCCGGCTGGAAGTCGCCGAGCTGCCCGAGGCATGGGACGGCAAGATGCGCGACTATCTCGGCCTGTCGACCATCGACAACCCGGCCGACGGACCGATGCAGGACGTGCATTGGCCGGGCGCCGCCTTCGGCTATTTCCCGTCCTATACGCTGGGCGCGATGATGGCGGCGCAGCAATGGGCCGCCTTGACCAGGGAGCACCCGTCCGCGGACAAGGACCTCGCCAAAGGTGACTTCAGCGCCATTAACGACTGGCGCCGCAAAAGGATCTGGTCGCAGGGCTCGCGCTGGTCGACGCCGGAACTGCTCGAGCGCGCCACCGGCGAGAGGCTCAACGCCGCCTACTTCACCGACCACTTGCGCAGGCGCTACGGCGAAGCATAGCGCTTGCCGGGCGGTTGGAGGTCTACTCCGCCGCGCCCCTGAAGGCGCTGGCCCCGGTCTCGAACTGCAGCTTGGCCAGCCGCGCATAGATGCCGCCCTTGACGACCAGGCTCTGATGGGTGCCTTCCTCGACGATGCGGCCGCCTTCCATGACGAGGATCCGGTCGGCCTTCAGCACCGTCGCCAGCCGGTGGGCGATGACGATAGTGGTGCGGCCCTGCATCAGCCGCTCCAGTGCCGTCTGCACCAAGGTCTCGCTTTCGGCGTCGAGCGCCGAGGTCGCCTCGTCGAGCAAAAGGATCGGCGCGTCCCGAAGGATGGCGCGGGCGATCGCGACGCGCTGGCGCTGGCCGCCGGAGAGCGTCACGCCGCGCTCGCCGACCTGGCTGTCATAGCCCTTTTCGAGCTTGCCGATGAATTCGTCGGCAAGGGC
>NZ_JHQR01000430.1 GCF_014843825.1 Mesorhizobium silamurunense
GTCGGGAATTGCGACGGGTCGGTGGTGCCGGGCGCGGCCGGCGGCGGCAGCTGATTCTGCGTCACCGTGCCGGAAGGCGCCGGCGTGAGCGGCGCCGGCTGCTGGTCATCCATCGACGAGAAGCGCGAGGTCGAGCAGCCGCTCGCAACGAGCGCGGCCAGCGATATGGCCAAAAGGCCAGTCTTCGAAAAAGTCATTCCAACCTCCGTCGGATCCGGTGGGGGGCGCCGTCCGCGTAAATACCTGCTTCACCAAGATGGCGAAGGTGGCAGAATTTCAACCCGATATGGTTAAAATAGGGTTTTCGGAGCCGCTGTTGCAAATTTATCGCAACCATCTTCCTCACCCAGGTCGGGTCGAGAAGCTGGACCGTAACCTCTTGAAATCTCAGGCTTGCAGCCGCGCGCTGGGCACGAAGACATAACCGTCCGGACCGACGATATAGCATTCGCGCAAGCCATGCGGCTTGTCGATGGAGCCCGCCAGCACGATGTGGCCGAGTGCTGCAGCCCTTTTCTCGACCGCATCCGGATCGGTGCCATAGAGACGTAGCTCGATACCAGCGCCGCGCGTTTCGGCGCCTGTAGTCACGCCGGTCATAGGATTGTCGAGATAAGAGTGGTCGGCATGCAGCATGAAGGTCGAGCCCAGCAGCTCGATCGCCGCAAAATCCTCGTCGGCGTAGATGATACGGGCGTCGAGCACGTCGCGGCAGAAGGCTTCCATCGCCGCCATGTCGGTGACCAGAAGGTTGACGCCCAGCCCACTCGGCAGCGAGCGGCCGAAATCCTCGGCCTTCATCCACGGTGTCTTGGTCCGCTTCTTTGCCACGGTGGTGTCCTCCACATGCCGATCCTAGTCGAAGCCGCCCTTTAGCCCTTGGCATTCGCCAGCAAAATGCTTGCGCCAGGCGGTGGCGTCCTTATCTCAGGGCGAGGGACGAAGAGTGGCGGAGAACGATGGCCGCAAGAACAAGAGCAGCCAACCGCTATTACAGCGGCCCGCCCAGCGATCACTTCGACGGCACACTCTTTTTCAATCCCGACGGCAGGCCGCCCGGGCGTTTCGCCGACCTCTTGAAATGGCAGTTGAGCGGCGGACGATCGAAATGGCCGGCGGCCTTTCCAAGCCCTTTTCCGCAAGCAAAACCCGACAAGAGGACCGAAGGCACGGCGCTTCGGCTCACCATGGTCGGTCACGCCTCGCTGCTCATCCAGACGGCCGGGCTGAACATCCTGACCGACCCGGTCTGGTCGGAGCGCGCTTCGCCCTTCGCCTTCGCCGGGCCGAAGCGGGTCAATGTGCCTGGCATCGCCTTCTCCGACTTGCCGCCGATCGACCTGGTGCTGGTCAGCCACAATCACTACGACCACCTCGACCTCGCGACGCTCAAGCGGCTGAAGCAAAGCCACGACCCGCGGGTGCTCATGCCGCTCGGCAACGACGCAATCATCGGCGCCGCCGTGCCCGGCATGCGAACGTCGGCGCATGATTGGGGCGACAGGATCGAAGTCGGCAACGGCGCCGCCATCCACATCGAGCCGACGCACCACTGGTCGGCGCGCGCCGCGCGCGACCGCCGCATGGCACTGTGGGCGGGCTTCGTTATCGAGACACCTGGCGGCAAGGTCTATTTCGCCGGCGACACCGGCTTCCATGGCGGCGCCAACTACCGCCAGATGGCGGAAAAGCATGGCGGTTTTCGGCTGGCCATCCTGCCGATCGGCGCCTATGAGCCGCGCTGGTTCATGGCGCCGCAGCACCAGAACCCGGAGGAAGCCGTGCAGGGCATGAAGCTGAGCAACGCCGCCCATGCCGCCGGCTGCCACTGGGGCACCTTCCAGCTCACCGACGAGCCGATCGAGGAGCCGGAGCAAAAGCTGGCCGAGGCATTGGCCGCCGAAGGCATTTCCCGCGAGCGTTTTCGCGCCATGCGCCCGGGCGAAGTGTGGGATGTGCCGTCCGCCTAGCCCGCCAGGCAGCGGAACCCGAAGCGCATGGCTGCGTTGCTTTCTTGACACAATTCGGCAGGGAGCCCGTCTCATGATCAAGTGGATCATCATCCTTCTGATTGTCGCAGCCGCCGCGAGCCTGCTCGGCATGCCGGCGCTGGCCGGTGCCGCCGCCCTGGGCGCGCGCGTCTTGATCGGCATCGTGCTGATCCTGTTCCTGCTGCTCGTGCTCGGCGTCTTCGCGGTAACCTAGGCTCGGCGTCTTCGCCGTAGGTCCGGCGCCTTCGCCGTCAGGCCGCGCCGGACTGGTAATTCCTGCCCGTTTCCGCCATATAGCGCCAAACGGACACGGAAATGACGGGATCGATGGCAGGCACCGCCCCCTTCGCCAAGATGAACGGCATCGGCAACGAGATCATCGTCGCCGACATGCGCGGGCGTGCCGACAGGGTGACGGCGGCCGCCGCGATCGCGCTCAATGCCGATGCCGCGACGAAGTTCGACCAGATCATGGCGATCCATGACGCGAGGACGGCGGGCACCGCCTACTATGTCGACATATTGAATTCCGACGGCTCCGGGGCGCAGGCCTGCGGCAACGGCATGCGCTGCGTGGTGCAGGCTTTGGCCGCCGAGACGGGCCAGAAGATTTTCACCTTCGAGACCCGCGCCGGCATCCTCAACGCAAAGGAACATGCCGACGGCACGATCTCGGTCGACATGGGCAAGCCGCGCTTCGGCTGGCAGGAAATCCCGCTCGCCGAGGAATTCCGCGACACGCGCATGATCGAACTGCAGATCGGCCCGATCGACGCGCCGGTGCTGCACTCGCCCTCTGTTGTGTCGATGGGCAATCCGCACGCCATCTTCTGGGTCGACCGCGACGTCTGGTCCTATGAGCTCGACCGTTTCGGCCCGCTGCTCGAGAACCATCCAATCTTCCCCGAGCGCGCCAACATCACCATCGCTCAGGTCACCTCGCCGCAAACCATGGTGATCCGCACCTGGGAGCGCGGCGCCGGCCTGACCAAGGCCTGCGGCTCGGCCGCTTGCGCCTCTGTAGTTGCTGCCGCCCGCACCAAGCGCACCGGCCGCAGCGTGTCGCTGCTCACGCCCGGCGGCGGCGAGCTGCATGTCGAGTGGCGCGACGACGACCACGTCATCCTGACGGGCGCTGCCGAATGGGAGTTTTCCGGCAGCTTCGACCCATCGACCGGCGCCTGGGCCCGCGATACCGAAAGCGCCGCCTGATGTCCGCTCTTCAAAAGGGTGTCGACGTCGTCACGTTCGGCTGCCGCCTCAACACCTATGAATCCGAGGTGATGCGCCGCGAGGCCGAAAGCGCCGGCCTCGGCACACTGGAAGGCGGCGCCGTCATCTTCAACACCTGCGCCGTCACCGCCGAGGCGGTGCGCCAGGCCAAGCAGGCGATCCGCAAGGCGCGCCGCGAGAACCCTGAGGCGCGCATCATCGTCACCGGTTGCGCGGCGCAGACCGAACCGCAGAATTTCGTCGCCATGGACGAGGTCGATCTCGTGCTCGGCAATGAGGAGAAGCTCAAGGCGAACTCCTACCGCGCGCTGCCCGATTTCGGCGTCAACGACACCGAGAAGGCGCGCGTCAACGACATCTTCTCGGTGCGCGAGACGGCGAGTCACATGGTCGACGCCATCGAAGGGCGGGCGCGCGCCTTCGTGCAGGTGCAGAACGGCTGCGACCATCGCTGCACCTTCTGCATCATCCCTTACGGCCGCGGCAATTCGCGCTCGGTGCCGATGGGCGCCGTGGTCGAGCAGGTCAAGCGCCTCAGCAATAACGGCTACGCCGAGATCGTGCTGAGCGGCGTCGACATGACCAGCTTCGGCGCCGACCTGCCCGGCAGCCCGAAGCTCGGCAAGCTGGTGAAGACGATCCTGCGCCAGGTGCCCGACGTGAAGCGGCTCAGGCTGTCCTCGATCGATTCCATCGAGGCCGACGACGACCTGCTCGACGCCATCGCCACGGAACCCAGGCTGATGCCGCATCTGCATTTGTCGCTGCAGTCGGGCGACGACATGATCCTGAAGCGCATGAAGCGCCGGCATTTGCGCGACCAGTCGATCCGCTTCTGCGAGGACGTGCGCAAGCTGCGCCCCGGCATCGTCTTCGGCGCCGATATCATCGCCGGCTTCCCGACCGAGACCGAGGCGATGTTCGAGAATTCGGAGAAAATCGTCGAGGAATGCGGCCTGACGCATCTCCACGTCTTCCCGTTCAGCCCGCGCGAAGGCACGCCCGCCGCGCGCATGCCGCAGGT
>NZ_JHQR01000047.1 GCF_014843825.1 Mesorhizobium silamurunense
GTTCGACGATGACGGGCCGACAATCACGGTCGACGACATCTTGAACGGGACCTACGCCGCAGGCGGGAGCAGCACTTGGTCCGACGCTCCTGGCGCGGACGGGTTCAAGTCGCTGAACGTGACCTTCAACGACTACACAATCGACGCTAACTCCACTGTAACCGTCAATACCTCGCTCGGGACACTGACGACAACCAATGCGGACGGGAACTATGTCTTCAACGGGACGATCACCGACGACTTCACTAACGACGGCGTCGTCAACCCTCAGCCGGTGGCGTTCAAGCTGACGTTCGATGCGGTCGATCCGGGGTCCGGCACCTACAACATCCAGCTGACAACCCCGCCCGGGTCGATAACGACGATTTCGACCGCGAACGGAAGCCTCGGTGCGGGCGGACCGGATCCGGTGCAGACGCTGACGATCGGAAACCGGGCAATTGTGTTCTCGGCCGTCAAGGCCACTACGGCGACAGGCCCTATCGAAGCCAATCTCGACAAGACCGAAGCCCAAATTCAGACCAACCCCCTGCCGTCCTATATCGACCCGGCGGCGATGAATGTCAGCACCTCGGGCATCGGGGTGGCCAACAACAACTTCGAGGGTAACGCCCTTGGCGGCGTCGACGGCCAGACGACAAAGGGAGGTGCCTACGACGAAAGCTTCGTCGTTGACCCGACGGCTTTCCTGGTCAGCAGCATGAAGATCTTCATCGACAATTCGGTCGGCGGCTACGACCCCTCGACCGAGGGCCTCTTCTACAGGACCTACACCCGCAACCCCGACAACTCGATCACCGTGGGCGCGATTACCAAGGTGACGACTCTCACTTCAGAAGCCGGCGGGCAAGTGAGCTTCGTCATCCCCTCCATCGACCAAAAGAACGACTTGGACGCGGTCCAGCTCTTCATGGGTTCGGGCACCGTGAAGGTCCCGGTGATCGAGTTCAATATTTCCAACACGTTCAACCCGGAGCCGCTCAACATGAACTTCACGGCAACCATCGCCGATGGCGATAATGATACCAAGAGCGACCCGTTCTCGATCCAGGTCGCTTAACGCGCATGCGCAGCGGCCGGGCCGAAAGCCCGGCCGCCTTTTTTGGGGTAGGTAAATGGACGTAGTGCCCGAAACCTTTGTCGACGCGTTTGGCGAGATCTCGCTCAAGCACGGCATGATCCGCATCGAGCTGGTGTCGCTGTCGGGCTCCGAGCCGCGCGTTACGCAGCGGCTGATTACCAGCCTGCAGGCCTTCTCTCAAATGCTGCAGACGCAGAACGGCATGCGCGAACAGCTCGAGAAGGCGGGCGTGATGCGGTCGCAGGGAGCCGAGCCGGGCTCCCAGCCCACGTCTCCCCCGCCGGTCGGAGAGGAAACGGGAGAGGCTGGAGCGACGGTGGTGCGGCTGATGCCGCAGCCGGCATGGCCTGCTGCGGCAACGCCCGCGGCAACGGCGCTGCGGTTGCCGAAATCGCCAAATTTCAGCGACGAGCAATAGCCGAAATGCGTCAGTGCCTCATGCCGAACAGAGCCCCTCTCCGCTTGTCATGGCGCTGCGGAAGCGGGAGCACGCCGAGGCCCGTTAGCGTCACGGCGCCCGGCCACGCGCCGACCAGCCGGCACGCCGCGGAGCGAGAGCCATGAACGATCTCTACGGCGAACTGAATCGCTGGTTGTCCGATGCGCTCGCCACTCTCGACGCCGCCGGGCGCGGGCTGGTCGCCGAGTGGCTCCACAGGCCGAGCCCCCCGGGTCAGTTCCTGCTGTGTACGGTGTTCGTATGGCTCGTCCTGATCTGGATGACCCGAACGCGCTCCTCCACGCTCCGCGCCGTCAAGGGTGACACTGCGAGTTATCTGCGCGGCAACGTGGAAGGATCTCCGGTCGAAACAGCGCTGCAGTGCCTTGTCGCCATCGGGCGGCATTACGGCATCGATCTTTCCCCCGAGCGCATCAAGCACGACTTTGCGCTGAGGCCCGACGACGACATCACCCGGCTGCTGCCGAGGATCGCCCGCAGCAGCGGCATGCGCAGCCGCAAATTGAAGGTCGGCTGGAAGGACCTGCAACGCCTCGGCGACGCCTATCCGGTGATCGCCCGGCTGACAAACGGCAACAGCGTCGTCCTGCTCGGATTCAACGAGAATAAGGTCGGGATCCTCGACCCCCTTGCTGACCGCCTCGCGATATTGCCCCTCGACCAGGCGACGTTCTGCAGGAAGTGGACCGGCGAGCTCCTGCTGCTGCGCCGCACCTTCGCGCTGGGGGATGAGAGCCGGCCCTTCGGCTTTACCTGGTTCCTCCCGGAAGTCGTCCGCAACGGCGCGATGTTCCGGGACATCGCGGTGGCGGCGGTCGCGCTGCAGGTGCTGGCGCTTGCCCTGCCGATCTTCATCCAGATCACGGTCGACAAGGTGCTCGTGCACCAAGCCTATACGACGCTCGCTGTGCTCGCCATCGGGGTCAGCGCCGCAGTCCTGTTCGACGCGATTTTCAACTATCTGCGGCGCATCCTGCTGGTCTACGCCTCGGCGCGGATCGATGTGCGCACCTCGATCCGCACCTTCGCGCGTCTGCTGTCGTTGCCGATCGACTTCTTCGAGCGCGCCTCGGCCGGCGTCATCACCAAGCACATGCAGCAGGTCGAGAAGATCCGGGAGTTTCTGACCGGCCGCCTCTTCCTGACGTTGCTCGACGCCACCTCGCTGCTGGTCATCGTGCCGCTGCTGTTCCTCTACAGCGGCCGCCTCGCCACAATGGTGCTCGGCTTTTCCGCCCTCACCGCTTGTGTGATCGGCGGGCTGATCCCGCTCTACCGCCGCAAGTTGCGCGTCCTTTACGAGGCCGAAGGGCAGCGTCAGGCCTATCTCGTCGAGACCATCCACGGCATGGAAACGGTCAAGGGGTTGGCGACCGAGCCCTTGCGCCAGCGCGACTGGGACGCGCTCTGCGCCCAGGCCGCCGAGTCGCGGTTCGACGTCGGGCGGATTTCGACCTCGGCGCAGGCGGTGATCGGGCTTCTCGAAAAGCTGCTGACGGTTGCGGTTGTCGGCTTCGGCGCCCTGCTGGTCTTCGACAACCAGATGACGGTGGGCGCGCTGATCGCGTTCAACATGCTGTCGGGCCGGGTCACCACGCCGCTCTCACAGATCGTCGGTCTGGTGCAAGGCTACCAGGAGGCCGGGCTCTCGGTGCGAATGCTCGGCAACATCATGAACCGCAGTCCGGAGCGGCCACCGAATGTGCGCGGCCTGCGCCCGCCGATCGCGGGCACTGTCGAGTTCGAGCATGTGATCTTCCGCTACAGCGAAAGCGCTCCACCGGCCCTGAACGACGTGTCGCTGACCATCCCGGTCGGTTCGGTTTTCGGCATCGTCGGGCGGAGCGGCTCGGGCAAGTCGACATTGACGCGGCTGATGCGCGGCACGTACCCGATCCAGCACGGCTCGGTGCGGATCGACGGTCATGAAATTCGCGAGCTCGACCTCCCGCATCTGCGCAGCAACGTCGGCGTCGTGATGCAGCAGTGCTTTCTGTTCCGCGGCACCGTGCGCGAGAACATCGGGGCGACCAGGCCAGATGCGACCCTGGAGGAGATCGTCCACGCCGCGACGATGGCGGGCGCCGACGAGTTCATCAAGCTTCTGCCGCAGGGCTACGACACCTTGCTCGAGGAGGGCGGCACCAACCTGTCGGGCGGCCAGCAGCAGCGCCTGTCGATCGCTCGTGCCTTGCTGCGCCAACCGCGCATCCTCATCCTGGACGAGGCGACCTCCGCGCTTGATCCCGAGAGCGAGGCGATCGTCCAGGCAAACCTTGCCCGCATTGCCGAGGGGCGAACCGTGGTCATGGTTTCGCACCGTCTGTCCTCGCTCGTCGCAGCGGACGCCATTGTCATGCTCGATCGCGGCCGGATCGTCGATCACGGGAAGCATGGCGAACTTCTGTCCCGCTGCATGACTTACCGACAGCTATGGAACCAGCAGAACAGGCATCTTGCCCGATGAGCACGCTCCTTCCAGCGGTGAGAGACTTTCAAAGCGATGCCCGCAAGATCGACGAGCGGCGTCCGCCCTGGGTCGTGGGGGCCACGCTGTACGTACTTGTCGCGGTTATCATGGTCGCAGGCATTTGGGCGTCGGTGGCCAAGGTCGACCAGATCGTGGTCGCACGGGGCAAGCTGGTGACGACGGCCTCGATGATTGTGGTGCAGCCGCTCGAGATCTCGACCGTGCGCAGCATCGACGCCAAGGTGGGCGACATCGTGCGCAAAGGCGACGCATTGGCGACCCTCGACGCGACTTTCAGTGAAGCCGATGCCGATCAATTGCGGGGAAAGGTCGCGAGCCTCGCCGCGCAAATCGGGCGGCTCGAGTCCGAGCTCGACGACCGGCCGTACAAGCCCCAAAACCTGGATGACGAAACGCGCCTGCAGTCGACGATATGGATCCGAAGGATCGAGGAGAACAAGGCAAAGCTGGCCTCTTACGATCGGCAGATCCGTAATGTTCAAGCCCAGATGGCGACCAAGAGCGCCGATCGCGAGGCATTGGAGGTTCGCCTTGGCGTGGCAAAGGATCTCGAGACGATGCGGGACGTTCTGGTGAAGAGGGAGGTCGGCTCGAAGATCGACTATCTCTCTGCCAAAGGTCAGCGGCTGCAGGTCGAGCAGGAATTTCTGCTTGCGGGCAATAACATGGCTGAGCTCGAGGAGAATGTGGAGCGCTTGAAGGCCGAGGAAGCGGCTTACCTCGCAGAGTTCCGCCAGAAGACCGCTGAGGACCTGGTCCAAGCGCGCCGCGAACACGATGCCGCGGCCAGAGAACTCGACAAGGCGGTGCGGCGGAAGGCTGTCACGGTGCTAACCGCACCCGCCGACGCGATCGTGCTCGAAGTGGCGCAGCGCTCTGTTGGCTCGGTCTTGAAAGAAGCAGAGCCGCTCTACACCCTCGTTCCTCTGGGCTCTCCGTTAGAGGCAGAAGTGTCTGTCGAGGGGCTCGATGTCGGCCACGTCGAGCCCGGCAGTGAAGTTCGCCTGAAACTCGAGGCGTGGCCCTTCCAGAAGCACGGTACCCTGTCCGGTAAGGTTCGAACCGTCTCGGACGACACCTTCACGCCGGATCCGAAGAATGGTGGGCAGCAGCGTCCTTACTACAAGGCACGGGTGGAGTTGACCGCGACCGACCTGCGTGATGTGCCGAGCAGTTTTCGCTTGATCCCCGGCATGGCGGTATCCGCGGAGATCAAGGTGGGTAACCGCACGATCTTGTCATATTTCCTCTATCCGCTCCTGCGTGGTCTCGACGAAAGCATCCGCGAACCCTGAGTCACGAAGCTAACGCGAACCGACGTTTTCTGGAGCGAGCGGTCGCTGACAACGGTTCACAGCACACGCACTTGGCGCCTCGTTCTTGACGCTGTTGACGTCCGGCTGACAGGCCGGCGATTCAACTCGCCATTGCTGGAGCTCAGGGACGCAGAGTTCTCTTGCACGGATCTGTCCTATGAAAATGGGGCTGGCCCGAGTTCCTCTTGCTCAAACAGGGAAGGTGCTGCCCGCGGGCTGCAGCCAAGTTCCCTGGTGAATCGGTCCGTGAGATAGCGCACCTGTAACGTCAGCCCGAGCAACGATCAGTCGTCTCTGAGTCTCTGCGCCATGATCCTGACCGGCGAGCACACTTTGCTCGACTACATGCTGGCGCCGGTCGAGGCTTCGCTCACGCGTACCTTCAGGGAAAATTAGAGACGCGGCAGCGCTGACGCGCACCGCCACTCGGCGTCGGCCACTGGGGGCCGGCGCTCCATCAACTCAAGGGTCCGGCTTCCGTCAGGAGCAGCCAGAGGATCCGGGTAGCGCTACCGCCTCAAGGCGTAGACATTGTCCGTCGACGCGCCGCCCAGAGGCAGCGCCATGTCGTCGTCGAGAATCCGGGTGATGCGGGCAAAGCCGACAAAGGCTTTTCTCGCTTCCTCGGCCGACATCTTGCCCGCCATCGCAGCCGAGCAGCAATTCAAGGCACACTGGTAAACCGGTCCGCGCCGGCCGGCCGGCCATTTCCGCAGGAACACCATCGCTTCGGAGACGCTGTCGACTTCCTCCAAGGGGTATCCCTGCCCACGCGCGATCCGCACTGGGGTAAAGAAATGCAAGCGATCCATCGTTATCCTCCCGGTCGACCGCAACGCGGCCGAACCGCATTAAACGCATGTCCAGGGGTTTGGTTCCAAACGAATTTGGTTGCTGGTCGAAAAAGTCTGGAACCGGCGGCCCGCTGTGCGGACTCTGCAGCAAAAGGTCGGCCGACTCAAGCTACGATGCCGACTCGGAACCGGCGACAACGATGATTCTCATTGAATGTCTTTAAGGCGAAAGCCGGCAAATGGGTTGCTTGCCGGTTCCCCTGCGTCAGGCTTAACCTCGACGGTTAACGCGTGAGGGCGCGTTTTGCAAAAGGGGAACACTTGCAATGACCATACAAGGCGCATCGACCATACAAGGCGCATCGCCCGGCCTCTACAACGAGGATCTGGCTCCGGCAACGGTCAGGAACTGGGGACCGTTTTCGATCTTCAACGTCTGGACCTCCGACGTCCACAGCCTCTGGGGCTACTATCTCGCCGCCAGTCTGTTCCTGTTCTGCGGCGGCTTCGTCAACTTCATCATCGCCATCGGCATCGGCTCGCTGATCATCTACGCGTTGATGAACCTGGTCGGCTATGCCGGCGTGAAGACCGGCGTGCCCTACCCCGTGCTTGCGCGCGCCTCCTTCGGCATCTGGGGCGCCAACATCCCGGCGCTGGTGCGCGCCGTCGTCGCCTGCTTCTGGTACGGCGCGCAGACAGCCGCCGCATCGGGCGCGATCGTGGCGCTGCTGACCCGGCTGCAGTGGTTCGACGAGCTCAACAAGAGCTCGCATCTTCTCGGCCATTCCACCCTGGAAGTGATCTGCTTCGTCGTCATCTGGGCGCTGCAGCTTTTGATCATCCAGAAAGGCATGGAAACGGTGCGCCGCTTCCAGGATTGGGCCGGCCCCGCCGTGTGGGTGATGATGCTCATCCTGGCGATCTATCTCTGCGTCAAGTCGGGCACTTTCGCCTTCACCAGCGATATTCCGATGGACGTGCTGCTCGACAAGACCAAGGATGCCGGCGTGCCGGGTCAACCGGGATCGTGGACGGCCCTGTTCGCGGTGGCGGCGATCTGGGTGACCTATTTCTCGGCTCTCTACCTCAACTTCTGCGACTTCGCCCGCTACGCGCCGGACAATGCGGCGCTGCGCAAGGGCAACATCTGGGGCCTGCCCGTCAACCTCATCCTGTTCTCGCTGGTCGCCGGCGTCACCACGATCGCCGCCTACGACGTCTATCACGAGGTGCTGCTGCATCCCGACCAGATCTCGGCCAAGTTCGACAGCTGGTTCCTGGCGGCTCTCGCGGCGCTGACCTTCGCTGTGGCGACGCTCGGAATCAACGTCGTGGCGAACTTCGTCTCGCCGGCCTTCGACTTCTCCAACGTCTTCCCGCGCCAGATCGACTTCAAGAAGGGCGGCTATATCGCAGCGTTGATTGCACTCGTGCTGTATCCCTTCGCGCCCTGGGAAGGCAGCGCAGCCTCCTTCGTCAACATCATCGGCGCGACGATGGGGCCGATCTTCGGCGTGATGATGGTCGACTACTATCTCATCCGGAAGGGTGAGGTCGACGTCAACGCGCTCTACCTTGAGGACGGCGAGTTCCGCTACCAGGGCGGCTGGCACGTCAACGCCTTCATCGCCGCCGGCATCGGCGCGATCTTCTCCTCGATCCTGCCCAACTTCACCAACTGGCTGCCGTCCTGGTGGGGCGTCTATGGCTGGTTCTTCGGCGTAGCGATCGCGGGTGCCGTCTATTACGTGCTGCGCACCATGGCGCTGGGCGCAGGCGTCCGGACGGCAAAGGCTTGAAAATGAGGCAGTAGGCGTTAGGCAATAGGGAACGCACCCCTACTGCCTACTGCCCACTGCCTACCATCTCGGCCAGCCTGCGCACCGTATTCCAGTTGCGCGAGGTGCCTATGCCCATGCGCTTGTGACTGGCGGCTGCAAGCAGCCGCGAACTTGGCCGCTCGCGCGAAAAGACAAGCCAGATATCGCCGTCGACCGAAGCCACCTTTTCATCCTCGGCGGCATAGGAATGCAGCGCCGCAACGGCCTCGACCGGCGCCGGGCTGCGCATGACACGTACTGCCACCTGGTCGGCGGTGTCCACGGATTCGGCGGGGAACGGATTGCCGGCTGCGAGCTTCAGCCAGTCTTCGGCGCCGCGCACGACAATGTCGACATGACGGCCGAAAGTCTCTTCGAAGGCCATCTCCAGCCGTCGCTCGAGATCGGGAATTTTGACCGTCCGCGCCTCGAAGACCAGATTGCCCGTCGCCACCAGCGTGCGGACGTTCTTGAGGCCGATGCCTTCGGCCATCGCCTTGAGGTCGGCCATGACGACCCGCCGCCGCTCGCCCAGGATGATGCTGTAGAGCAGCGCGACATAGGTTTTCATGACCGGCCCAAGCCTGATCGCTCACACAAGCCGCGACTGTTCCACCGCCGCCGAAATGAAGCTTGCGAACAGCGGATGCGGCTCGAGCGGCCGGCTCTTCAGTTCCGGGGGGTACTGCACGCCGATGAACCAGGGATGGTCGGGATATTCCACCGTCTCCGGCAGCACTCCGTCCGGCGACATGCCGGCAAACACCAGCCCGCAATCCTCCAGCCGCTGCTTGTAGTGTAGTCGATATTGACCTCGTAGCGATGCCGGTGGCGCTCGGAGATCTGCGTATCGCCGTAGATCTCGGCGATCTTCGAACCCTTGGCGAGATCGGCCTGGTAGGCGCCGAGCCGCATCGTGCCGCCGAGGTCGCCGCTCGCTCTGCGCTTCTCCAGCATGTTGCCCTTCAGCCACTCGGTCATCAGGCCGACGACGGGCTCCTCGGTCGGGCCGAACTCGGTCGACGACGCATGCTCGACGCCGGCGAGCGACCGCGCCGCCTCGATGCAGGCCATCTGCATGCCGAAGCAGATGCCGAAATAAGGCACCTTGCGCTCGCGCGCGAATTTCGCGGCCAGGATCTTGCCTTCCGAACCGCGCTCGCCGAAACCGCCGGGAACGAGGATGCCGTGCACCTTTTCAAGCCAGGGTGCGGGATCTTCCTTCTCGAAGATCTCGCTCTCGATCCAGTCGAGCTTCACCTTGACGCGGTTGGCGAGGCCGCCATGCGAGAGCGCCTCGATCAACGATTTATAAGCATCCTTGAGGCCGGTGTATTTGCCCACGACGGCAATCGTCACCTCGCCTTCCGGATTGTGGATACGGCTGGAGAGCGCCTGCCAGGGCTCCATGCGCGGCTTCGGCGCCGGGTCGATGCCGAAGGCGGCGAGCACTTCCGAATCCAGCCCCTCCTTGTGGTAGGCCATCGGCACGTCATAGATGTGCGGCACGTCAAGTGCCTGGATGACGGCGCTTTCGCGCACGTTGCAGAACAGCGAGAGCTTTCGACGCTCTTCCTCGGGGATCGGCCGATCGGCGCGCACCAGAAGAATGTCGGGCGCAATGCCGATGCCGCGCAATTCCTTGACCGAATGCTGGGTCGGCTTGGTCTTCAACTCGCCGGCGGTCGGAATGTAGGGCATCAGCGTCAGATGCACATAGACGGCGTTGTTGCGCGGCAGGTCGTTGCCGAGCTGGCGAATCGCTTCCAGGAACGGCATCGCTTCGATGTCGCCGACCGTGCCGCCGATCTCGCACAGGACAAAATCGTAGTCGTCATTGCCGTCGAGGACGAAATGCTTGATCTCGTCGGTGACGTGCGGGATCACCTGCACGGTGGCGCCGAGGTAATCGCCGCGCCGCTCGCGCTCGATGATGTTCTTGTAGATGCGGCCGGTGGTGATGTTGTCCTGCTGGTTGGCCGAGCGGCCGGTGAAGCGCTCATAGTGGCCGAGATCGAGATCGGTCTCGGCCCCGTCATCGGTCACGAACACTTCGCCATGCTGGTAGGGCGACATCGTTCCGGGGTCGACATTGAGATAGGGATCGAGCTTTTTGATTCGCGCGCGATAGCCTCGCGCCTGCAGGAGAGCCCCAAGAGCTGCTGCGGCGATGCCTTTTCCGAGTGAGGAAACCACGCCGCCTGTGATGAATACATATCGCGCCATGGGAGTCATCGCTTAACGCGGCCTGATTGATTCCGCCAGAGAAAAAACCGCCGCGAAGGCTTTTTCCCAAAATGGCCTCGGTACCCGTGACGGGCATTTCACTGACGCAAGTCGCCCAAAATGCGCAGCGGTCTTGGGCGATAAGCTTCAAAACAAAGACTCAAAACAAAAGGGCCGGCGGTGCCGGCCCTTTCGGCAGTTTATCTCAACGCGTCAGATGATCACGACCTTGGTGCCGATCTTGACGCGGCTGTAGAGGTCCATGACGTGCTCGTTGATCATGCGGAAGCAGCCGTTGGAGGCGCTGGTTCCGATAGACTGCGGCGCGATCGTGCCGTGGATGCGCAGATGCGTGTCCTTCTTGCCGTCATAGAGGTAGATGGCGCGCGCGCCGAGCGGGTTCTCGCCGCCGCCGGGCATGCCGTCCTTGTATTGGCCATAGTGCTTCGGCTCGCGCTTCTGCATGTCGAGCGTCGGGATCCAGCGCGGCCATTCCTGCTTGTCGCCGACGGCCACCGTGCCCTTGAACTGCAGGCCTTCGCGGCCGACCGCGATGGCATAGCGGCGTGCAGTGGAAAACGACTCGACGAGGTAGAGGCGGCGGGCACTGGTATCGATCACAATGGTGCCCGGCTCATAGCCGGTGAACGTGACGTCCTGCGGAACGAATTCCGGCCTCACCTTGAACGGCCGCTTGGCATCCTTCTTGGCGAGCGCCGAATCGAGCGCACGGGTCTCGGGAAGATAGCTGATCGAGGACACGGACTGCCCGCCGAACAGGCCAGCGAACAGGCCGCCGCTGCTCGTCTGCCTCTGGCCAGGCTGCTCGCTGCGCAGCTCACCATTGTTGCCCGTGGCCGTGACGTTCATCGCCTCGGCCGGGATCGGTTCGTCGGCTTGGATCGGTGCGATCGGCGCCAAGGGCTCGAGCGGTGCGATGATCCGCACGGTCTTCTTCACCGGCATGGCATCGGCCACTTCCATTGATGCTGCCGACCCTTTCTTGGCAAGCCATTCCTGACGCGCCGCATCCGCCTTGGCCTTGGCCGCCTCGCGCATCGCCAGCTTGCGGGCTTCGAGCGCCTTGGCCTTGGCGGCTTCCTTGTCGGCCGCGATCTTGGCCTCGAGCTTGCTGATCTGCGCGAGGTCCTCTGAAGTCGGGTTTTTCTTCTTCTTGAGAAGCCTTAGCTGCGATGCGTCGCTCTTGGCGGCGACGGGGATGGCGTCGGTCTTTTCTACCGACGGCGAAGCGGCCAGGTTTGCCGGCGAGGCAAGGGCCGCGGAACCCATGCCGAATACGGCACAGAATCCCAAAAGGATGAAGCTGCGAAGCTGCATGGCGAAGATCCGATCGTTCAATGCTTGTTGCCCACGGCGTCGCCCGGCGTCCCCCAAGGACGCCGAAAAGTGCCGCGCGCAATCTATAGTCGATTAGCCAGCGCGCCCTCAAGCTGAGCGACGCGCTACGCTTGGTTGAATCTTCGTGATCAAGCAGCATTTGCCGCGACTGTGTTCAAAGAACAACAGATCGCGGCAGCAATGCTTGCCCGGCTACTGGTTCGGAACCTGCGGAGTGACCGGCAAGGTAACGCCGTTCGTGGCCGGCGGCGTGGTCGGATTCGCCGGCGCCGGCGTGGCGGGAGCAGTGGCCGGAGCCGTAGTGGTGCCGCCATTCGACAGCGGCGTCGTGGTCGTCGTGCCGCCTGACGGGGCCGCCGGCTGCGAGCTGCCCACCGGACCGTTCGAGCCCGGCAGTTGGTTGAGCACACCCTTGCCGGCATTGTTGGTGGTCGAGGCCGGCGTGCGATCGAGAATGTCGATCGGCTTCTCGCCGTATCGGGCGATGATGGACAGGGCGAGCGAAGTCACGAAGAACGCCGCGGCCAGGATTGCCGTTGCGCGGGTAAGCGCATTGGCGGCACCCCGCGCCGTCATGAAACCGGAACCGCCGCCGATGCCGAGACCACCGCCTTCGGAGCGCTGCAGCAGCACCACGCCGACAAGGGCGAGCACGACCATGAGGTGAACGACGATCAGTACGGTTTCCATAATTTATCCTGGCGAGGCCGTGCTCGGCCGCGCATACGACCGGTGATTTGGAGGCGGCTCCTTACAATGCTTTGACGGCATTTCCAAGCCCGTGGCCGGGAATATGGGGAGCAATCCGGCCATTGCAACGATTTGGGCCCGCGTCCCCTGCCTCTCTGGCGCGTGCTTGCGGCTAGGAGATGTTCATATAGGCTTCCGCAATGGCGAGGAAGTCGGCCGCCTTCAGGCTTGCGCCGCCGACCAGCGCGCCGTCGACATTCTCGACGCCAAGCAGTTCCACCGCATTGGACGGCTTGACCGAACCGCCATAGAGAATGCGCATCTTGGCCGCGGCATCGCCGAGCAGCGCGATGAGCTTGCCGCGGATATGCGCGTGGGCCTCGGCGACGTCGGCGGCGGTCGGCGTCAGGCCGGTGCCGATCGCCCAGACGGGCTCATAGGCGATGATGGTGTTGGCGGCGGTGGCGCTCGGAGGCACGGAACCGTTGAGCTGGCGCGACAGGACATCGAGCGTCGCGCCCGCCTCGCGTTCGGCGCGCGTCTCGCCGATGCAGATGATCGCCACCAGCCCTGCCCGCCAGGCCGCCGACGCCTTGGCGTTGACGATCGCGTCGTCGTCACCGCATTGCTCGCGGCGCTCGGAATGGCCGACGATGACGTGGCTGGCGCCGGCATCCTTCAGCATCTCGGCCGAAATCTCACCCGTATAGGCGCCGCTCTCCTTGGGATGGCAATCCTCGCCGCCGGCGCGAACCGGCGTGCGCGAAAGGATCTCGGCGGCTTGGTGAAGCAAGGTCGCGGGCACGCAGACCAATGCTTCCGTCTCCGCATCGAGCCCGCTCATGAAGCCGTTGCCGATCATCCTCAGCTCGTTGAGCGAGGCGCTGGTACCGTTCATTTTCCAGTTGCCGGCGACGAGCGGACGGATTCCAGGGGTCATGGGGTCGGTTTCTCCAGGCGACATAAGGCAGCGCCCTCACTACCAAAATCAGGCCACAAAGCAATCGACAGTGAGCCGGAAGGACGCTATTGCGCTTGTTTCAGACTCGGCGCATGCGAAAATGCGCAAAAATCGGAAGTTAGCATGCTTGGTTTATTGAGAAGCGCGGCGAGCACCTGGATCGCGAAGGCGTTGCTGTCGTTGCTGGTGGTGAGCTTTGCCGTCTGGGGTATTTCCGGGCGCCTGTCGGGAACCTTGGCCGGCCATCATTCCGTGATCACCGCCGGCGGCACAACGGTGTCGATCAATGAGTACCGCCTCGCCTACGATCGCCAGATCAATCTGTTGTCGCAGCAATACGGCCAGCGCATCACGCGGGAGCAGGCGAAGCTCCTCGGCATCGACAACCAGGTTCTGGCGCAACTCGTTTCGGGCGCCGTGCTTGACGAGCAGGCGCGCAAGCTGGGGCTTGGCCTTTCCAAGGATCGGCTGGCCGAGTTGACGCGCGAGGATCCGGCCTTCAAGGGCCCGAGCGGCCAGTTCGACCGCAGGACCTTCGAATATCTGCTTCGCCAGGTCGGCATGCGGCCCGAGGACTATCTGAAGAACCGCTCGCAGGTGGCAGTGCGCCAGCAGATCGTCGAGGCGATTTCCGACGGTCTCAAGGCGCCGCAGACCTTCCTGAAGGCTGTCGCGCTCTATCGCGGCGAGGACCGCACGATCGATTATCTCGTTTTGCCGAAGACGCTTGTGCAGCCGATCGAGGCGCCGGCTGACAGCGCGCTGAAAACCTATTTCGAAGCCAACAAGAAGAACTACGCCGCGCCGGAATACCGCAAGTTCTCCTATATCCGGCTGGAGCCGCAGGACATCATGGACCCCACGGCGGTGACCGACAGCCAAGTCGCCGACGACTACAACAAGAACAAAGCGCGATACACCACGCCTGAAATGCGCACCATCGAACAGCTGGTGTTCAAGACGCCGGATGCGGCCAAGGCGGCATATGACTCTCTGAAGACCGGCGCTACCTTCGACAAGATCGTCACCGCCGAAGGCAAGACCCAGGCCGACACGCTGCTCGGCATGCTGGCCAAGGATAAGATCGCCGACAAGGCGGTCGCCGACGCTGCCTTCTCGCTCAACGCCAACGAGGTCAGCCCCGTGGTCCAGGGCGCCTTCGGCCCGGTGCTGCTGCGCGTCACTGAGATCAAGCCGCAGGTGGTGAAGCCCCTCTCCGAAGTGTCCGACCAGATCCGCAAGGACCTGGCGCTCGGCGAGGCGAGCCGCATCCTGCTCGACGTCCACGACAGCTACGAGGACACCCGCGCCTCGGGCGCCTCGCTTGCCCAGGCGGCAGAAAAGCTGAAGCTCAAGGTCGTCACTATCGACGCCATCGACCGCACCGGCCAGCGGCCGGACGGCACGGTCGTCAACGACCTGCCGCAATCGGCGGATCTCATCAAGGCGGTCTTCGAGGCCGAGCCGAACACGGAGAATGAAGGCCTGACCACCGCCGACAACGGCTTCGTTTTCTACGAAGTCCAGTCGATCACGCCGGCGCGTGACCGCGCGCTGGACGAAGTCCGCCAGAAGGTGGCTGCCGACTGGACGGCCGCCGAGACCGACAAGCGGCTCGACGCGAAGGCTGAGGAGTTGGAAAAGCGCCTCAAGGCCGGTACGACGCTCGACGTGATCGCGGGCGAGCTGAAACTCGAGAAACAGACCAAGCGCGGCCTGAAGCGCGAAGCCGACGATGCCGATTTCGGCAAGGAAGGTGCTGCGGCCATGTTCGGCGTCGGCGAAGGCGGTACGGGTCTGATCCCCTCGCCCACGGGCGACGGCCAGATCCTGTTCAAGGTCGCCGAGGTCTTTGAACCGGCCGGCGCCGATGGCAGCTCCGTCCCGGACGATGCGCAGAAGTCCTTCAGCGCCGGCATATCCGACGATCTGCTCGACCAGTTGGTGGCGCAGCTGCAGTCGCAGTATGACGTTCGCATCGATCCGGCCGCCGTTTCCCAAGCACAGACACGATGAGCGCTCTCAAGACACACATAGCCAAGGTCGCCACCGGCACCGCGCTCTCCTTCGAGGAGGCGCGCGAGGCCTTCGACATCATCATGTCTGGCGATGCGACGCCGGGCCAGATCGGCGGTTTCTTGATGGCGTTGCGCGTGCGCGGCGAAGCCGTAAGCGAGATTTCCGGCGCCGTGGCCACCATGCGCGCCAAGATGCTGCGCGTCGAAGCTCCGCATGGCGCCATCGACATCGTCGGCACCGGCGGTGACAATTCGCACAGCGTCAACATCTCGACCGCCTCGGCCTTCGTCATCGCGGCGGCGGGCGTTCCGGTCGCCAAGCACGGCAATCGCGGCCTGTCCTCTTTGACCGGTTCCGCCGACGTGCTGACGGCAATCGGCGTCAAGATCGACATTCCGCCGGAGACGATCAGCCGCTGCATCCACGAGGCCGGCGTCGGCTTCATGTTCGCGCCGGCGCATCATCCGGCAATGAAGCATGTAGGCCCGATCCGGGGTGAACTCGGCACTCGCACGATCTTCAACCTGCTTGGTCCGCTGTCCAATCCGGCCGGCGTCAGCCGCCAGATGGTCGGCGTCTTCCTGCCGGAATGGATCACGCCGGTGGCCGAGACGCTGAAGGCGCTTGGGGCCGATCACGCCTGGGTCGTGCACGGCGACGGCTACGACGAGATCACCACCACCGGCGAGACGCAGGTGGCCGAGCTCGCCGGCGGCGAAATCCGCGGCTTCACGCTCACCCCGGAAGCGGTGGGACTGAAGCGGCACAGCAAGGAAGAGCTGCGCGGTGGCGATGCGGCCTATAATGCCACGGCATTGCGCGATATGCTGGGCGGCGATCCCGGCGCCTATCGCGACACGGTGCTGATGAATGCCGGCGCCGGGCTGGTGGTGGCCGGCAAGGCGACGACGTTTGCCGACGGTATTGAGGCCGCCGCGCAAGCCATCGACAGCGGCCGGGCGCTCGCGGTGCTCGACAAGCTCATCGAGATTTCGAACGGTTAGAACCTTGTCCGACATACTGCGCAAGATCGAAGCCTATAAGCGTGAAGAGATCGCCGCGGCGAAGCTCAGCGCGCCGCTTGCCGGTATCAAGGCCAAGGCCAAGGATACGGAGCCGCCGCGCGGCTTCCTCGCGGCGCTCGAGACCAAGCGGAAGGCTGGCGGCTTCGCGCTGATCGCCGAGATCAAGAAGGCCAGTCCCTCCAAGGGCTTGATCCGCGCCGACTTCGATCCGCCGGCGCTCGCCAGGGCATATCAGCAGGGGGGTGCTGCCTGCCTTTCGGTCCTGACCGACGCTCCGTCCTTCCAGGGCGCGCCGGGCTTTCTGACCGCGGCGCGCGCCGCCGTCGGCCTGCCCGCCCTGCGGAAGGATTTCCTCTTCGATCCATACCAGGTCTATGAAGCCAGGGCCTGGGGCGCGGACGCGATCCTCATCATCATGGCAAGCGTCGACGACGCTTTGGCCAGCGAGCTCGAAGCGACGGCCTGCGAACTCGGCATGGACGCGCTGGTCGAGGTGCATGACGAGAAGGAAACGGAGCGCGCGCTTCGCCTCTCGTCACGGCTGATCGGCATCAACAATCGCGATTTGAGGACGTTCGAGACCAGCCTCGACGTTTCCGAGCGGCTTGCCGCCATGGTGCCGGCCGACCGGCTGCTGGTCAGCGAGAGCGGCATCTTCACCCATCAGGATTGCCGCCGGCTGGAAAAGAGCAAGATCGGCACCTTCCTCGTCGGCGAGAGCCTGATGCGGCAGGCCGACGTGGCAGCCGCGACCTCGCTTCTGCTGACGGGCAAGGCGCCGGCCGAGGCCGTTTGAGGATGCCTGAGCTTACCCATCTCGGCGCCAAGGGCGAAGCCAACATGGTCGATGTCGGCGACAAGGCCGAGACGACACGCACGGCAATTGCCGAAGGTTTTGTTTCCATGCGGCCGGAAACACTGGAGATGATCCTCGCAGGCGACGCCAAGAAAGGCGACGTTCTGGGCACGGCGCGCATCGCCGGCATCATGGCGGCCAAGAAGACGCATGAGCTGATCCCGCTCTGCCATCCATTGCTTCTGACCAAGGTCGCCGTCGATATCGAGCCCGACCGCACGCTCCCCGGCCTAAGGGTGACCGCGCTTGCCCGCGTCACCGCCAAGACTGGGGTGGAGATGGAGGCGCTGACCGCGGCGTCGGTCGCCTGCCTCACCATCTACGACATGGCCAAGGCGGTGGACCGCGCCATGGTGATTTCCGGCATCAGGCTGGTCGAGAAGACCGGCGGCAAGTCGGGCGACTACAAAGCCGCCAAACATGGGGCAGGTTCTTAAGATGGCGCTGGTTCCGGTCGCCGAGGCGCTCGAGCGCCTGTTGGACGGCGCAACCGCGTTGCCTGGCGAAAGCGTTCCAATCGCCGAGGCGGCCGGTCGGGTGCTGGCCGAACCGGTGGTGGCGCTGCGCACGCAGCCACCGTTCAATGCGTCAGCGATGGACGGTTATGCCGCACGCTTTGCGGACGTGGCCTCGGCTCCGGCGCGACTCTCCGTGATCGGCATGGCGCCCGCCGGAAGCGGCTTTGCCGGCTCCGTCGGCAAGGGCGAGGCCGTGCGCATCTTCACCGGCGCGCCGCTCCCCGAAGGCGCCGACACCGTCGTCATCCAGGAGAATGTCCGCGACCTCGGCGGCGGCGGCATCGAAGTGACCGAGCCGACCGCGCAAGGACGCAATGTCCGTCGCCGTGGGCTCGACTTTGGCCAGGGCGACCTGCTGCTCGAAAAAGGTCGCCAGCTCGATCCCGCGGCGCTTTCGCTGGCGGCGTCCGCCAACCATCCAAGCCTCAATGTGGTGCGTCGGCCGCTGGTTGCCATCATCGCCACGGGCGACGAGTTGCTGCCTCCCGGCAGCGCGCTCGGCCCCGACCAGATCATCTCGTCCAATGCCTATGGCGTCACAGCCACGGCCCAGTCGGTTGGAGCGCGCGCGCTCGACCTCGGCATCGCCGCCGACCGGCAGCACGCGATCGCGGCTTTGGTCAAGAAAGCGGTCTCAGCAGGCGCCGATATCATCGTCACTCTCGGCGGCGCCTCGGTCGGCGACCACGACCTGATCCACGACGTGCTCACCGGCGAAGGCATGCAGCTCGATTTCTGGAAGATCGCCATGCGTCCCGGCAAACCGTTGATGTTTGGCCGGCTTGGTAACATCCGCTGCCTTGGCCTGCCTGGCAATCCGGTGGCGAGCCTTGTCTGCTCGCAATTGTTCCTGAAGCCGCTTCTGGCGCGGCTGGGCGGCCGCAATTACCGACAGGACATCCGCACCGCGCGGTTGGCTGCCGCGATGCACGCCAACGATCTCAGGCAGGACTATGTGCGGGCCGTCGTGCGCGAGGAGGCCGGACAGTTGGTCGCGACACCGTTTGGCATCCAGGATTCCTCGATGCTGAGAATGCTTGCCGAGGCTAATGGCCTGATCGTGCGTGAGCCCTTCGCCCCGGCGGCGGAAGCCGGCGCCGAATGCAGCGTTCTGATGTTACGCTGAACAAAACGTCAACACATTCACTAAACTTTAAACGGTTGCGGAACACAACTGGAACAGATAGTGTTTGTTCTGGGTTTGTTTTCTGATTCTGGTTTCAGAACCCATGGGGTCGCCATGCTGACGCGCAAACAACATGAACTGCTGATGTTCATCCATGAACGGCTCAAGGAAAGCGGCATTCCGCCGTCTTTCGACGAGATGAAGGAAGCGCTCGACCTTGCCTCGAAGTCCGGCATCCATCGCCTGATCACGGCGCTGGAAGAGCGCGGTTTCATTCGCCGGCTGCCGAACCGGGCGCGCGCTCTTGAAGTCCTGAGGCTGCCCGATTCGATCGCGCCCGGCCTCAATGCGGCGAAGAAATTCTCGCCGAGCGTCATCCAGGGCGGCCAAGGCAATCTCGGCCGGCAGATCAAGCCTGCGGCGCCCTCGCGCACGCCTACGCCCAGCAATGACGACGACGCCGTTTCAGCCGTGTCCATTCCGGTTATGGGCCGCATCGCAGCGGGTGTGCCGATCGATGCCATCCAGCACCAGACGCATTCGATCACGGTGCCGCCGGACATGATCGCGGGCGGCGAGCACTACGCCCTGGAGGTCAAGGGCGACTCGATGATCGAGGCGGGCATCTTCGACGGCGATACGGTGATCATCCGCAACGCCAACACGGCTAGCCCCGGCGAGATCGTGGTGGCCCTTGTCGACGACGAGGAAGCGACGCTGAAGCGCTTCCGCCGCAAGGGTGCCTCGATCGCGCTCGAGGCCGCCAACCCGGCCTATGAGACCCGCATCTTCGGTCCCGATCGCGTCAAGGTGCAGGGCAAGCTCGTCGGGCTCATCCGCCGCTACTGAGTGGCTGGCTGCGTGGTCTGTGGCTTCTCAGGCTTCTTGTAAGGCGCTAACCCTCTCGCCTCGCGCGAGTAGCGCCGCTGTTCGTGCCAGGGGCGGTACGGTTTTTCGACGGCATATTGAATAGTTGGTCGCGCCGTCGCCGATTGCGGGTCGAAGAAGACGGCTCACGCGCAAGCTGGCGCTTGGTGACGACGAGAATGCGCGGATCGCGGCAAGGATTGTAGGCCGTTGCGTCATTGATGACGATGAGGTCGGCGAAGCCGCAGGCCGGGCGAGCGCTGTTGCGATTTTCCGCCAACGCGACGATCGCGCCGGATGGGTGCCGGCCAATGCAGAGATCGCTCGTGCAGTAAAAGGGCGATCCCGGCGGCAGGTCGACGGGGTCGGCAATATCCAGCGCGCCTTTCGCAAATGTCTCCGGCGGCACGATTGTTTCGGCCTTGAGCGCGCGTTTCCAGTTCTCGGTGGTGAACTCGTTGGAGCGGGCACGGTTGACGGCGAGCTCGCCGCCGCCGATCGGCATGGCCACCAGATGCGCATCCTCCGAGATCAGCAGGTCCGGCGTGCGCACCTGCGGGATGGTCAGCAAGGCCGCGACTGCGAAAGGAATTGCGGCCAGCCTGAGCCAGGTGGTCGCCATAGTGCCGATGACGAGCGCGATCGTCGCCAACAGCACCGAGTGGATCGAGATCAGCCCCACGGCATCGACCGGCGACCATTCCGAAATGCACGCCGAGATCGCGATCATCGCCGTCAGGCCCTTGCCCATCACGTAGAGGAAAGGCCCGTCGAAGCCGAAGGGCATCATGACCGCGCTGGCGACAGCGAGGAACATCACGACCGTGACGATCGGCATGATCGCCAGATTGGCCAATAGGCTGAGTGGCGAGACGCGCTGGAAGTGCCAGATGGCAAACAGCGCCGTGGCACTTCCGGCGATGATCGACGTCAAAGCAGCGCCACCCGCTCCGGCTGCGAGCTTTCTGGACAGGAAGCCGACGAACGAGCGCTTGATCGGCGGCGCTCTCACTTTGTCGGCGCGGTAGTCGGCCCAGCCGGCGTAAGCGCCGACAAGGGCGGCCGTGGCTGCAAACGACATCTGGAAGCTCGGCCCAACCACTTCATGCGGCGACACCAGGATGACGGCAATGGCCGAGATCGCCAGGTTGCGCATCGTCAGCGCCGCGCGGTCGAACAGCACGGCGACCAGCATCACCGCCAGCATGATGAAGCTTCGCTCGGCCGGCGACCACCACGCCGGAGATGACGAGATAAGCGGCGATCGACACCAGCGCGATTGCCGCTGCGTATTTCTTCACCGGGCGCCGTGACGAAAAATCCGGAAACAGCGCGAACGCACCGCGCAGCAGAAGCATGACCGTGCCGGCGACCAGCGCCATGTGCAGGCCGGAAATCGAGATGATGTGATAGATGCCCGTCCGCCGCATCGCTTCGTTGATGTCCTCGGGAATGCCGGCGCGAACGCCGACGATCAGCGCCGCGGCGATCTCGCCTTCAGGACCGCCGACGGTGCTTCTGATATGATCGGCAATGTTTTCGCGCGCGTTCTCAATCGTCGAGGCGATGTTCGTCTCGGCGGGCGGGTCGGTTGTCGGAACGACTTTGGGATCGCCGAGGAAAAACCCGCTGCCTCCGATGCCGGAAAAATAGCTGTCGAAGGAAAAGTCATAGCTTTCGGGGCGGACCGGTCCGGTCGGCGGCAAAAGCCGTGCATAGCCCGTCACCAGCGATCCTGCCTTCATGTCGGGCGGGATCCTGCGCGCCGAAAGCCTGACGCGGTCCGGAGCGTAGCGCAGCTTCGGGTGCGCGGTCGAGACGAGGTCGATCGTCAACCTGACGCGGCCATTGGCCATCTCCTCGGCAACGACGACGCGCCCCGTCAGCCGCGTCTGGATCTCGGAACCGAGCATCGGTGTTGCGACCCGCCATGTCTCGACCTTCGCGGCGACAAAGCCCAAGGCGCAAAACAGCGCCGCCATGAAGACGAGATGCGTCTTCTACCAGGAGCGGGATACCGCTGCGCAGACAGCCATCAGCGCCACCGCCGCCAGCGGCCTGTAGAGATCCGGCTCGGCATTCAGGGAAAAATAGAGGATCACGCCGGCGGCCAGGAACACCGGCACCAGCAGGAAGCCGACGCCGCGGTCGAGTTCGGTGGCGGCCGCGACGGCGGCGCTCCGGCGAAACGCGAAAAACGAGGCGCCGCGGAACTGCCGGCGGATCCGGTCGATGGCTGCCGGCGGAGACGTCGGGCGGGCGGGGGCGCCGTCGGGCGACGGAACCTCCGCAGGCGGGTGTCGCTCGGGGAGCAAAACCGGTGCTGCTTCAGCAGGCATTGTGCCGGCAAACAGCAGGCGCTCGCTGACGCCAGCCGTCGTCCCCTCGCCCTCCTCCGCACCCCGGCCACGTCCAGCCATCGGGTCTGCCCCTTGCGCCCCAGACCTCCTATGCTACATCAACGCCGACCGCGCGAAAGTCCGCGCAATCACGCCCGCTTCAGTGCTTCCTCGAGAGTTCCATGTCCGACAAGGTCGTCACCCGCTTTGCCCCCTCGCCAACTGGCTACCTGCATATCGGCGGGGCGCGCACGGCGCTGTTCAACTGGCTTTACTCCAAGCACACCGGCGGCACGATGCTGCTGCGCATCGAGGACACCGATCGCGAACGCTCCACCGACGCTGCGACGGCTGCCATCCTGGACGGACTGACCTGGCTCGGCCTCTCATGGGACGGCGAGGCCGTGTCGCAGTTCGAGCGCGCGCCACGCCACCGCGAGGTGGCCGAGGAGCTCGTGCGCCTGGGCAAGGCTTATTACAGCTATGAGACGCCCGCCGAGTTGGAGGCGATGCGCGAGGCGGCGCGGGCCAAGGGCCTGCCGCCGCGCTACAACGGCCAGTGGCGCGACCGCGACCCGTCCGAGGCGCCCCCCGGCGTCAAGGGCGCCATCCGCATCAAGGCCCCGAAAGAGGGCGAGACGATCGTGCACGACCGCGTGCAGGGCGAGGTGCGCTTTCCGAACAAGGACCTCGACGACTTCATCATCCTGCGTTCGGACGGCAATCCGACCTACATGCACGCCGTCGTCGTCGACGATCACGACATGGGCGTCACCCACATCATCCGCGGCGACGACCACCTGACCAATGCCGCGCGCCAGACCGTGATCTACAACGCCATGGGCTGGACCGTGCCGTCGATGTCGCACATCCCGCTGATCCACGGCGCTGACGGCGCCAAGCTGTCGAAGCGCCACGGCGCGCTCGGCGTCGAAGCCTATCGCGCGATGGGCTATCTGCCGGAGGCCCTGCTCAACTATCTGGCGAGGCTCGGCTGGAGCCACGGCGACGACGAGGTGATGTCGATCAAGGACATGATCTCCTGGTTCGATATCGGCGACGTCAACAAGGGCGCCGCACGCTTCGACTTCGCCAAGCTCGAGGCGCTGAACGGCGTGCATATGCGCAAGATGGACGACAGCGCTCTCTTCGACGTCTTCGTCGCCACCCTGCCCTATCTCGAAGGCGGCCCGGCGCTCGCGGCCAAGCTCGATGACAGGCGCAAGGCACAACTGCTTGCCGCCATGCCTGGTCTCAAGGAGCGCGCGAAGACGCTGGTCGAGCTCGTGGACGGAGCCGCCTTTCTGTTCGCCGAGCGGCCGCTGCAGCTTGAGGAGAAGGCCGCCGGATTGCTCGGCATTGATGCGCGAGCCATTCTGCGCGGCGCCTATGCCGCGCTCGCCGCGATCTCCGGCGAATGGAGCGCCGCAGCCGCGGAAGCCGCAATTCGCGACTTTGCCCAGGCCGGCGGCCACAAGCTCGGCGCCGTGGCCCAACCGCTGAGAGCCGCGCTCACCGGCCGCAGCACCTCGCCCGGCGTGTTCGACGTGCTTGCCGTGCTGGGGCGCGAGGAAAGCCTGGCGCGGATTGGAGATCAAATCGATTAGGAGCGAACTGGCCCAAAAAGATTGGCATTGAAAGGTGTGTTTCGCAGTGCAACATTAGGCCCTGGCCCAATCTGGCACGCACCTCCTAAAATGCGGTGGCAAGTTCGCGCATTCCGGTGATTTCGACGTGTCGTTTGCAGGAATTGCCTTGCCGGCATGAGGAAACATAAAGGAGTTTGCAATGAGCGAAGCTGCGACAAAACTGGAATCGGGCGGCAAGGCGCGTGAGTCGACCGCAAGGCTCGAACTCGCCGGCAAGACCCACGAATTCAAGGTGCGAAGCGGCTCTACCGGGCCTGACGTCATCGATATCGGCGCGCTCTACAGCACCACCGGCGCCTTCACCTACGATCCCGGTTTCACCTCCACGGCGAGCTGCGAGTCGGCGATCACTTTCATCGACGGCGATGCCGGCATTCTCTTGCATCGCGGCTATCCGATCGACCAGCTTGCCGAGCATGGCGACTTCCTCGAGGTCTGCTACCTCCTGCTTTATGGCGAATTGCCGACCAAGGCGCAGAAGGACGACTTCGACTACCGCGTGACGCGCCACACCATGGTGCATGAACAGATGTCGCGCTTCTTCACCGGCTTCCGCCCCGACGCGCCTCCGATGGCGGTGATGTGCGGCGTGGTCGGCGCGCTGTCGGCCTTCTATCACGACTCCACCGATATCTCGGATCCGTATCAGCGCATGGTCGCCTCGATGCGGCTGATCGCCAAGATGCCGACGATCGCGGCGATGGCCTATAAATACCATATCGGCCAACCCTTTATTTACCCGAAGAACGAGCTGAACTTCGCCGCCAACTTCCTGCACATGTGCTTTGCCGTGCCGTGCGAGGAGTACAAGATCAATCCGGTGCTGGCGCGCGCCATGGAGCGCATCTTCATCCTGCACGCCGACCACGAGCAGAACGCCTCGACCTCGACGGTGCGCCTTGCCGGTTCTTCGGGCGCCAACCCGTTCGCCTGCATCGCCGCCGGCATCGCCTGCCTCTGGGGTCCGGCGCATGGCGGCGCCAACGAGGCTGCCCTCAACATGCTGGGCGAGATCGGCCATGTCGACCACATCCCCGAGTTCATTGCCCGCGCCAAGGACAAGAACGATCCGTTCCGCCTGATGGGCTTCGGCCATCGCGTCTATAAGAACTACGATCCGCGCGCCAAGATCATGCAGAAGACGGCGCATGAGGTGCTGGGCGAGCTCGGCATCAAGGACGATCCGCTGCTCGACATCGCGATGGAGCTGGAAAAGATCGCGCTCACCGACGAATATTTCATCGAGAAGAAGCTCTATCCCAACGTCGACTTCTACTCGGGCATCACGCTGAAGGCGCTGGGCTTCCCCACCACCATGTTCACCGTGCTGTTTGCGGTTGCCCGCACCGTCGGCTGGATCGCGCAGTGGAAGGAAATGATCGAAGACCCGCACCAGAAGATCGGCCGCCCGCGCCAGCTCTACACCGGCGCCACGGAACGCGACTACGTGCCGATTGCGAAGAGGTAGGAATAGGGAATGGGCAGTAGGGAATAAGATGCCTACTGCCCACTGCCTACTGCCTTCTTCATGCATCCCAACACCACCTCGGCCGCGATCTCCCCCGATGGCCTCTCCGTTGCCATGCGCCTGGCGATCTCGGCGAAACCTGCCTTCTGCCAGGCGCGCACGCCGGTATCGGCAAACAGGGCTTCCAGCTGACGCGCCAGGTTCTCCGGCCTGACATACTGATCGTAGAACTCCGGCACCAGCGCGCGATCGGCGATCAGATTGGGCAGCAGCGCCGACCACGTCGTCACCAGGTGCTGCAGCAATTGCCGCGCTATCGGGTCGAGCTTGTAGCTGGAGACCATCGGAACACCGGATAGCGCCAGCTCCAGCGAAACCGTTCCGGACGCGATCAGAGCCGCGTCGGCCTTGCCGAAAGCCTGCCATTTGCGCTCCGGGTCGGTGATGATCTCGGGCTTCTCGTCCCAACTCGCGACCGACGTTTTCACCAAGTCAGCGACATGCGGCACCGTCGGCAGCAGCAGGCGCAACCGGTGGCCGCGCTGGCGCAGGACCGACATTGCCTTGCCGAACGGCTCGATCAGCCGACGCACCTCGCCGCGGCGTGAGCCCGGCAGCACCAGCAGCGTCTTGACGCGATCCTCCGACAGGTCGCGCGGCAAGCTCTGCGCCTTGACGGCGCCGAGTACGCCAGGATCCTGCGTCAGCCGGTGGCCGACATAGGTGCCGGGTGGCCCGCCGAGCCGGGCAAGCGCCTTCACTTCGAAAGGCAGAATGCAAAGGATGTGATCGACATAGGGTTTCATTGCCGCCGCCCTGCCCGGTCGCCACGCCCAAACGCTCGGGCAGACATAGTGGACGATCGGGATAGTTGGCGCGGCGGCACGGACCTTTTTGGCAACGCGCAACGAAAAGTCAGGGCTGTCGATGGTGATCAGGCAATCCGGCCGCTCCGCCGCAATGGTGGCTGCCGTCTGGCTGATCCGGCGCATCAGCCGCGGCAGGTCGCGCAAGACGGCGCTGAAGCCCATCAGCGCGATCTCGCTGCCGTCGAAGAGCGGTGTCAGCCCCAGTTCCTGCAGATGCCGGCCGCCAATGCCGACGAGCTGGATCTTACGGCCGGTGGTCTTCTCGAGCGCGCGCACGATGTCAGCGCCGAGCAGGTCGCCGGATTCCTCGCCGGCGACGATGGCGATCCTGAGCGGCTTCTCACCGACCATCAGCCGGCTCCGTCGCGGGAAGCCCGACGATGAACAAGCCAAGCGCATTGGCTCGCGCCAATGTCGTCGGGCCTTCGAGAATGAGCGAGCGGCCGGCTTCAACGCCTATGCCGGCAAGGCCGGCGGCATGTGCCGCCTCGACCGTCTGCGGACCGATCGAGGGCAGGTCGGCGCGCAGTTCCTGACCCGGCTTGGCGCATTTGACGAGCACGCCGCGCGTCTTTCCGGCGAGCCGGCCGTGCCCGCGCAATTCGCGTGTCCTTTCGAGCAGGCCCTTGGTGCCTTCGATGCCTTCCAGCGCAATCACCCTTCCTCCGACCGCAATCGCCGCCTGGCCGATGTCCAGCGCGCCGATCGCCTTGGCCGCCGCACGGCCTGCCTCGATATCGCGCCAATCCGATTGCTTAGGTCCTGTGGCGGTGAGTGTGCCCTCGCCGGCGGTAAGCTCCGCGACGATCTCATGTGCGCCGACAACCGTGATGCCGCGCTTTTCCAGCCCGCGGGTAAGAACCTTCAAAAGTCCGTCGTCGCCGCGCGCCAGCGCAATGATCACCGAGGGAATTATCGCCAGCAGACCGGGAGTCGGGCGTATCTTGGTGAGCCGTGGCCTGCGCCTGATCTCGCCGGCCAGAACCAGGTGGCTGATGCCTTGGCGTTTCAGCAAGGGAAGCAAGGAGCCGATGTCTTCCAGCGCGAGCGTCGCCTGCTCATAGGCGGCGAAGTCCGCTTCGCGATCCACCTCGCCCTTGGCCAGGATGATGAAAGGCGGATGTCCTTGCTTGGCCAGGCCTTCCGCCACCTCGACCGGCAGGCTGCCGCCACCGGCAATGATGCCGACCCTGGAGCCCGGCGCGAGAGCAAGCCTTGCTTCGGCGGGCTCAGCCCTCGTCATCGCCGTCGTCATTGCCGCCGCCACCCTTGAGCGACGGGACGGCATAGTGCCGCTTGCCACGGCTGGTGATGAAGTCGATGATCTTCATGGCCGTTGGCGACGAGGCGAATTCGGCCTTGGCGATTTCCACGTTCTCGCCAACGGTCCGGGAGCGGTCGAAAATCGTCCTATAGGCCTTGCGCAGCAGGTAGATCTCAGAGCGCGGCAGGCCGGAGCGCTTCAAGCCGATGATGTTGAGGCCACGCAGGCTGGCGCGATTGCCGACGGCAATGGCATAGGGGATGACGTCGCCGACAAAGGCCGAGCACCCACCGAGAAAGGCGTTGTCGCCGACACGCACGAATTGATGAACGGCGCTGAGGCCGCCGATATAGACGTTGTCGCCGATCTCGCAATGCCCGCCGAGCGTTGCCCCATTGGCGAAGGTGGCGTTCTTGCCGACGACGCAATCGTGGGCGATGTGGGCATAGGCCAGGAAATTGCCGTTGTCGCCCACGGTCGTCTCACCCCGGCTGGAATCCGTGCCGAGATGCATGGTGACACCTTCGCGGATCGTGCAGTTCTCGCCGATGACCAGCGTGGTGCGGCCGCCCTTGTGCTTTGTGTTCTGCGGCGGGCCACCCAGGATCGCCATCGGATAGACCTTGGTCGCGGCGCCGATGGTGGTCGCGCCCATCACCGCGACGTGGCTGACCAACTCGACACGGTCACCGATCACCGCGTCGGCGCTGACATGGCAGAATGGCCCGATGCGGACGCCCTCGCCGATCTGGGCCCCTTCTTCGACGACCGAGGAAGGATGGATTGATGTCGCAACTTTCATGAGCATTTCGAACCGTCAGCCGGTGACCATCATAGCCGAAACTTCGGCTTCGGCGGCTTTTGCGCCATCCACTATCGCCTCGCAGGCGAATTTCAGCAGGTTGCCGCGCTTCTTGATTTTCTTGACGTGAATCCTGAGCTGATCGCCCGGAACGACCGGCTTGCGGAACTTCGCGTTGTCGATGGTCATGAAATAAACCAGCGACGGCTTTTCCGTGTTGAGGCTGCGGATGCAGATCGCGCCCGCGGTCTGCGCCATAGCCTCGATGATGAGCACGCCCGGCATCACCGGCTGCTGCGGAAAATGACCCTGGAAATGCGGCTCGTTGATGGTCACGTTCTTGATGCCGACCGCGGACTCGTCGCCGTCGATATCGACGATGCGGTCGATCAGCAGGAACGGATAGCGGTGCGGCAGGAGCTTCATGAGCCCCATTATGTCGACCGCCTCGAGTGTCGTTGCCACCATGTCAGCCATTTCCGTCGCCCTGCTTGCGCGTCCTGGCCAGCCTGCGCAGCATCGCGATCTCGCGCATGGCTTCCGCCATCGGCTGCGCCGGATAGCCTCCCCAGACCTCGCCCGCCGGCACGTTGCTCATGAATCCGCTTCTCGCAGCAAGCTTGGCTCCCGGACCAATGGTCAAATGATCGGCGAGACCGACACCGCCACCCATGGTAACGTTGTCGCCCACGACGACGGAACCGGAAATACCCGAAAGCCCGGCTATAATGCAATTGCGACCGATGCGGACATTGTGGGCGATCTGCACCAGATTGTCGATCTTGGTGCCTTGTCCGATGACGGTGTCGGACATCGCGCCGCGATCGACGGTCGAGTTGGAGCCGATCTCGACATCGTCCTGGATAATGACGCGGCCGATCTGCGGCACGCGCTCAGGGCCCTTGGCGCCGGCCACGAAGCCAAAGCCGTCCTGGCCGATCCTTGCGCCGCCATGGATGATGACGCGATTGCCGATCAGCGCATATTGGATGCTGGCGCCCGGGCCGACGTAGCCGTCGCGGCCTATCTTGCAGGAACGGCCAATGACGGCATGCGGCGCAATGACCGTGCCGGCGCCAATCGAGGCATCGGGACCGATCACGGCGCCCGCCTCCACGATAGCGCCGGTTTCGACGTGCGCGGACGGATCGATATGCGCCTGCGGCGAAATGCCGGTTTCGCCGGTCATCGGCCCTGGAGTGGCAGCTTGCGGAAAGAGCAGCCGCCCCACCATGGCGAAGGCCTGCTGCGGGCGCGGATGCACCAGCACCGCGATCCCTTGCGGGGCTCTGGTGGCGAAGTCGGCGGGACAGAGAACGGCAGCCGCCTTGAGCGCCTGCATCAAAGCGAAATTGCGCTTGCCGTCGACAAAGACAAGCGCACCATCGCCGCCCTCATTGGCGGGTGCCAGCGCTTCGATGGCGATATCGGCCTGCGAGGCATCAACGAGATTGGCGCCGGTCAGATTCGCGACCTCGCCGGCCGTATACCGGCGTGAAGGCGCGAAGAACACCGGATCGGTCATTCCACAAACATTATCCAGCTCGGTCGGATCAGTCTATTCCGGGCCATCAGGCGGCCCGGAAACATCGTAACCCGCGGATTAGAAACGGGTCGCTATGCCGAAGTTGAATTCCTGCACGTCGTCGCCCGGCTGCTTCTCGACCGGAATCGCATAATCGATGCGGATCGGCCCGAACGGCGAAGCCCACATCAGGCCGACGCCGACCGAAGCGCGCAAATGCATGTCAGCCGATCCCGGCTTGATCAGGCTTGGGTCAAGCTTGTTGCCATAGAGCGTCGCCGCGTCGGCGAACACCGCGCCACGCAGGCCGAAGCTTTCCGGAATGACCGGCAGCGGGAACTGGGCTTCCGCCGACGCATTGAAATAGGTCGTGCCGCCGAGATGGTCGCCGCTGCTGTCGCTGGCAATCGGGCCAATGCCGCCATAGGCGAAACCGCGGATCATGCGGTCGTTGCTCTGGAAGTGATCGAAGATACGCAGATCGCCATTGCCGTAGCCTGCGATATAGCCCGCGCCGCCCGACACCAGGCCGACCAGGTCGAGCTGCTCGGACAAGGTCTGGTACACGCTTGCACGGCCGGTCAACTTCACCCACTTGGCGTCACCGCCGAGACCAGCGACCTCCGTCGTGCCGGTGATATAAAGACCCTCATGCGGGTTCTTCATGTCGTCGATCGTGTTGTAGACCAGACCGAGACTGACCGAAGACTTGACCCACGGGCTTTCGGCAACGCCGTCCCGTATCGCCTGGGAAATGGTGCACTTGCTCGGATCGTAGTTCCCGCTTGCGTCCAAGCAGCCATCCGCAAGGGTATATTTCTCTTGCGAGATATTATACGCCAGCTGCGTCGAGATGCTGTCGGTGATCGGCAGACCGAAGCGGATGGTCGCGCCGGTGACGTCAGTGTCGTAGTGATTGTACTCACGGGTCGACTTATAGATATCGAAGCCCGCCGCAATGCGCCGGCCGAGGAAATACGGCTCGGTGAAGGAGATCGCGTAGTCGCGCGAGTGCTTGCCGCCGCCGGCCGACAGCTTGATGTACTGGCCGCGGCCGAGGAAGTTGCGCTCGGTGATCGAACCTTCGACGGATGGGCCCGGCGTGTCGCCACCGGTCGAATAGCCGGCGCCGACCGAGAACTCGCCGGTCGACTTCTCGACCACGTCAACGACCAGGACGACCTGGTCGGGAGCCGATCCGGGAACAGTCGAGATGTCGACTTTTTCAAAGTAATCCAGTGCTTCCAGCCGCTTCTTCGCGCGCTGGATGAGAACCTGATTGAACGCGTCGCCTTCGCTGACGTCGAATTCGCGGCGGATGACATAGTCGCGCGTGCGGTCGTTGCCGCGGATTTCGATGCGCTCGACATAGGCCTTGGTGCCCTGGTCGATGGTGTAGACGACCGAGATCGTATGATTCTCGAAATTGCGGTCGCCGCGCGGCGTCACCTGGGCAAAGGCGTAGCCCGAACCGGCGACCTTCTCGGTCAGCGCGACAATCGAATCCTCGACGTCCTTGGCGTTGTAGACATCGCCCTTGTGGGTCTCGACCACCGATTCCAGCGACTTGGAGTCGACTTCGGGAATGGTGCTCTCGACGCTGATGTCGCCGAAGGTGTAGCGCTCGCCTTCCTGCACGGTGATGGTGACCGTGTATTTGTTGGTGGTGTCGTCGAGCTCGCCGACAGCGGAAACGACCTGGAAGTCGGCATAGCCGTGATTGTAGTAGAAGCGACGCAGCAGCTCCTGGTCGGCGCGCAGCTTGTCCTCGTCATAGACGTCGTCGCGCAGCACGAACGAAAGCCAGGACGAACGTTTGGTGTTGATCACGTCCGAAAGGCGGCGGCTGGAAAACGCGCTGTTGCCAACGAAGTTGATGGCCGCGATCTGGGTACGGCCGCCTTCGTTGATGTTGAAGACCACGTTGACGCGATTGTCGCCGAGATCCATGATCTGGGTGGTCACGGCAGCGTCGTCGCGGCCGATGCGCCGATAGGCGGCCTTGACCGCCTCGACGTCGGCATCGAGCGCCTGCTGCGAGAAGGTCGCGCGCGGCTTCAGCTGGATGGCAGCCTGGAGCGCGTTGTCCTTGAGCTTCTTGTTGCCCTGGAACAGGACCTGGTTGACGACCTTGTATTCGGAAACCTTGACGACCAGGGTCGAGCCGACCTGATTGATCTGGACGTCCGAGAACAGCCCGGTGCCGAACAGCGCCTTCACGGCGCTATCGATATCGGCGCTTGAAAACGCCTTGCCGGGCTTGATCGAGATGTAGTTGCGGATGGTTTCGGCATCGACACGCTGGTTGCCGCTGACCTCTACCCTGCTGACCACCGCTGCTTCGGCTACCGATGTGGCAACGAACTGCACTGCGAGCGCGCCTGGCAAAACCAGGGCGGCGGACAAAGCCGCCGCGGACGCGGCGCTCAGAAACTTGGATGCTGCCTTCATCGGGCTTTTGTACCTTTTTCTCGTAGTCCCCACGGCGAGAAAACCGGACGTGCGGTATTTTCCCTTACCGTATTAACCGGATTTTCCCTACACGCAAGGCTCCCGGTTAATTTGTATTTACTTAACCCTGATGCGTGGCTTTCGCGTCACGCATATCCCCACGCATGGTAAACGGCGTCTCAATATGGCCGGGCCCGAAGCCAAATTTCTTCATGATTTCAGCACCCAAACAGATCATTCCAAAAAACGAAGCCCATGAATCCGAGCACCAGAAAGAGACCCGCCCGGTAGGCTATCTCCATCATCCGCTCCGACACAGGCCGCCTTATGACGGCCTCCACGCCGTAGAACAAGAGGTGGCCGCCGTCGAGAGGAGGAATCGGCAGAAGATTGAGAATCCCTATCCCGACTGACAAGAATGCAACAAGCTGCACCAGCCACTCGAAGCCGAGCTTGGCTGCCTGACCCGACATTTTTGCGATCTTGATCGGTCCGCCGAGCTGACACTTGTCCTCGCGCCCGATGACAAACCGCTTCAGGAACTGGCCGGTGCGCTCGATGACATGCCCGGTTTCCTCGAAAGCCGCCGCCAGCGCGCCCGCGGGCGTGTAGGAGACCAATCGCGGCTGCCCGAGCTCGGCGTTGTTGGCGACGCCGATGATCGCCACCTTGACCTTGTTGCCCAGCGCATCCTGCTGCTCCATCGGCTCCGGCGTCGCCGTGACGGTGATTTCGGTGCCGTCGCGCAACATGGTGAAAGTGATGGCGTCGCCGGCGCGGCCCGAGACCAGGCGCTGAACGTCGGCGAAGGTCTCCACCTTGCTGCCGTCGACTTTGACGAATCGGTCACCGGGCTGGATGCCTGCCCGCGCCGCCGGGCTGCCGGCGGTGACTTCGGCCACGGTCGGCTCCATGACCGGGCGGCCGTATAGCGAGAACAGCACCGCGAAGACGGCGATCGTCAGCAGGAAATTGAACAGCGGTCCGGCGACGACGGTCGCCGCGCGTTTCCAGATCGGCTGGGTATGGAAGGCGACCTTGCGCTCGGCCTCGGTCAGCGATTCGAGGTCTTCGGCGCTCAGCTGGCTCGATGACGCATTCATGTCGCCGACGAATTTGACGTAGCCGCCGAGCGGGATGGCGCAAAGCTTCCAGCGGGTGCCGTGGCGGTCGTTGAAACCAAAGAGTTCCGGGCCGAAGCCGATGGCAAAAGCCTTCACTCCGATGCCGCACCAGCGGCCGACAAGGTAGTGGCCCATCTCATGGACGAACACCACGACGGTAAGCACGAACAGGAACGGCACCAGGGTGCCGAGGACAAAGCCTTGCGTGCTGAAGAGCGCGTGAAGAATCTCGTTCAAGTCATGCCCTCAAATTCGCCCAGCGCGACCGTCCGCCGCGACTGTGGCATCAATCCGGGCGAATCCGTGGCACGCGTCGTTTTTCGCCCAGCGGCGACGCCATTCAGTTTGGAAACAGCCCCGTTGCCGGATGATCGGCGCCCGCCGCAATCCAACCGATGACGTACAGGGCAAAAGCCGCCGCGACAAGCCCATCGACCCTGTCCATGACACCGCCATGCCCAGGAATCAGATTGCTCGAATCCTTGCAGCCGTGCCGACGCTTGACCCAGGATTCGAAGAGGTCGCCGACCTGCGAGACGATCGAGAGCACCAGCGCCACGAGACCGAGCATGACGAGATTGTCCGCTCTGGCCGCGATTGCCAGCAGCAGTCCGGCGACAACACCGCCGACGGCGCCGCCAAGCGCGCCGCTTTGCGTCTTGCCGGGCGAGATCGACGGCGCCAGCTTCGGGCCGCCGACCGCGCGGCCGACGAAATAGGCCGCTATGTCGGTCGCCCAGACCACCGCGAACAGAAAGAGAATGGCGATCAAGCCGGCATGGTCGCTACCACGCAGCAGCGCCAGCGACAGGCTGGAGAGAGACGCATAGGCCAGGCCGGCTGCGTCCCAATGCGTCGTTCCGCGCATCTGAGCGCCGGCGACGGTGATGACGACCAGCGCCACCACAAGGATCAGAAGCCAGGCCGCCGGCACGCCGGCAATCAGGGTGCCGACAAAAGCCAGCAACAGCGCCTCCGGCAAAAAGCCCAGGCTCCCGCCGGTAGCAGGGCGCGACATGCGCGACCATTCGTAGAATATGATGGAGGCAAGGAAGCTGCAGAACAGCCGGAACGGCAGCCCCCCGAGCCAGGTGAGCGCAAGCGTGACCGCCGCCATCACGATGGCCGAGATGACGCGCTGCTGGAGATTGCTCATCGATGCCGGCGCTACAAGGCGACGTCGCGGGCGGCGAGCCCGCCGAAACGGCGCTCCCGGCCGGCAAAGTCGCGCAGGGCGTCGGCGAGATGCTCCCGGCTGAAGTCCGGCCAGTAACAGGGCAGGAAGACGAGCTCACTGTAGGCGGCCTGCCACAAGAGGAAGTTCGACAGCCTGAGCTCGCCGCTGGTGCGGACCACCAGGTCGGGATCGGGAATGCCTTCGGTGTCGAGCGAACCGGCAAAGCTCTCCATCGTGATCGCGTCGCTTGTCATCTCGCCGCGCGCCACGGCGGCGGCAAGCTTGCGCGCGGTGCGCACGATCTCGTCGCGGCCGCCATAGTTGAAGGCGATGACCAGCGTCAGCGCCTCGTTGGCCGCGGTCAGCGATTCGGCTTCCTGCAGCAGGCCCCTGATGTCCGGCTGCAGCCCTTCCCTGTCGCCAATCACCCGCACCCGCACGCCGTTCTGGTGCAGTTCGGCGAGATCGCGGCGGATGAAGAGCTTCAAGAGACCCATCAGGTCGCTGACTTCGGATTTCGGCCGCGACCAGTTTTCCGAAGAGAACGCGTAGACCGTCAGGTAGGAGATGCCGAGCTCAGGCGCGGCGCGCACCGTCTTGCGCAAGGCCTCGACGCCGGCGCGATGGCCGGCAAGCCTCGGCATGCCGCGCGCCTTGGCCCAGCGTCCATTTCCGTCCATGATGATCGCGACATGCGCGGGCGTTGCCATGGTCTCGCTTTCGAGCCGGTGAGAAACCGACCCTAAACCTGCATGATTTCAGCTTCCTTATCGGAAAGCAGGTGATCGATGGTGCTGATCATCTCGTCGGTCAGCTTCTGTACCTGGTCGGAGCGCTTGCGATGATCGTCCTCGCTGATCGTGCCGTCCTTTTCGGCCTTCTTGAGGAAATCCATGCCGTCGCGACGGACATGGCGAACCGCGACGCGGGCGTTCTCGGCATAGCCATGCGAGATCTTGACCAGTTCCTTGCGGCGCTGCTCGTTGAGCTCGGGCAAAGGAATCCTCAGATTGGTGCCGTCGACGATCGGATTGAAACCGAGATTGGCTTCGCGGATAGCCCGGTCGACGGCGCTGACCATCGACTTGTCCCAGACCGAGACCGAAATCATGCGCGGCTCCGGCACCGTGACGTTGGCCACCTGGTTGATCGGCATCGTCGTGCCATAGGCCTGCACCTGGACGGCGTCGAGCAGGTTGCTGGAGGCGCGACCGGTGCGCAGCGAAGCGAGATCGTGCTTGAAGGCCGCGACCGCCCCGTCCATGCGCCGCTTGAGATCGTCATACTCGCCACTCATGATCATCTCCTCGACCCGTTCGCCGGGTTCACTGCTTGTCTTCTAGTCTCGTCCGGAAACCGGCAATTATTTAGCCGACCCCGGCCCCGGTCAATTGTCCGCGACGATCGTGCAACGGCCGCCGCCCCTCAGAATTTCGCCGAAACCACCTTTTTCGTGGATCGAATAGACGATTATCGGAATGTTGTTTTCGCGCGCAAGTGCAATCGCGGCCGTATCCATGATCGTAAGCCCGCGTTTTATGACTTCGGCATGACTTATGCGGTCGAAGCGCACCGCGTTCGGATCCTTTTTCGGGTCGGCCGAATAGACGCCATCGACCTGCGTGCCCTTGAACAGCGCGTCGGCGCCGATCTCGGCGGCGCGCAGCGCCGCGGCCGAATCGGTGGTGAAGAACGGATTGCCGGTGCCGCCGGCGAAGATCACCACCTTGCCCTGGTTCATATAGGCGGTCGCCTGGCGCTGCGAGAAGCTTTCGCAGAGCTCCGGCATGGCGATGGCCGAAAGCACCACGGCATCGACGCCGATCTTGTTCAGCGAGGTGCGCAGCGCCAGCGAGTTGATGACGGTGGCGAGCATTCCCATGTGGTCGCCGGTGACGCGGTCGCCGCCCTTGGAGGCGACGGCCACGCCGCGGAAGATGTTGCCGCCGCCGATGACGACGCCGACTTCGATGCCGAGCGCCCGCGCTTCGGCAATGTCGGCCGCGATGCGATCGACGACCGAAACGTCGATGCCGAAATGCTGTTCTCCCATCAACGCTTCGCCCGAAGCTTTCAGCAAGACACGTCGATAGAGGGGCTTCACCGTCATCTGGTTCCTCGAAAATCTCGGCGCGGGCAAATCTGGAGGCGAAAGCTGCCCCGCTTCGCCTGGCGGCGCTGGCACGACGGTTCGACCCGATACACGAAGGGCGCGGCGATGTCACGCCGCGCCCTTGCGCAAAATCCCAGGCTTTTTCGATCAGTTGCTGCTGACGCTGACCGCCTCGCCTTCGATCAGGACCGGCAGAGAATAGCCGGACGGTTTGTCGCCGGTCGCGGCGCCGCCGGTCACCCTCCCCTGGATCTCGGGCCCGAAATAGGAATGTGGGAACGGTGCCGGCATGTTGCTCGCCGAACCGAGCCGCTTGCGGAGCTCTGGAGCAATCGAAAAATCGAGCGCCGCGAGATTGTCCTGCAATTGGGCAAGCTTCGTCGCGCCAAGGATGACTGTGGCGATGCCGGGCTGCGTCGCCGCCCAGTTGAGCGCTACCTGCGCCATGCTGCGGCCGAGTTCGGAAGCCACCTTCTCGAGCTCGGCCACGATTGCCCAGTTGCGGTCGCTGAATTTCTGGAAACCCGGATGCGTGGTGTTGCGAAAACCATCGAGCCGCCCGGCGTTCCCGGCCTGCGTCGGGCGGTATTTGCCGCTGAGCAGCCCGCTGGCCAGCGGGCTCCAGACCATGATGCCGGCGCCGTGACGTGTCGCGAAAGGCACGAATTCATGCTCGATCGTGCGCTCGGTCAGCGAATATTCGAGCTGCAGGGCCGAGATCGGCTCATAGCCGCGCAGTTCGGCGATCGCCTGTGCCCGGCCCGCATACCAGGCCGGCACGTCGGAAAGGCCGACATGGCGTATCTTGCCCGCGCGAACGAGGTCGTCTAGCGTCCGCAACACCTCCTCGGCCGGCGTCAGCCTGTCCCAGACATGCATGAGATAGAGGTCGATATAGTCGGTTCCGAGGCGCTTCAGCGAAGCGTCCACGGCGCGCATGATGTTCTTGCGGCCGTTGCCGCCGGCATTCGGATTGCCGGGATCCATGTTCATCGTGAATTTGGTGGAGATCACCGCCTTGTCGCGCAAGCCGCGCTCGGCGACGAATTCGCCGAGCCAGGTCTCGGCGGTACCGCCCGTGTAGAGATCGGCGGTGTCGAAGAAATTTCCGCCTGCCTCGACATAGGCATCGAACATGGCGCGGGCGGTTTCCCTGTCAGCGCCCCAGCCCCATTCTGTGCCGAAGGTCATGGTGCCCAGTGCCAGCCGGCTGACGCGCAGGCCGCTGTTGCCAAGCGTGTAATAGGTCATGCTCATGATGTGTTCCGATCGTGCTTGATGTCTGACTATTGGCCGGGGGTCGACTTGACCCAGGGATTGCCGCGCTCATGCGTCATGCGGAAGGTGAAGCCGTCGACCTTCCAGCCGGCGCCGGAGCGGATAAGGTGGTGCTCGTAGGTGCCCCAGACTTCCCATAGCGGGTCGCCATTTCCTTCCATCCGGTTCCAGGCATAGCCGTTGGAACGGACGGTCGCCGTATCGGCCTTTATGTCGATCTGATGGTTGGTTCGCAGATGCAGGCTGGTCTTGCTGCCCTTGAGGTTAGCCGCCCAGGTGCCGATCAGGTCGTCGGAGGCGATGGTGGCCGGCGGCTGCCCGGAAAGGCTGCTGAAATCGACCGTGACGCGATCGGCGAAGTAGCTGCGCGCAAGATTCCAGTCCTGCGCATCGACGGCGCGGTCGATGGCATCCGCGATGCGGATGACCGCGCGCTCGTCGGCAAGCGCCTGCCAGCCAGCCGGTTCGGCTCCACCGGCATCGACCGGCGCCAGCGCCAGTCCTGCCACGAAAGTCACATGTCTCAACGCATTCATGTCTCTTCTCCTCGAGCATCAGCCCGCCGCCGATGTGCTGGTGACAATATGGGCCGACGTATCGATAAGATTGCATTGTTCGCAAAGACTGTGCGATATCATTCATGAATGGACAGAGACTTGCTCACACATCTGCCTGTTGTCGTCGCCGTGGCGCGACGCGGCGGCTTCGCGCTTGCAGCGGCCGAGCTCGGCATGAGCCCGTCGGCGGTCAGCCATGCCGTGCGGCTGGTGGAGGAGCGCATCGGGCAGCCGTTGTTCGCGCGTACCACGCGCAGCGTTTCACTGACCGAAGCCGGCAAGGCATTGGTCGAGACGGCGGCCCCTGCCCTTCAGGACATAGCCGAACGGATGGACCACATCCGCGGCATCAAGGGCCGCCCCTCCGGCCTGCTCAGGATCAACGCCTCCAACATCGCGATCCCCTTGGCTGTGACGCCGGTGGTCGCGGCCATGGCTGAGCGCTATCCGGACGTGACGGTCGAGGTTTTCGCCGACCAGGCTCTGGTCGATATCGTGGGTGAAGGTTTCGATGCCGGCATCAGGCTCGGCGAGATGATCGCGCAGGACATGGTCACCGTGCGGCTCACGCCGCCCTTCAGGGCCGTGGTCGTCGCTTCGCCTGCCTATATCGGAAAGTACGGCCGCCCGCGCGACGTGGCCGACCTCGCGAAGCACAATTGCATCGGCTACCGGCTTGTCCGCTCCGGCGGGCTCTATCACTGGGATTTGAACGAGAACGGCAAGGATGTCGTGGTCGAGACCCGCGGCACGGCTGTCGTCACCGATTCGCTCGCGGCTATCGATCTCGCGCTTGCGGGCGTCGGGCTCGCCTATGTGTTCGAGCCGCTGGTGCGCGCCGATCTCGCCGCCGGGCGCCTGGTCCAGATCCTGCCGAAGACGGCGATCGAGGAGCCCGGCCTTTTCCTCTATTTCCCGCGCCGGGCGTCGATGGCGCCGAAGCTCAGAGCCTTTATCGACACCGCTCAAGAGATCGGCCGGGCATCCATGCGGACACCCGGCCGAGTTGCCTGAGCTCTGTAGCCTTACTTTTGCTTCGGGCTATTTCTTGACCGCGGCCGCGACTTCCGCCGCGAAATCGGTCGTTTCCTTCTCGATGCCTTCGCCGAGGGCGAAACGCAGGTAAGCGCTGATCTTGGTCGGAGCCCCGATCTCCTTCTCCGCGTCCTTCAGCGCCTTCTCGACGGTGATGTCGGGGTTGAGCACGAAGGCCTGCTTCAAAAGCACCACCTCTTCGTAAAACTTGCGCAGGCGGCCCTCGACCATCTTCTCGATGATCGCCTCCGGCTTGCCGGTCTGGCGCGCCTGGTCGGCGAATATCGCCTTCTCGCGCTCGACCGCGGCCGGATCGAGTTCCTCCGTGGTCAGCGCCATCGGGTTGGTGGCGGCGACATGCATGGCGACCTGACGGCCGAAGGCGTTCGCCGCGTGCTCATTGCCGGTGGTCTCGATCGCGACCAGCACGCCGAGCTTGCCGAGGCCATCGGCAACGGCATTGTGCACATAGGTCGCGACAGCGCCGTGCGGGACGGTGAGCTTGGCCGAGCGGCGGAAGCCCATATTCTCGCCGATGGTGCCGACCGCGTCCTTGATGGTTTCGGTAACCGACTTGTCGGAACCCGGATACTTGGCCGCGGCCACCGCCTCGGTCGTGCCGTAGGCGAGCGCGACCTTGGCGACGTTGGCGACGATTTCCTGGAAGGCGGCGTTGCGCGCGACGAAGTCGGTCTCGGAATTGACCTCGACGACGGCGGCTTCGCGAACGCCGGAATCGACGCCGATCAGGCCCTCCGCCGCGGTGCGGCCGGCCTTCTTGTCGGCCTTGGAGATGCCCTTCTTGCGCAGCCAGTCGACCGCCTCTTCCATGTTGCCGTTGGTTTCGTTCAACGCCGCCTTGCAGTCCATCATGCCCGCGCCGGTCAAGTCGCGGAGTTCTTTGACCTGTGCAGCCGAAATGCTCATTGTCGCCTCTTTGTTTCAAATGCGCCGACGCACCATCGAGTCCCGATGATGCGCCCGGCAAAAGCGCTTTAGCGCGCCAACTTATTGGAAAGATGAAGGCCGGAACCGGCCTTCGCTTTTCAAGCTTCCGGAGCTTCAGTGGCCGGGGCGTCGAGCGCCGGCTCGACCGGAGCCTCGGCCGACGCGCCGATATCCATGCCGAGCGCGCCCTGCTGACGGGCGATGCCGTCGATGGCAGCCTTTGCGATCAGGTCGCAGTAGAGCTGGATGGCGCGCGCCGCGTCGTCATTGCCGGGGATCGGGAAGTCGATCTTGTCCGGATCGCAGTTCGAATCGATGATGGCGACGACCGGGATGCCGAGGCGCTTGGCCTCGAGGATGGCGATCGCCTCCTTGTTGGTGTCGATGACGAACATCAGGTCCGGCGTCGAGCCCATGTCCTTGATGCCGCCCAGCGCCTTGTTGAGCTTCTCGCGCTCGCGGTCGAGGTTGAGGCGCTCCTTCTTGGTGAGGCCCTGGGCCTCGCCGGCCAGCAACTCGTCGAGCTTGCGCAGGCGCTGGATCGAGTTCGAGATCGTCTTCCAGTTGGTCAGCATGCCGCCCAGCCAACGCGAGTTGACATAGTACTGGGCCGAACGCTGCGCGGCATCGGCGACGATGTCCGAAGCCTGGCGCTTGGTGCCGACGAACAGCACGCGGCCGCCCTTGGCGACGGTGTCGGAAACCTGCTTCAAGGCCTGGTGCAGCAGCGGCACCGTCTGCGACAGGTCGATGATGTGGATGTTGTTGCGGGCGCCATAGATGTAAGGCGCCATCTTCGGGTTCCAGCGGTGGGTCTGGTGGCCGAAGTGAGCACCAGCTTCCAAAAGCTGACGCATGCTGAAATCAGGCAGAGCCATTCTTTAGTTCCTTTCCGGTTGGCCTCCACGGACACAGGCATTTCGGACCTATGTCCTGATGCCACCGGAGGTTTCAGCCGGATTTCTCCCGGGCAGACACCAAAGTCCGTGTGTGGAATGAGCGCGCATATAGAGGGGAAGTGCGACAAACGCAAGCGCTGCCGCGTCTCCCAGTTCAGCGTGCGGCGATCAGCGCACCGGTGCCGATCATAGCGCCGCCGGCGAACTTGTTCATCAGGCGCATGCGCCTCGGTGTTCTGAACCAGACCGAGGCCCGCCCGGCAAGCGACGCATAGACGCCCATTGTGGCGATATTGACGCTGATGACGATAGCGACGACGAGCAGCCCGTCGGCGAAGGTCATGGTATCGAGGTCAAGGATCAGCGGCATGATCGATGCGTGGAACAGGATTGCCTTGGGGTTGCCAAGTGCGATGGAGGCGCCGAGGAAAAACGACCGGGACAGCCTCGCCTGAGGCGCCTGCGACTCAACTGCCTGGGTAGCAGCCGACCGCCACATCCTGATACCGAGAAACACGAGATAGGCCGCACCTGCATATTTCAAGGCGAGAAACACCCATTCGAAGGTCTGTGCCAGCGCCACAAGACCGAGCAATGCCAAGATCACCAGCACGGCGTCACCGGCGGCGATGCCGACACCGGCCATGAATGCCCTGACAAAGCCGCGCGAGACACCGTTGGTGATGACGGTGAACATCGATGGGCCGGGCGTGGCGGCGGCAAGTGTGATCGCCGCGCAGTAGGCCAGAAATGCCGTAAACGTCATGGTCGTATCTTCCCATTCGGCACCCGCACGCGGCGGAAGATCGCGACGATCTCCTCGCGGCTGCATTCGATCGCGCCCAGCCGCACCGCGCGGTCGCGCTCGAAGCCGGTTATGTCATAGTGCGGCGCCGATGTCTTCGGCGGCCCCTGATAGGACGAGTGCTTGAGGCCGAGTTCTGCCGCGAAGCGATGCAATTCGTCGGTGTCGTCGGCCATCAGGTGGCACCAGCGGTGGCCGGCCCATTTCCAGATTGCCGCGTCGACATAGATCGCCATGAGGCTTGCCGCTTCCTCTTTCACGCCAATGGCCCGGCAATCAGCCGAGCCCCGGCGTCAGCGATGATAGAAGGGATTCGGATAGGAAATGAAGCCGCCGCTAGCCTCGAGCCCAGCCACGACAGCGTTGATGGCGCCCTGCATGCGCGAGCGCAGTTCGGCGAGCGCCTCGTCGACCGAACCGTCGTAGTTGTGCAATCCCAAAGGCTCGGGCACGCGAATGTGGACGCAGCGCGGTCCCGCGGGCTGCGGCACGAAGCGGTTGATCGTGTCGCGCAACGTGCCTTTGCAATAATCGTTGCGGATGCGCTTCAGATGCTCGGCGATCTCTTCTTGCGTGATCGTTTGATTGGCGAAGGCCCATGGGCCGACGCGCTGGATGCGCTGGATCGTTTCCGCCAATTTTCGCACGCGCTTCTGCTCTTCGGCGTCTGCCTTGCCCTCGCGCAGCCAGCGGCGCGAGCGCCGTAGCAGCTCGGCCAAGTCGAGGCCGGCGTCGGCAGCCGTGCCTTCGGCGAGCTGCAGGCCAAGCGTGGCCAGCACGCTTTGCTGGCGGGTGGCATAAGAAGCGCCCTCCTCCGCCGTCAGTCCGCAGGCTCGCTCGTCCCGGGTCAGCAGCGTTGAATAGATGCGATAGACGCGTTCCGGCAACGAGCCGCCTCCGGCCCCTTCGATTTTCAGGCTCTTCTCGACATAGACGCATTCCCTGGCGAGCGCCCGCTCGACATTGCCGGTGAAGGCGAGCTTCCAGACCACCGGAGCGACCCAGGCCCTGAAATCCTTGTTCGTTTCGCGACCGCGCTGCAGCGCCTCAAGCCCCATTTCCACCGCGCCGGGAAGCAGTGGCCCGACACAGCCGCCATGCCAGCCGACGCCGCCTTCCGGATGAAGCAGCACGCCATGGCCCTTGAGCGCCCAGTCGACCGAATGCGCCTTGGCGGCTTCGTTGTTGCCGGGGATCTGCGCGATCAGATTGTTGGCCAGCCAGAATTTCTGCATCAGCCGGCCGAGCCCGTTCACCACGCCATGCGTTGCCCAGGACGCGGCAAGCGGGCTGACGCGCGAGACGATCTCCTTGTCGATCATCCAGTCGGTGAAGAATTCGGGATGGTTGGGCGTGATGAATGTTGCCTGCCCCGCGCCGCAGCAGGCCTTCAGACTTTGCTCGTCGGCGGCGGGGAAATCGATGTGGCGGACATTGGCGACACCGCGCAAGCCGGCCAGCCGGTTGAACGGTAACAAGTCGCGAAAGCCCGGAACCCCACGCAGCATGACGATGCGATTGACGATCGTCATTATTTTGATCAGCGCCGGATTGGGTCGCGGCGCCACGAACACGTCGATCCTGCCCAAGCCTCTCCCCCGAAATGCCTTCAGGAAAGCTGGGACAGGATTGCGGCGCCTTCAAGTCAGGCCGCCTCGGCAGGCCGCTTCGTGGTTAACCCGCTGCTATTTCGAGGCCGGGCAAGGCTTGGTCTGATCGAACAGCGACAGGTTCACCAATTTGCCGGTCATCGAGAAGTCGCCATAGTCCATGACGAGATCGCGCGTGATGCCGTTCTCATGCAGCTTGAAGCTGATCCGGTATTCCGGCACCTCTTCGCCGCTTTTGTCGGTGTCGTCGAAATAGGCGATGTTGACCGGCCAGTATTTGTCGGTGGCGAGCTTGGCGAGCGCCGGCGCTTCCGGGTCCGACTTGTCGGCGTCGGTCTTCTTGCCGACGACGATGGTGGTCGTCATCACCTTGTTGGCATCCTCGGAGCCGTCGAACAGATTGGTCTGATAGAAGTTCTCTCCGCTCTCGGCCTTGCCGATCAGCTCGACGAGATGCTGGGTGGGGAACTGCGTGGCGGCCAGCTCGAGCGTGTTCTTCTCGGGCTTGTCGATGTCGACCTTGAGACCTTTCGGCTCCCTGGTCGCCATGCCCTTGACCTCCTTGTCCAAATTCTGGTCGACGAAGGACTTCGTCACGAAGGAGAACGTCTTGCCTTCGGCGTCCTCGAACGTCGTCGTCTGCTGGTCGGTCAGCCTGGTGTTGTCGCTGGTGACGATCTGGGTGACGAAGCGGAACTTCACCGTGTAGCCTTCGCAGGGAGAGCCGTTGAATTCATACACCATGCGCCCGGAGATGCCGGTAATGCCCGAGCGGTCGGACGCCTTATTGAGAGTAAGGTCGTAGACGGCGCGGTGCGCCTGCAGCGCGGGCACGGCAAAGGCCGGAGCCATCGGGATGGCCGCCGACAGGAGGGCGGCGGAAAGGAAAAGGCGCGTCACGCGCATGAAGTGCTCCGATCGTCGCGACCGATGGCAGGCCGCAGGGAAAGATGGTCCAGCTTAAAAAAAGTCGTGGCGGAAGCGAGGCAAAAATAGCAATTTCGGCCCGGCCAACGCGGCGCCTTCCAGCAATAGGGAAAACCAATGAGCGAAACAATCGAAAAGCGGCTAAGCGATCTCGGCGTAACCATCCCGGCCGCCGCCGCGCCCGCCGCAAATTACGTGCCCTACTGCCGGACAGGCAACACGCTCTTCACCGCCGGCCAACTGCCGCTGAAGGACGGCAAGCTGCAGGCAAGCGGATTGCTCGGCCGCGACATCGATACTGCCGCCGGCAGGGAGGGCGCGAAATTCTGCGCCATCAACGTCCTGGCGCAGGCCAAAGCAGCCCTCGGCGATCTCGAAAAAATCCGCCGGCTGGTCAAGATCACGGTCTTCGTCGCCTCGGCGCCGGACTTCGTCGAACAGCATCTGGTCGCCAACGGCGCCTCCGACTTCCTGGTCGCGGGCCTCGGCGAACGCGGCAAGCATGCCCGCTCCGCCGTCGGCACCGCCTCGCTGCCGCTCAATGCCGCGGTCGAGATCGAAGCGATCTTCGAAGTCGAGTAAGAAGAGCCTGAGATGACCGACCTTTCCTGGCTGATTGCCCGCCCGGTTGCGCATCGCGGCTTTCACGACATGAACAAGACGCGCTGGGAAAACACGCTGTCGGCCTTCGCCGCAGCCGTCGAGCGCGGCTATGCGATCGAATGCGACGTGCATATCTCCTCCGACGGCGTGCCGGTCATCATCCACGACGGCGACCTCAAGCGCCTGACCGGCGAGGACGGCTTCGTCTGGCAACGCACTGCGGCCGAACTCACGACGCTCAAGGTGGGCGGCACGAAAGACCATGTGCCGACATTGCAGGAGGCGCTCGACCTGATCGGCGGCCAGGTGCCGCTGGTGGTCGAGCTGAAAGGCGTATCGGGCCACGACGCCGGGCTGGTGGCGAGCGTAGGCAGGCTGCTCAAGCGCTACAAGGGCAAGGTGGCGATCATGTCGTTCGACCACTGGCTGATCCGCGATTTTGCAAAAGATGCGCCGGGCATTCCCGGCGGGTTGACCGCTTATGGCAAGGACAACCAGCTGATCGAGGCGCATTTCGCCATGCTGGCGCACAACCTCGCCTTCACCTCTTACGCCGCCGGCGACCTGCCGAACCCATTCGTCAGCTTCGTTCGCGAAAAGCTCGGGATGCCGGTCATCACCTGGACGGTGCACGACCAGCCGGCGGTCGATCTCACCTTCAAATATGCCGACCAGATGACCTTCGAGGGTTTTGAGCCCGATCTGGTCAAGGTCGCCTGAGGCAGTGCCTGAAACGTGACTTGTAGCTGCCCTGAGGACGCTTAAATAAGCCGCATGGATCAGGGTGACGACGACGATGGACGGACAGCGAATGCGGACTATGCGATCCGCGTCGCGGCGGGCATCGGCGCGTTCACTTGCGAGGAATGGAACGGCTTTGCGGGAACCACGCGCGGCGACAAGGAAAACAGCTACAACCCGCTCGTTTCATTCGCTTTCCTGAGCGCGCTTGAAGATTCCGGCTGTGCCGTGCGGCGCACCGGCTGGCAGGGTCATCACCTCAGGCTCGAGACGGCGCAAGGCAAGCTGCTGGGCGCCGTGCCCTGCTATCTCAAATCGCACAGCCAGGGCGAATATGTCTTCGACCATGGCTGGTCCGACGCCTTCGAGCGCGCCGGCGGGCGCTATTACCCCAAGCTGCAATGTTCGGTGCCCTTCACGCCTGTCACCGGCCCTCGCCTGCTGGTCGGCAAAGGCGAGGACGAAGGCGCGGTAAAGGCCGGCCTCGCCGCCGGCCTGAAATTGGTGACCGATAAGCTCGGCGTGTCCTCCGCGCATGTCACCTTCGCAACGGAGTCCGACACAGCAACGCTGGAAGCGGCGGGTTTCCTGCACCGGACCGACCAGCAGTTCCATTTCTTCAACGAAGGCTTTTCCAGCTATGACGACTTCCTCGCCACGCTTGCCTCGCGCAAACGCAAGGCGATGAAAAAGGAGCGCCGCGAAGCGCTGGCCGATGGCATCTCGATCGACTGGCTGACCGGTAAGGACATCACCGAGCGCGCCTGGGACGAATTCTTTGCCTTCTACATGGATACCGGCGGCAGGAAATGGGGCCGGCCCTATCTCAATCGCCAGTTCTTCTCGCTGATCGGCGAGCGCATGGCCGAGGACATTCTCCTGGTGATGGCCAAGCGCAATGGCCGCTATATCGCTGGCGCCATCAACTTCATCGGCTCCGACGCGCTCTACGGCCGCAACTGGGGCTGCGTCGAGGATCACCCCTTCCTGCATTTTGAGGTCTGCTACCACCAGGCGATCGACTTTGCGATCGAGCGCAAGCTGAAGGTGGTGGAGGCGGGCGCGCAAGGCGAGCACAAGCTGGCACGCGGCTACCAGCCGGTGACCATGCATTCGGCGCACTACATTGCCCACCCCGGCCTGCGCAACGCGGTCGCCGATTACCTTCGCCGCGAGCGGCGCGAGGTCGAGCGGATGGGCGAATATCTCGAAGAGCACACGCCGTTCCGCAAGAACCTCAACGAATAGGTCCGCGCGGCGTTACCCGAGGAATCATTGCGGCTTTCTGGCCGCAATGGGAACGAGGAACGAAAAACGCGCGACCAGGAAAAAGATGCCGCCGCCAAGCGCCAGCAGATCGCCCGCACGCCATGCGGCGGCAATGAAGAACAGCGCCGACACAATGAACAAAAGCCAACCGGCGACAATCCACTTCATGGCCTCTCCATTCTGACGTTGACGTATCAGACGACAAACATCTCCGGTTAGGCAACAGCCAGCGAGCCTCCACTCTTGCGACACAAACAACATTTACGCGGGAAGAAGTCCTAGGCTGCACGTTTACCGCGCAAACGGAATCCGCTAAGTCCCGCCAGAGAACACATCCGGCATCCATGAATGCCGGGCAATGGCTCGGTGTGGCGGGTCTTTTGATTATCCTGCCGCTGGTCGCCTGGTTCGAGCGCAGGCCGGCGACGTGGCATCTCGGCTGGCAGACCGGCCTAATCGGCTTGCCGCTCGGAAGCGGCTTCGCTACACCGGACGAGGACTGCAATCCGGAGTGCCCACCATGGCCGAAGCCTATGATCCCGGCAACATCTTTGCAAAAATCCTGCGCGGAGAGATTCCGTCGCATCGCGTCTATGAGGACGACGCGGTCGTTGCCTTCATGGATGTGATGCCGCAAGGGGTCGGCCACACGCTGGTGCTGCCGAAGGCCCCGTCGCGCAATATCCTCGACGCCGATCCGGCGACGTTCGGTCCGCTGTTTGCCGTGGTGCAGAAAGTGGCGGTGGCCGTGAAGAAGGCCTTCAACGCCGACGGCGTGACGCTCCTGCAGTTCAACGAGCCGGCCTCCGGGCAGACCGTCTACCACCTCCATGTCCACGTCATCCCGCGCTTCGAGGGCGTGCCGTTGAAGCCGCATTCCGGGCAGATGGAAAAGCCGGAGGTGCTGGCCGAGAACGCCGGCAAGATCCGCGCGGCACTGTGAAGCTCGCGGGTCCGCCTACATTGCCGATAGCCTCGGACTGACGAGCCCGATTTCGGTTTGCCGCGAGAACCTCCGCGCGATTTTCGAGTCTAGCCGGCCGCGTGCAGCGCCGGATGAGACCGTTTGCACTCGAATAGTTTGGTTAGGAAATATCGAACCATCTCGCTGTAGAACGCTGAGGCAGTGGCGAGCTTTTGGGTTTCGAACCATGGAAAATTCGGTTGCGGCGTCGACGCCCCTAGCGAGGACGGCTGTCGGACGTGCTTTTCTGATTGCCTTGGCGGACGCCTTTCGACGGCACCGGTTGCTGCACGCCATGGCCGTCGGTGCCCTGCTGCTGGCAACAGTGATCGGCATGCATACCGGAAACATGCCAGATTTCGGCGTACTGAAGGAATACATTCAGTACCTTTCCATCGCTTTCTGGATCTGCGGCTGCGTCTTTGCACTTGGGATCTTTCTCCACCTTGCGCTGGTCAAGCGGGATACCGCACCGCTCGGCACCTTCCTGAAATCGCTGGGCAGCTTTTTCGGCGACGCCGAACGCACTGCCAACAGCCTGAATGGCCTGACCGCGAGCATCGCCTTCGTATCCGCCGTCGGTGTGCTGAAGGGAGCCATCGCAATCCTTTCCCCATTTGCATGGGACAAGGCGCTGGCCCACGCCGATCGGATCCTGCATTTCGGTAGAGCACCAGACGAATGGCTATGGTTTGTCGTCCAGTCGCCATTTGCGTTGAGGATGCTCAATATCGCGTACAATTTCTGGTTCATCGTGCTCATCGCCACGGTTTTCACTGCCTGCATCACACGCAACGATACGAAGCTACGTCATCAGTTCCTGATGAGCTTCATGCTGATATGGACGCTCGGCGGCTTCTTCCTGGCGATGGGGCTGTCGTCGGCAGGGCCGTGCTTTTACGAGCGGCTGGGACTCGGCGATGACTTTCGCCCCCTCATGCAAGCACTTGCTGCCGCCGATCGCATCTATCCGATCTGGGCGCTCAGCACGCAAGACATGCTATGGAGCGGCTATACCGGAGCGACCGACGGCAGTATCGGAATATCCGCTTTCCCATCCATGCACGTGGCGATGGCGGTGCTTTTCTCTCTTTACGCAGCACGGCGCTCCCGGCTGGCCGGTATCCTGATGTGGGCATTCGCCAGTATGATAGTGGTCGGCTCGGTCGTGCTTGGCTGGCACTATGCCATCGACGGCTACGCGGGTGCGCTCTTATCGATCATGATCTGGAAGGCGTGCGGATACTTCCTGACACGCTTCGCGCCGGACGGCGTTGCTTGACTTCCGCAACCGGCAAGGCATGAAATGAAAGTTCCGTCATTTCACGCCTTGGGAGTTTTTTGATCCTCAGGCCTTTCAGCCCTTGCGCGGCAGTCGCGGCACCGGGCCGCACTGGTAGCCGTCCTTGCCCTTTGCTCGCATTTGCGCCAGCCTCCGGAAGGCCAGCGGCTCCGGTCCCGCGAGAAGCCGCTGCCGAATTGCCTCGGCGCACGCTTGCAGGCCCAGCCGCGACGTATCGACTTCCAGGTCGTAGATGCCGGGCTTGTGCATCTCTTCCTGCCACAGGCGCACGGGCCGCGGTATCGGATACTCGTCCGATCCGGTCACATATGTTCCGTCCGCCGCGCTTGCGGCGCGCCGCTGCAGGATCACTCCGATCGGACAGCGGACGCCGACGAACAGCACCGGCAGGCCGGCCAGGCGCCAGGCGCAATCGGGAAGGATGTCGAGCGGCCTCGAATGGGCATCGTGGTGGCCGACATCGGTGACGACATTCAGCCCTAGCCGGCTGTGTGCGGCGATGGAGTCATAAAGCGCGGCGTAAAGGCGCGGCACGAAGGCCTCGAGGTCGGGTCGTTCGCCGCCGGGGCGCAAACCAATGCCCGGACGCAGTCGCGGCGGTGTGACTTGCGCATAGACGTCGACGCCGAGATTGATCCACACGCCGTCGAACGTCTCTTGAACCGCAGCGGCAATGCTCGACTTTCCGGAGCGCGGCGCGCCGTTCAGAATGATGATTTGCCCATGCATCACGTGGGTTCCTCCAACGAAGAAAAGCCCCGTTGCCGGGGCTTTTCTTGACTTCAATGCATGTCGCCCAAAAGGGCGCAGCGGATTTGGGAGAACGACATGCATCAAAACGAACACATGAAGCGCGTCGCCTGAATCCGTTTCAGCGCGACGCGTTTCAGGCCGATCAGCCCTTGCGGGGCAGTTGCGGCACCAGGCTGCGCTTGCCGCCGTCCTTGCCCTTCGGCTCCGGCTTCTGGGCCACCGCCTTCTTGGCGGCGGGCTTCTTCGCCGTTGCCTTCCTCGGCTTCGGCGCGTCCTCCGGCTCTTCCTTCTTCGGCTTCACCGGGGCTTCGTCGGCGAGCGATTCGAGCTTCAGGCCGGTCTCGCCGGTCTCCTTCTTCTCGACGGTGACACGCACCGTGCCGCCCTTCTTCAGCTTGCCGAACAGCACCTCGTCCGCCAGCGGCTTCTTGATGTGCTCTTGGATGACACGACCGAGCGGACGCGCGCCCATGCGCTCGTCATAGCCCTTGTCGGCCAGCCAGGCGATCGCGTCCGGCGACAGGTCGAAGGTGACGCCCCGCTCGGAGAGCTGAGCTTCGAGCTGCATGACGAACTTCTGCACCACCTGGTGGATCACCGGCACCGGCAGCGAGCCGAACGGGATGATCGCATCTAGGCGGTTGCGGAACTCCGGCGTGAACAGCCGGTTGATCGCCTCGATGTCGTCGCCCTCGCGCTTGGTCGAGCCGAAGCCGATCGCCGCGCGCTGAGCGTCCGACGCGCCCGCATTGGTCGTCATGATCAGAATGACGTTGCGGAAGTCGATCTGCTTGCCGTTGTGGTCGGTCAGCTTGCCGTGGTCCATCACCTGCAACAGGATGTTGAACAGGTCCGGATGCGCCTTCTCCACCTCGTCGAGCAGCAGCACGCAATGCGGATGCTGGTCGACGCCGTCGGTAAGCAAGCCACCCTGGTCGAAGCCGACATAGCCGGGAGGCGCGCCGATCAGCCGCGAGACGGTGTGGCGTTCCATGTATTCCGACATGTCGAAGCGGATGAGCTCGACACCGAGCGAGGCCGCGAGTTGCTTGGCCACTTCCGTCTTGCCGACGCCGGTCGGCCCTGAGAACAGGTAGGAACCGATCGGCTTCTCCGGCTCACGCAGGCCGGCGCGCGCCAGCTTGATTGCCGACGTCAGCGCGGTGATCGCGGTATCCTGACCGTAGACGACGCGCTTCAGCTCGATATCGAGACCCTGCAGCACCTTCTCGTCGTCGGCCGAAACCGTCTTCGGCGGGATGCGCGCCATGGTGGCGATCGTCGCCTCGATTTCCTTGATGCCGATCGTCTTCTTGCGCTTGGCCTCCGGCACCAGCATCTGCGAGGCGCCGGTCTCGTCGATCACGTCGATCGCCTTGTCCGGCAGCTTGCGGTCGTTGATGTAGCGGGCCGAAAGCTCGACCGAGGCCTTGATCGCCTCGCTCGTGTAGCGGACCTTGTGGAACTCCTCGAAATAGGGCTTCAGGCCCTTCATGATCTCGATGGCGTCCTCGATGGTCGGCTCGTTGACGTCGATCTTCTGGAAGCGCCGCACCAGCGCGCGGTCCTTCTCGAAGAACTGGCGAAACTCCTTGTAGGTAGTCGAGCCGATGCAGCGGATCGCGCCTGACGAGAGCGCCGGCTTCAAGAGGTTCGACGCATCCATGGCGCCGCCGGACGTGGCTCCCGCCCCGATCACGGTGTGGATCTCGTCGATGAACAGCACCGCGCCGGGATAGTCCTCGAGTTCCTTGACGACCTGCTTCAGCCGCTCCTCGAAGTCGCCGCGATAGCGGGTGCCGGCCAAGAGCGTGCCCATGTCGAGCGCGAAGATGGTGGCGTCCTGCAGCACCTCGGGCACGTCGCCTTCGACGATGCGCTTGGCCAGGCCCTCGGCGATCGCCGTCTTGCCGACGCCGGGGTCGCCGACATAGAGCGGGTTGTTCTTGGAGCGGCGGCACAGCACCTGGATGGTGCGGTTGATCTCGCTCTCGCGGCCGATCAGCGGATCAATCTTGCCGGCCTTGGCCTTGTTGTTGAGGTTGATGCAGTAGGCCGTCAGCGCGTCCTGCGGCTTCTTCTTGCCGCCGTCCTCCTGCGGCTCGGCGCCGTTCTGGCCGCCCTGCTCGTCCTCGGCGCCGCGCGGCGTGCGCGACTCCGAAGCGCCGGGGCGCTTGGCGATGCCGTGCGAGATGTAGTTGACCGCATCGTAGCGGGTCATCTGCTGTTCCTGCAGGAAATAGGCGGCGTGGCTCTCGCGCTCGGCAAAGATTGCGACGAGCACATTGGCGCCGGACACTTCCTCGCGGCCGGACGACTGCACATGGATGACGGCGCGCTGGATGACGCGCTGGAACCCGGCGGTCGGCTTGGAATCCTCGTCGTAACCGGTGACGAGGTTGTCGAGCTCGGTGTCGATATAGGTGAGAACGGTGTGCTTGAGCTCGTCGAGATCGACGTTGCAGGCGCGCATCACGGCGGCCGCCTCGGTGTCGTCGATGAGCGCGAGCAGCAGGTGTTCGAGCGTCGCATATTCATGATGCCGCTCGTTGGCGAATGTCAGCGCCTGATGTAGCGCCTTTTCCAGGCCTTGGGAGAAAGCCGGCATGTTACCTCACTTCTTCTCCATCACGCATTGCAGCGGATGCTGATTCTGTCGGGCGAAATCCATGACCTGAGACACTTTGGTCTCGGCCACCTCGAATGTGTAGACCCCGCACTCGCCCACTCCATGATTATGAACATGCAGCATGATGCGTGTGGCGGCCTCGCGGTCCTTCTGGAAAAAACGCTCCAGGACGTGGACCACGAACTCCATGGGAGTGTAGTCGTCGTTGAGAATGAGGACCCTGTAGAGGCTGGGCTTCTTGGTCTTGGTTTTGGTGCGCGTGATGACCGCCGTGCCGCGGCCGGGATCGTTTCGGTCGTCGTCACTTTGCATTCGCACCACGCCTGCCGTGGCAGTCAAACCGATCGTCACGTAGTCCTGCCTTTTCGAATCCTCATGCGAGTTCAACATGTAGGTCTTCGATGGCCGATTTTAAGCCCTTCTGTTTAGCTGACAATATGGCTAGGTGGGCAAACTTCAGCGAATTTCTCAATCGTGAATGCGGCAAGGGCGCGGGCGCTGCGATCGCGCATGAAAAAACCCGGCCGCGTTTCCGCGACCGGGTCCTTCCTGCAGGCACGCAGGCCGTGTCAGATGGGATCGGACGAAATTACTTCGCCTTGGCGACGACCGATTCGAACGGCTTGTAGGCTTCCTTGGCGAGCTCGGCATAGAGATTGCCGATCTTGCTGGCCTCCGCCACGAAGCTCTCGTAGCTCTGCTTGGCGTAGTCGGTCTGGATCTCGATGGCCTTCTCGATCGACTTGGCCGAGAACAGCTTCTCGACGGCAGCGCTGCCGGCCTCGAAGCTCTTCTTGGTATATTCGCCGGCTTCGGTGGCGATCGCCTGCGCGCCCTTGGTGAGCGAGGCGAAGCTCTTCAGCCCGGTGTCGGCAAATTCCTTGCCGTATTTCGTGAAGTCCTCATAGGTCTGGGTCATTTCATTCTTCCCTTGGTTGAAACGCCCATTAGCCCCGGGCGCCCTTGTGCAATGCACCTCAATATATTGTGCATTGCACAAAAGTCAAGAATCCCTAGGGCCGCAAGGGAGCTGGGCAGCAGCAACGGCTAAAATTCGAATAAACAGAGGCTCAAATCGCCAGAAATTGGTGAACGCGGCAGTTACCATAAACGGATTGGTAACGCTGACCGCGATAGCTTGGCCGGAAGCGAGGCAGGCACTCCCTCTGCCGCCTCCGGGGCAACGAAAATTCAGGGTAAGTAGCGGTGCGTCAGGCGTTGTCGGGCTTCGTCTCCAAATCTTCATTTTCCTTCAAGGCGATCATGGTCGCCGCGCTCGCGGTGACGATTGTCGCCGCCGATGTCGCATCGGCTCTTGCCGCCAAGTCAGCGGCCATTGTCGTCGATGCCAAGACCGGCAAGGTGCTCTATTCGGCCGACGCCAACGGCCGGCGCTATCCGGCCTCGCTTACCAAGATGATGACGCTCTACCTCACCTTCGAGGCGCTGGCGAAGGGCAGAATCAGCAAGAACACGCCAGTGCCGTATTCGGCGCATGCGGCGTCCGAGCCGCCGACCAAGCTCGGTGTGCGCGCCGGCGGCTCGGTGCCGGTCGAGACCGCGATCCTGTCGATGGTGACGAAGTCGGCGAACGACTCGGCGACCGCGCTGGGCGAGATGTTGGGCGGCAGCGAAGACAATTTTGCCCGTATGATGACGGCCAAGGCCCGCCAGCTCGGCATGAACGGCACCGTCTTCCGCAACGCCAATGGCCTGCCCGATCCTGGCCAATTCACGACGGCGCACGACATGGCCATGCTGGGCATCGCGCTCCGCGAGCACTTCCCGCAATATTACGGCTATTTCTCGCAGCGCTCGTTCCTATACGGCCGCCAGCGCATCAACGGTCACAACCGCCTGCTCGGCCGCATCAAGGGCGTCGACGGGATCAAGACCGGCTACACGCGCGCTTCCGGCTACAACCTGGTTTCCTCCGTCGCCGATGGTGATCGCCGCCTCGTTGCCGTGGTGATGGGCGGTACTTCCGGCCGCAGCCGCGACAACCAGATGGCCACCCTGATCAACACCTACCTGCCGCGCGCCTCGACCCGCGGCGGCGGCGATCTGATCGCCAAGGCGGGCGGCGACAATCCGATCAAGGCTTTGGCAAAGGTCTTCCTGCCGAAGCACGACGCGCCGACTCCGGATGAAAAGCCGGCCGTCGACGACACCGAAGTCGCGTCAGCTGATGACAGCGTTCCGGTGGCCGACGAGACCAAGCCGGTCATCCAGGTCAGGAAGGTGAAGACGGTGGCCGTGGCCGCCATGGCTCCCGCACCCGCGACACAGGAAACAGCTTCGCAAACTGTTGCCGCATACGCCGAGCCGGCGCCGGCGGCCCCGCCGGCCGTCGATCCGGTCAAGACGTCGTCGCTGCCGTCGGGATGGGTGGTGCAGGTTGCGTCCTCGCCGACGCAATCCGGTGCCCAGGCCCTTCTCGACAAGACGAGCAAGCAGGCGCCGAAGGTGTTGGCGGATGCGTCGGGCTTCACGGTCGCGTTCGACAAGGACGGCGTCACCTACTACCGTGCCCGCTTCGGCGGCTTTGGCTCCAAGGACGCAGCCTGGAAGGCCTGCGATGCCCTGAAGCGAAAGAAAATCTCGTGCTACGCCGTCCAGCAATAGGCGGCCTTTGAAACTCCGGGAAAGTTCCGCGTCGAAGGAGACTAGTCGTGATTGGAGAGCAAGACGTCCTTGGCTTCATTGATCCGCGCCGCCAGGACAGACGTGCCGCCGACATCGGCATTCAGGCGCTGCATCAGGCGGCGGTGCGCCTTGCGGATATCCGCCGCGGCAGCCCCCGCTTCAAGACCAAGGATCTTGTAGGCCTCCTCCTTAGTCATGGCGCCCGCACCTGGCGCAACACCCAGCCCTTCGCCACTGTCCGGCTGCGCGTCCTTGCGCCAGACGGGAAAACGGCCGTCAAGATACGTCTCTAGCAGCTGGCGGCTCTCCGGGTCCGGCCGCAGCTCGACGTGGAGTTGCTGCAGGTCCGCGAGCCCCATGGCGCCCAGCATTTTACCCTCATAGTGGCCAGCGAGAACAAGGCCCTCGAGCTTGCCGCTGTCGTGGTCGAGGTCCATTTCGAGAGCCGCGGTGCGCACGGTCGAGCGTTTGGCCGCGACAGCCTTCGCCGGCGGCCGTCTCGCCCGCATCCAGGCATACCAGCCTGCCGCCGCAATCATCAGCAGGCCGCCAATACTGCTGCGGCCGACCACGAGCATCGTCGCGCCGAACAGGCCCAGCAGCGCGGGCCCAAGCGTTCTAAGATTGTCCGCCATCCTGGTGGCGTCGGCGCGTACAAAGACTGTCGCGACGCCGAAAAGCACCAGAAGCAAGGCCGCCAATGCGATGATCACGCCCATCGGTTTGCATCATCCAGATGATTGCGCCTGCAAATCAGGATGGGGTGTGGGTCGAATGCTTGCAAGTCCCACATCGGACGAGCCGAAGGGCCAGCAACCGGAAGATGAGGCCGTGCGGCCTTACAGCAGGCCGAGTTCGGCAAGCTCCATGCGCAGTTTCGGCGGCATCTCGGCCAATGCGGCCCTGCCGTTGCCGAGATCGGCGGGGGCGTCGGACGGCTTGAGATAACGCCAGCCCTGGAAGGCACGGCGCGGCTGCCAGTCGGTGCGCACCACTTCGGGATCGAGCACCAGATGGCAGCGGCCGATGCCTTCGCCGTCGACGAAGGGCCGGATCTGGGTGATGAGTTGCCGGCACTGCACGTTGCCCTTGATCACCCAGTAGAGCGAGCCGCCGTCGGTGATCTCGTCGCCGCGCGTCGGCACCATACGCGTGGTGTGCCAGTGCTCGGCCGGGTCGCCGGCGCGGCGCCGCTCGTCGAGCCGGAAGGCAATCCACTCTTCCAGATCCTCGACGCTGTCGCAGCCGACGCAGAGCTTGATGAGATTGAGAGACATGACCGCAATCTAGCGACTGCCCCCAAGGCGTTCAACGCCGGGCGACGTTATACACAGGCCGATGCCTGCCCGATTATTCGGCCAGGGCAGCCGTCGAGATTGCTTCGGCAACCCACTCATTGAGGCTCTTGTTCTCGGCCGCGGCAGCGATGACAGCAGCTTCGTGAGTGGCCGGATCAAGCCGAACGTTGAAGCGGCCAGAAAATTCTCGAAAAGGCTTGATGCCCTTCTCGCGGCACAGGTCAAGAAAAACTTTCAACGACGTTGCACCCTCGGCGTAGAGTTGGTCGACATTCGCGGCGTAAAAATCCGCGCCGCCGGCCAGTCCCAGGAATTCGCCCCTCAGCATTCCAAGCTCCGGGTCGAAAGACACCGATGCCTTGTGGCCGTCGATCTCAATGATATTCTTCATGGTCTCACTCCATGGCTCTCCAGCCATTTCCTGATGCTGGCAACCGCGCCCTTGTCAGTGTCCGGTGTCGGATGCGGCCGATGGAAAACCCGGACCTCGCCGAACAGAAACACACCGACACGCGACCCTTCGCGTTCACTGACTTCGGCACCTAAGGCTCGATATCCGACCATCGAATTGTGCCGCTTACCGGCCGCGCGAAAATCTGCGCGAGCGTTGCCTGATGCTCCGCTTCATGCAGTTCAGTACCATAAAATGGTATCATAAGGCAAGAAATGCAATGGCGAAGACGGCTTGCCGTCTTCAGCACTCGACTACATTGACGGCCAGCCCGCCGAGGCTTGTTTCCTTGTACTTCTCGTTCATGTCGAGGCCGGTCTGGCGCATGGTTTCGATCGCAGCATCCAGTGGCACGAAATGGGTGCCGTCGCCCTTGATGGCTAGCGAGGCGGCGGTGACCGCCTTGACCGCGCCGAGCGCATTGCGCTCGATGCAGGGCACTTGCACAAGACCGCCGACCGGATCGCAGGTCATGCCGAGATGATGCTCGAGCGCGATCTCGGCGGCGTTCTCGACCTGCTCCGGCGTGCCGCCCATGACCGCGCAAAGGCCGGCGGCCGCCATCGCCGAAGCGGAACCCACCTCGCCCTGGCAGCCGACTTCGGCGCCGGAAATCGAGGCGTTGGACTTGATGATGCCGCCGACGGCGGCAGCCGTCAGCAGGAAGTCGCGGATGCTCGGCTGGTCGGCTTCTGGGTGGAAATGCAGCCAGTAGCGGAGCACCGCCGGCAGCGTGCCGGCCGCGCCATTGGTCGGCGCAGTCACCACGCGCCCACCGGCCGCGTTCTCCTCGTTGACCGCCATGGCGTAGATCGACAGCCAATCATTGGCGAGCAACGGATTGGGCCGGTTCTGCTGCCACTGCTCCTTCAGCTTGTCGTGCAGCTGGCGCGCGCGGCGGCGCACCTTCAATCCGCCCGGCATGACGCCGTCCTGCGACAGGCCGCGGTCGATGCAGCCCTTCATGGCGCTCCAGATCGCGTCGAGGCCGGCATCGAGCTCCTCGCGCGACATGTGCCTTTCCTCGTTGACGCGCTTCATCTCGGCGATGGAAAGCCCGCTCTTGGCCGCCATTGCCAGCATCTCGACGGCGTTCTTGAACGGATACGGCACTTTCTTGCCTTCAGTCGTCACCGAGCCCTTGGCCTTCATGCGCTGCAATTCTTCCTCGGAGACGACGAAGCCGCCGCCGATCGAATAATAGATGCGCTTGAGCAGCAGCCGGTCGGATGCGTCATAGGCGTAGAACGCCATGCCGTTGGCGTGGCCGGTCAGCGGCGTCTTGCGGTCGAGCACAAGGTCCTTGGCGGGGTCGAAGCGATAGGACGGATGCCCGGGCGGCGAAATCCGCTTTTCGCTGTTTATGCGGGCGACGATGCCATCCGCCTCGTCAGGATCGACCGTCTGCGGCGTCTGGCCGGCAAGGCCGAGGATGACGGCGCGGTCCGAGCCATGGCCAATGCCGGTATAGGCAAGCGAGCCGTGCAGGCTGGCGCCGATGCGATCGACCTTGACGCCGGCGGGACGCGGCCAGTCGCCGGCGATAATTTCGTCGAGGAAGCGGCGCGCCGCCGTCATCGGTCCCATCGTGTGCGAGCTCGATGGACCAATGCCGATCTTGAACAGGTCGAATACCGAAAGGAACACGCGCCGTTGTCTCCTGAGGGCCGCTCAAACCTTACATATAGGAATTCCCGTGATGTTTCCGCTGTTTTGCGTGTGGCGGCGCGGCGTCAGCCGACCTTGTTTGCTCCGGCAGCGACATCATCAGGTGCTTGCCTCGGCTGTCGAAGCACCCGCCGGGCCTGTGGTAAAAGGCATGCATGGGCGATTCCCTCCATCTTTCAGCGGCAGACCTGGCGGCGCTGGCCTTCTTCCTGGTTGTCTGGGTGCTGCATACTCTTGCCTCGGACGGCAAGCTCGTCAGCCGCGTGTCGTTGACGACAGCGATGAACGCCCAGCGCGAGGCCTGGATGCGCAACATGGCCGAGCGCGAGGTGCGCATCGTCGACACCGCCATCATGAACGGCCTGCAGCAAGGCACCGCCTTCTTCGCTTCGAGCTCGCTGATCGCGCTGGGCGGCTGCTTCGCCCTGCTCGGCGCATCCGACCGGGTTCTAACCGTGCTGGCCGACCTGCCGTTAGCCGCCGCATCCTCCCGCGAGGCCTTTCAGGCCAAGATGTTCGGCCTGGTGCTGATCCTCGCCTTCGCCTTCTTCAAGTTCGGCTGGGCCTACCGGCTGTTCAATTATTGCTCGATCCTGATCGGCGCCGTGCCGGTCCCGCATGGCGAGGCCTCGCGCAATCCGGTCAGCGAGACGGCAGTGTGGCGGGCCACACGCATGAACGTGCTTGCCGGCAAGCATTTCAATTCCGGCCTGCGCGCCGTCTTTTTCTCGATCGGCTATCTCGGCTGGTTCGTCGGCCCGACAGTGTTCGTGCTGTCAACGCTGGTGCTGCTGGCGGTGCTGGTGCGGCGCCAGTTCTTCTCGGCCGCGCGCCAGGCAGTGCTCGGTCAACCGCCCGGTGCAGGAAAGGGCCGATCGATGCGGCCCGACAGCCAGTAAGCGAAGAGCCCGATCCATTCGCGGATTGCCGTCGTGGTCGCCTGCAGCGCGTCAGACGGGTTGTCGCGGTAGAGGCCGATGCCTTCGCGCCCCGATGTTCGGTAGTCGACCGGCCAGGCAACGGTTGGAAAAGCCGCCTTGTCGAACAGCGCCTTGGCGCGGGGCATGTGGAAGGCGGACGTCACCAGCAGCCATGTCTCGCCGGGCTTCGGCTCGACCAGCCTGCGGGTGAAGACGGCATTCTCGTAGGTGTTGCGCGACTTGTTCTCTAGAATCAGCCGATCGGACGCAACACCCAGGGCGCCGAGCAGGCGCGGCGCGGTGTCGGCATCGCCCTCGCCGTTGAGGAAAAGCTCGCCAATGCCGCCCGAGACGACCACTTTCGCTTGCGGAAAGCGCCGGGCGAGTATCGCCGTCTCGACCATGCGGTCGCCGCCGCTGTTCAGCTCATAGCCGCCGCGCGCCAGGTTGATGGCGCCCTCGAAGCCGCCGCCGAGCACGACGATGCCGTCGACCTTTTCCGGCAGCGGCGGCTTCGGAAAGCGTTCCTCCAGCGGGGTAAGCATCGTCGCGCCAATAGAGGTCCAGGCTGAAAGAGCAAGGATCAGAAAGGCGAGCACGCTACCGGTGGCGGCCAGCCGCCGGCGACCGAACAGCGCCGCCAGCAAGCCGGCAAGCAGCAGGAAAATCGCCAGGTTGAGCGGCTGGACGAAGAACCAGAGGATCTTGGAAAGATAATAAAACATCCCTCACCCCTTTCAGATGAGGGACGACGCTACCACCACTTTTCCGGCTGAAATTTGCCCGCCGCCTGTTCGATGACATGCGCGGTCTGGAACAGCGTTTCCTCGTCGAACGGCCGGCCGATGAGCTGCAGGCCAAGCGGCAGACCCTTGCCGTCGAGGCCGGCAGGCACCGAGATGCCCGGCAGGCCAGCCATGTTCACCGTCACGGTGAAGATGTCGTTGAGATACATTTTCACCGGATCGGAATTCATGTCCTCGTCGGCGACGCCGAAAGCGGCCGACGGCGTTGCCGGGGTCAGGATGACGTCGACACCGGCGGCAAAGACGTTCTCGAAATCGCGCCTGATCAAGGTGCGCACCTTCTGCGCCTGCAGGTAGTAGGCGTCGTAATAGCCAGCCGAAAGCACGTAGGTGCCGATCATGATGCGGCGCTTGACTTCGCGGCCGAAGCCGGCGGCGCGCGTCTTCTCATACATGTCGACAATGTCCTTGCCGGGCACGCGCAATCCGTAGCGCACGCCATCATAGCGGGCGAGGTTGGACGAGGCTTCGGCAGGCGCCACGATGTAGTAGGCAGGCAGCGCGTATTTGGTATGCGGCAGCGAGATGTCGACGATCTCGGCGCCGGCGTCCTTCAGCCAGGCGATGCCCTGCTGCCAGAGCGCCTCGATGTCTTCCGGCATGCCGTCGACGCGGTATTCCTTCGGGATGCCGACCATCATGCCCTTGATCGGCTTGCCGATCACTGCTTCGTAGTCCGGCACCGGCCGGTCGACCGACGTCGTGTCCTTCGGGTCGGACGAGGCCATCGACTTCAACAGGATCGCGGCGTCGCGCACGTCGCGCGCGATCGGTCCGGCCTGGTCGAGCGACGAGGCGAAGGCAACCACGCCCCAGCGCGAGCAGCGGCCATAGGTCGGCTTGATGCCAACGGTGCCGGTGAAGGCCGCGGGCTGGCGGATCGAGCCGCCGGTGTCGGTCGCGGTGGCGCCGGCACAGAGGAAGGCAGCAACAGCCGAAGCCGAGCCACCGGAGGAACCGCCTGGCACAAGCTGGGCGTTGTCGAGCGTGCGCTCCGTCTTCGTGCCGCCAGCGGAGACAAAGCCGCCGTCGCCCTGGTGCGTCGTCGGCATGACAACCGTGTCAAGCCGCGAGCGCCGCCACGGGTTGATCACCGGGCCGTAGTAGGAGGTCTCGTTGGAGGAGCCCATGGCGAACTCGTCCATGTTGAGCTTGCCGAGCATGACGGCACCGTCGGCCCATAGATTGCTGGTGACGGTCGATTCGTAGTGCGGCTTGAAGCCGTCCAGCACATGGCTGCAGGCCTGGGTGTGGACGCCTTCGGTGGCGAACAGGTCCTTGATGCCGAGCGGAATGCCTTCGAGCGCCCCGCCCTCGCCCTTGCCCAGCTTCGCATCGGAGGTCTTGGCCATGGCGCGCGCCCTGTCGGCGGTCACCGCGATGTAGGCATTGAGCACCGGATTGGCGCGCTCGATCGCCGAGAGATAGGCTTCCGTGATCTCGGCGGCGGAGATCTCCTTGCCGCGCAGCTTGGCGCGGGCCTCGGAAATGGTGAGATGTGTGAGGTCGCTCATCAGGCAAGGCTCTTTTCGTAAAACACCGACCACTTGGAGTCGGGATAATCCAGCACCGGACCGCAACGCGAAAACCCGGCACGCTCGTAGACGGTCCAGGCGGCCGGGTGGCGATCGCCGGTTTCGAGAACCAGACGTTGCAGCCCTTCCTGCCGCGCCAGCGCCTCGACCCGCTCGACGATTTGCGCACCGATCTTCTGGCCGCGATGCGAGGGCCGCGTGTACATGCGCTTGACCTCGCCAGTCACCTCGTCATGCCGCTTCAGCGCGCCGCAGCCGACGGCAAGGCCACCGTCGCGGGCAATGAACACCGTCGTGTCGTGGCCAGCCATCTGCTCGACGGTCAGGTGGTAGCAATGCTCCGGCGGCGTCAGTTCGAGCAGCGCGGCATTGAGCTCCGCGACCAGCGCCCGCACGTCGTCCTGCAAGGGCGTCTCGACGGCGATCTCGACGGCCATCCTGCCCTACTCCACGACCTTGGGAACGAGGAAGAAGTTTTCTTCGGTGGCGGGCGCGTTGGCGACGATGTCGGCCGCCTTGTCGCCGTCGGTGACGACATCCTGCCGCTTCTTCATCTCCATGGGGGTGACCGAGGTCATCGGCTCGACGCCGGACACATCGACCTCGTTCAACTGCTCGACGAAGCCGAGGATGGCGTTCAGCTCGCCGGTCATGCGCTCGGCGTCCTCCTCGCTCACCGCAATGCGAGCAAGGTGAGCGACGCGCTTCACGGTCTGAAGATCAACGGACATGTCTATTTGCCTCGGAAAAACCAGTGCGGGCTATAGCGGCGCAACGCTTGCGGTGCAACATCGATCATGTTGAACCGAACAGACTGCGGATAGCTCCGGCGCGCCTAGGGAGTGCTGCTCAGATCGTAATCGCCTTTCCGATCTCGGGCAGCGCTACCTTGACCCCGGACCCTTCCATGCCGGCCACGAATTTGTCGGCGGTCTGATCGATGATCGGGAAGGTGCCGAAATGGCAGGGAACGACCGTATCGAAGCTGAAAAAGCGGCGGCAGGCAAGGGCCGCCACCGCCCCGCCCATGGTGAAGCGGTCGCCGATCGGCACGATGCCGATCTTCGGTTCATGCAATTCGTTGATCAGCCCCATGTCGGAAAAGATGTCGGTGTCGCCCATGTGGTAAAGCGTCTTGTCCTGCGGGAAATGCAGCACGAGCCCGCCCGGGTTGCCGAGATAGGTGTTGGTGCCGCCCTGGCCGCCGAACGAGGAGGAGTGCAGCGCCTGGACGAAGGTGGTGGTGAAGGGGCCGCAATCGACGGTGCCGCCGATGTTGCCGGGGTTGATCTTCTTGTCGCTGACGCCCTGCCCGACGAGATACATGCAGACCTCGAAATTGGCGACCAGCATGGCGCCGCTCTTCTTCAGCACCTCGATCGAACCGCTGACATGGTCGTTGTGGCCATGGGTCAGGAGAACATGCGTCACCCCTTCCGCCGGCCCTTCCCAGCCGCCCGTCCAGGACGGATTGCCGACCAGATACGGGTCGATGAGGATGGTGGCGTCCTTTGTCTCGATGCGGAATGCCGAATGGCCGTACCAGGTCAGTTTCATGATTGGGTTCCTCGATTTTCTCGTTGTCAAAGGATAGAACGCCGGGGGCAAATTGAAAGTCCCGCGGTCTATCAAAAGGCCGCGCGGCGAAGACCGGGGAGAGTTGTTGAGCATCATCGGCATTGAAGAATTGCCGGCACGGCTTGCCGGCGGCCGGACGCTCGCCGGCCTCGACCTGGGCGACAAGACGATCGGCGTGGCGGTGTCGGACCGTGGCTTGTCCTTTGCCCATCCGCGCCCGGTCATCCTGCGCAGGAAGTTTTCGCTCGATGCCGCCCAGTTGCTGGCACAGCTCGAGAAGGACAATGTCGGGGCGATCGTGCTTGGCCTTCCCGTCAACATGGACGGATCGGAAGGCCCGCGCGCGCAGAAATCCCGCGCCTTCGCGCGCAACATGGCTGCCCTGTCCGATCTGCCCATTGTGCTGTGGGACGAGCGGCTGTCGACGGTCGCCGCGGAACGGACGCTGATCGAGATGGATTTCTCGCGCAAGAAGCGCGCCGGCAAGATCGATTCGGCGGCGGCGGCCTTTATTCTGCAGGGAGCCCTGGACCGGCTTCAGTCGCTCGGCCGAGCCGATCCGGACTGACCGGACCTTCCCGGCGCCGCCTGATCCATTCGCCGATCTGGCGCCGGCGGCGGAATGCCACCAGTCCGAGCAGCAGGAAACTGTCGAACACGCAGGCCCGCGCGACCATGCCCGGGATGATCCCCGGATCGACGCCGAGTATCTGGCCGTAAAGCTGGAACACCAGGTCGTGCAGCTGGCGGCTGAGCATCACATAGCCGAAATTGATGTCGTTGAGCGACAGGAAGAACCAGCCCCAGAACAGGACCAGCGGAGCTGCCCAGAATGCGAACAAGGCGCGCATCAGTGGCGACCTCCGGGTCTGGTTTCCGGACGGCCGGAGATGCGGGACAGCAGGGAGCTGTGCGCGGCGCTCGTTGCCATGCGCTGAGCAGTCAAGCGAGCATCGCCGTGATGCAAAGTCGCGGCGGCCACGGTCGAGCGCCGCTCGGCGAGCACCGCGACATAGGAGGCAAGCAGCGCCGTCATCTGGATGGCGATCACCATGAACAGCCCGTTGATCCCTTGCGCGGCGCCGCCGACGAGAATGATCGACAGCAGGAAAGAGGCGGAGATGAAGGCGATCCGCACCACTGCGTCGCCGGCATCGGGCCTAGTCGCGATGTTGAGCAGCGTTTCGACGAAAGCCCAGCAGAAGAGCAGCGCGACGATCAGCAGCGCGACCGAGAGCGGCGCCACGATGACGGCGTGTTCGAGCCCCGGAAAGCCGGCGCTTTGCACCGATACGCCAAGCACGCCAAGCGCGGACGCGATGCCGCGGTTCCCGTCCATGCAGATGTAGGCCAGCAGGGCGAAAACGACCGCCCAGTGCAAGGCCAGAAATGATGTCAAAACGTGCCGCATGCGCTCCCTGCCTCGCGGAGCAGGGGATGCTCATGGTTAACACTTCCCTACTCCGGTGGACAGAGTGGGCCCTGCGAAGGCCGCCCGCAATTGAAACCATCTGTTAAGGTTAACGGCCGTCCACAGCCGGCGATGGAAGCGCGTTTCAGGCTTGTTCAAGTCAGCGGCGGATAGAGCGTGTCGATGATCATGCGCGCGTCATGGCGCGAATCGAGCATGCCGTAGGTGGTGCGCCATTGGCCGCCGAGCCTTGTTTCGACGAAGGCGTCGGCAATCCGCCCTGCCCCCAACCGGCGCAGTTCCGCCGCCGCCGCCGACAGCGCGAGTTGCTCGGTCAGCAGGCGCGCCGAGCCCTCGTCGGTCGAAGCCACCTGCATGGCCGCCTTGAGCACGCCGATGGTGCC
>NZ_JHQR01000039.1 GCF_014843825.1 Mesorhizobium silamurunense
AGCCCGGCGGCTGCGGCCTCCTCGGCGATTGTCGCGAGCGTGGCGACGACGATGCGCTCCTGCGGCGTGGTCGCCGCAACGATCACCGCCGCCGGGGTCGTGGGCGCGAGGCCTCCTTTGAGCAGGGCGGCGGCAATCACCGGCAGATTGGCCATGCCCATATAGACGACGACCGGCTGGCCGGTGCGCGCGATCGCCGCCCAGTCGATATCGTCATCTGTGCCTGCCGCGTGGCCAGTGGCGAGGATGACCGCCTTGTTGATGCCGCGCATGGTGGCGGGGATGCCGTTGGCGGCCAAGGCGCTCAGACCGGAGGTGAGGCCGGAGAGAACGCGGAACGGAATGTTTTCGTGCGCGAGCGCCAAAGCTTCTTCGCCGCCCCGGCCGAAAATATAGGGGTCGCCGCCTTTGAGGCGCACGACACGGCGGCCCTCGCGCGCCAGCCGCACGAGCAAGGCGTTGATGTCGTCCTGCTTCATCGAAGGCTGGCCGCCGCGCTTTCCGGCGTAGAAAAGCTCGGCGCCGTCGGCGACCGCCACGACATCCGGCGAGACCAGCGCGTCATAGACCAGCGCATCGCACTGCCCGAGCGCCGCCAGCACCTCCAGCGTCAGGCAGCCAGGATCGCCCGGGCCGGCGCCGGCCAGCCAGACATGACCGGGCTCGAGCGTGCGCGGCTTGAAGTTCAGCCGCGCCAGCGCCTGATCCACCGTGGCCCGTCCGTTTCTGTTGGCGTTATCGGTCACAATCCGTCCCGTCCGCGAAAACGCCGCTGGTAGTGGGCGTCGTAAAGTGAGCTTTCGCCGAAATCCTGAGCGGCCAAGGCGCTGCCGACGAAGATGATCGCCGTGCGCTCCATCGGATTTTCGGCAAGCTGCGCTTCGATCGTGCCCAGCGTGCCGGTCAGGATGCGCTCATCCGGCCAAGAGGCGCGGAAGACGACCGCTACCGGGCACTCGGCGCCGTAGAGAGGCGTTAAATCGGCAACGACACGGTCGATGGCATGGATGGCTAGGTGAATGGCGAGCGTCGCGCCGGTGCGGCCGAAGGCGGCGAGCGTTTCGCCCGGCGGCATTTTCGAGGCGCGGCCGGAGACACGGGTCAGCACCAGGCTTTGCGCGAGCTCGGGAATGGTGAGCTCGCGGCGAAGCGCTGCCGCTGCCGCCGCAAAGGAAGGCACGCCTGGCGTCAGCGTATAGGGGATGTTGTGCTTTTCCAGCCGCCGGATCTGTTCGGCCACCGCGCTCCAGACGGAAAGGTCGCCGGAATGCAGCCGCGCGACATCCTGGCCGGCCTTGTAGGCGCCGACATATTCGGCCTCGATCTCGTCGAGCGACATCGGCGCGGTGTCGATCAGCTTGGTGCCGGGCGCGCAATGTTCGAGCAATTCCGGCGCGACGATCGAGCCGGCATAGAGACACACGGGGCAGGACGCCAGCAGCCGGCTGCCGCGCAAGGTGATGAGGTCGGCCGCGCCCGGGCCGGCGCCGATGAAATGAACGGTCACGCAGTGCCTCCACCGAGAGCGATGGCGCAGGTCACCGGGCCGAGAACGGTGCGCGGCCCGAGCAGTTTTGCATCTTTTCCGGCCGCGGCCAGGGCCGACGCTTCCGAAACCGACGGCGTGCCGGCATGCGCCTGCGACTCTTCGGATCGGCTGATCGTGCCTGCGGACGCGGCCTGCAATGCATGGTCGGTGACGACGATCACCGGAAGCGAGAGGTCACGACCTGCGAGGAAGATTGCTTCCTCGTCGCGCTTGATTTCGCCGGTCGCCAGCGCCGAAAGCGCGGCCATTGCCAGCCCATGCGCTTCGAGCGCGGTTTCGATCGCGGCGCGCACGTCGCGCGCCGTCACGCCTTTCCGGCTGCCGATGCCCGCGATCATCATGGCTTTACCCAACTCCACTGCGTGACAGGCATCGCCGGACGCCAGGCCTGCATGGACCCGACCGGCGCCGCGCGGGAAAGCGCGATGCGGGTGAGGTCGCCGCCCCGCCTGGTGTGCTGGTCGAGGAGGAGCGTCTCCATCTCCAGCGTTACCGCATTGGCGACCAGCCGGCCGCCGGGACGCAGCGCCTTGAACGCCTTCTCCAGCACGCCGGCATCGCTGCCGCCGCCGCCGATAAAGATCGCGTCTGGCGTCTCCAGTTTGGCCAACGCCTTCGGCGCCGAGCCCTCGATCACGACAAGGCCGGGCACGCCGCAATGCCCGGCATTTCGGGCGATGCGGGCGGCGCGCTCGCTATCGGCTTCGATGGCAATCGCCCGCATCGAAGGGTGGGCCAGCATCCATTCGATACCAATCGAGCCGGAACCGGCGCCGATGTCCCACAGCAGCTCGCCGCGCCTGGGCGCAAGCGACGAGAGCGTCATGGCGCGGATCTCGCGCTTGGTGATCTGGCCGTCATGTTCGAAGAGATGATCGGCTAGGCCAACGGTCAAAGGCAGGACGCGCGCATCCGGCGTCTGCTCAATTTCGAGCGCCAGCACGTTGAGTGGGTTGATGTCTTTAAGATCGAAGCTGTCGGCGCGGGCGGCGCGGCGCGTTTCGTCGGGACCGCCGAGCGCTTCGAGGACCGTCAATCGCGAAGGGCCGAAGCCGAGCTCGTCGAGCAACCGGGCGATGGCCGCCGGGGCGTCGCCGTCGGACGTCAGTGCAAGGATGCGCGCGCTGGGGTGGAGCAGGGGCCGGACCAGGTCGATCGAATGGCCATGCAGCGAGATGGTTTCGACATCCTGCAGCGCCCAGCCGAGGCGGGAGGCTGCCAATGACAGCGACGATGGGGCCGGAAGAACCATCATTTGGTCCGGCTTCACCTTGCGCGCCAGGGTGACGCCGACGCCATGGAAGAACGGGTCGCCGGAGGCAAGCACGCAGACGTTTTTGCCTTTCAGCGCCAGCACCTCGCGCATCTCGGTATCGAACGGCGTTGGCCATTGCCGAGTTTCACCTTTGACCAAGGGCGCGACAAGCGCGAGGTGCCGCTTGCCGCCGAAGATGACTTCGGCCTCGCCGATCCGGCGCTTGGCCTCGTCGCCGAGACCCGCTACCCCGTCCTCGCCGATGCCGACGATGATGAGCCATTGAGGTTTTGGCTGCTTGTTTTTTGACATGCCGCGCCGCCCCTCATCCGCCTGCCGGCACCTTCTCCCCGTATAGTGACGGGGAGAAGGTGGTTGGCTGCAGCGCCGGCCTCCCCCTCTCCCCGTCCTTAACGGGAGAGGGTAAGGGTGAGGGGCAGCGCAGGCGCTGCGCATCATGGTGCTCATGACGAATATTCTTATCCTCGGCGGAACCACGGAGGCCCGGCAGCTGGCGGGAAAGCTGGCCTGTCGCCAGGATTTTTCGATCACGCTGTCGCTGGCCGGCCGCACCGAAAGTCCGGTCGCGCAAGGCGTGCCCGTGCGCACCGGCGGCTTCGGCGGCGCGGAAGGACTGGCGACCTATCTCCGCCAAGAACGCATCCACCTGGTGATCGACGCCACGCATCCTTACGCGGCGCACATCTCGACCAACGCCGCTGAAGCGGTAAGGCAATCCGGCGTGCCGATCCTTGCGCTGCGGCGTCCCGGTTGGGAGCCTGTCGCAGGTGATCGCTGGACGCTGGTCGACAATGTCCCGGAAGCGGCGCGGGCTCTTGGCACGCCACCGCGTCGCGTTTTCCTCGCGATCGGCCGGCAGGAGGCAGGCGCCTTCGAAGTCGCCCCGCAGCACCGTTATCTGATCCGCAGCGTTGATCCGGTAGAGCCGAAGCTCGCGGTGCCCGATGCGCTCTACCTGTTGGCACGCGGGCCGTTTCCGGAACCGGACGAACGGGCGCTGCTCGAAAAATACGGTATCGATGCCGTCGTCTCGAAGAACAGCGGTGGTGACGCGACCTATGGCAAGATCGCCGCGGCGCGGGCGCTCGGCATCGAGGTGATCATGGTGCGGCGGCCGCCCTTGCCGGACGTCCCCTCGGCTGAATCCGTCGATCAACTGGCTGCAATGGTCGATCATCTTTTCGAGCCCGTTGCCGAACGCGGCGTATAGACCAGCGCGGGTCGTTCGCCGCGCTTGATGATCCGGGTCTCGGGCGAGCCGATGATGATGCAGGTTGCCATGTCGGCCTTTTCCGCATCTGCATCCGCCAGAAGATACACCTCGATGCGCTCGTCGGGCCGGCCGGCGGCGCGGCCGAAAATCACCGGCGTGGTGCCGGGCAGGATCGCCTTGAGGCATTCGAAGGCGCGGCCGAGCTGCCAGGGGCGCGCCTTGCTGATCGGATTGTAGAGCGCGATGACGAAGCCGGCGCCGGCCGCCGCCAGTAAACGCAGCTCGATCAGGTCCCACGGCTTCAGATTGTCGGAGAGCGAGATGGCGCAGAAGTCATGGCCGAGCGGCGCGCCGATACGGGCGGCGACCGCAAGCATGGCCGTTACGCCTGGAATGACCGAAATGTCGATGGCGCGCCATTCGGCCGGGCCGGCCTCGATCGCCTCGCAGACGGCCGCGGCCATGGCGAAAACGCCGGGATCGCCGCCGGAAACGACCGCGACGTTGTGCCCTTCGGCGGCCTTGGCCAGCGCCTCGTTCGAGCGGGCCAGCTCCTCGCGGTTGTCCGAGGCGATGCGGGTCTGATCCGACCGCAGCTCGAGCCGGTCGAGATAGGGCTTGTAGCCAAAGAAGAAGGAGGCCTCGGCCACGGCGCGGCTCGCCTGCGGCGTGACCTGGTCGGCATTGCCGGGGCCGAGACCGATGACTGTGAGGCGGCCGCTCATACCTTGGCTCCCGGCCGGGCGGACCAGCCGGCGACCAGCACGATGGCGAAATAGGGCGCCTTGTCGTCCGGCTTTTCCGCAAGCCGCATCGAGACGCTGCCCGGCATGGTGCCGCGCTCGACATAGACGGCCTTCGCCAGCTTGCCGGTCGCTTCCAGCGCACGGCGGATTTTCGGCAGGTTGCGGCCGACCTTCATGATGACCGCGGCATCGGTGTCGGCCAAGCGTCGCGTCAGCTCGAACTCGCTCATCGTGCCCGGAAGCACGGTGAGCACGTCGTCGCCCTGCACGATCGGCAGGCCCGTAGCCGACCAGCAGCCGGACATGGCGGTGACGCCGGGAATGACCTCGGTCGGGAACCGGTGCGCCAGGCGCACATGCAGGTGCATGTAGGAGCCGTAGAAGAGCGGATCTCCCTCCGACAGCACAGCCACGGTTCTGCCGGCGCCGAGATGCCCGGCGACCTGTTCGGCCGACTGCTCGTAGAAATCGGCGATCTGCGAGCGGTAATCGTCGTGATCCTTGTCGATCTCCGTCGTCACCGGATAGAGCAGCGGCAGCTCGATCATGTCCGGGCGAAAGCGCGCCTCGACGATGGCGCGCGCATTGCTGTTGTTGCCGCGCTTGGCGAAATAGGCGACGACATTCGCTTCAGCTAATGCCCGCGCGGCCTTCAGCGTCAGAAGCTCCGGATCGCCTGGGCCGGTTCCGACGCCGACGAGACGGCCTTTCGCAATCGCGTTCACAGGCCCGGCCTCGCCAATGCGTTGAGCGCTGCGGCCGTCATGGCACTGCCGCCCAGCCTGCCGCGCACGATGGCGTAGGGCACGCCATAGGAATTCTCCGCCAGCGCGTCCTTGGATTCGGCGGCTCCGACGAAGCCGACCGGCATGCCGATGATCGCCGCCGGCTTCGGCGCGCCGTCGCGCAATTTTTCCAGCAGATAGAAGAGCGCGGTCGGCGCGTTGCCGATGGCCACGACCGACCCGGCCATGCGCTCGCCCCAGAGGTCGATCGCTGCGGCGGAGCGCGTGTTGCCGATCGTCTTGGCGATCTCGGCCGTGCGCGGATCGCGCAGCGTGCAGATCACCTCATTGCCGGCCGGCAGCCGCGCGCGGGTGACGCCATGAGCGACCATCTCGGCATCGCAGAAGATCGGCGCGCCGGTGGCAAGCGCGGTCCGGGCGGCGGCAACGAAATTGCTGGAGAAGACGAAATGGCCTGCGGCCTCGACCTGACCGCAGGCATGGATCATGCGGATCGCGACATCGGCTTCGGCCTCGGAGAAGCGCGACAGGTCCGCCTCGGCGCGGATGATGGCGAAAGAGCGCTCGTAGATCGCCATCCCGTCATGGATATAGTCGTAGGCGGCCATTCCTTAGTTCCGTCGATAGAGTTCGGCGACGCCGGCAAGCCTTGCCAGGCAGGCGGCAACGGTTTCGCCCTGATGTCTTTGCGCGCGCACCGCGGCAAGGATGCCGCCGACCCCGCGCGCGGCGTCATAGCCCGGCCTGTATCCGGCAGGAAGGGCCTTTGCCGTCCCGTCCACGACAAGTCCGGCTCCGTTTTCGTCGCCGACCAGGGTCAGTGTCGCCGGGCCGGGATGCGCGCAGCCCTTGGCGCAGCCGGAAATGTGGAGCGTGAGCGAGGTGTCAAGGAGGTCGGCGCTTTCGGTCGCGATCGTCTCGGCGATGGCGCGGGTGGCGATGCGGCCGGAGGCGCAGGCCGGCGTGCCGGGACAGGCGGCGATGCGGGTGCGCGGGTCAGTGGGGGAGGTGACAAAGCCGAGGGCGGCGGCGGAGGATTGGAGATTGGGATAGGCGGCGAGGCCGAGAAAGAGCAGGGCGCGGCCGGGTGCTAGGCGGATTTCGGTTACGCCAAGTTCCGACGCCTTTGTGGCAAGCTCGATGAGACTCTGTGCCGGCATGCTACCGAAGGGCAGGCCGAGGCCGAGGGCATGGCCGGTGTTCAAGTCGAAAAGGCCAATCGGCGGGCGAGGCCGCTCTACGGCGCCCCCCTCTGTCCTGCCGGACATCTCCCCCACAAGGCCCACTTGGGGGGAGATCAGGCCGGCGCCGCCGGTTTCGCCAATTTCCAACGCCGAAAGTGAAGAGCCGGCGACGAAGCTGCTGATCTCCCCCCTTGTGGGGGAGATGTCCGGCAGGACAGAGGGGGGCGCGAAGGAACGCCAGCCTGCGAGAGACGCCAACTGCCGCTCCGACAAATCGCGCGTATGCGCCTCTCGGCCTTTTTCTGCGACCATCCTAAGCGCAGCCACCGCGATGTCGCGGGCAGCATCGGCATCGACCGTTGTGAGCGCCTTCGCACTCCGGCCATTACCGCTAGCCGACACGCGCCAGAAAACCTCGCCGTTGGCCTGCACCGCCTTCAGCCGCACATCGGCCGTGACCGCATCCAACGTCAGTTGCCCACCGCCGTCGACAACCACCGACACTTTTGGCCCCAGCCTTGCCGTCAGCCCTGCCTCTTCAATCGCGGCCCGGATCCGCTCAGCCAGCGGTCGCGGGTCGGCGATCTCCTGCGGGTCGATGCCTGCCAGCGGCCCAGTCTCAACGGGCACGCCGCTGCGCACCGCGATGCCCAGCGTATCGACTTCCGCCACCAGCAGCCGCGCGCTTTCCGGTGTCAGGCCGCGGATCTGCAGGCTGGCGCGCGCAGTCACCTCCATGATGCCGTTGCCGTGGCGCAAGGCGGATTCGCAGAGTCCGATCAGCGACTTCGGCGTAAGTCCTCCAGCGACCGGATTGAGCCGCACCAGCAGCCCGTCGCCGGTCTGCATCGGCGCGCTGAGGGCAGGGCAGGCGCCGCGGCGCGAGAACGCGTTCATGCCGCCACCCCGCTTGCCTGGGCCTCGGCGATCAAGGCGGCGAGGTCGTCGTCAATGGAATTGCGCAGCGGGTGCCAGAGGCCGCGCCGCCGCGCCGAGAGGAACCGCTCGGCAATGACCTTTGCCGCAGCCGGATTCTCGCGCAGGAGGAAGGCGCGGACTTCCGCGTCGCCAAGATAGGCGTCATGCACGGCCTCGATCAGCGCGCCCGATATGGCGTGGGTGGTCTCGGCAAAGCCGACGAGACGGTCGACCGTCTCGGCGAATTCCGATGCGCCGCGCGGGCCGTGGCGCATCTGGCCGGCGATGAACCGCGGATTGACGGCGCGCGCCCGCACCACTCTAGCTACCGCTTCGCTGACAGAGCGCGGCTTGGGCTTCTTCGGATCGGTCGTGTCGAGCACGATGACGTCGGCATTCCGGCCGAGCTCGGCGAGCGCCGCCGAAAACCCGCCGATTATGAAGGCGACATCGGCCGAGCCTTCGAGGATGTCGCGGCCAGGGTCGTCGCCGGTATGGACGAGCAGCTCCGCTTCGGCGATGCGGCCCTCGAAGGCGCCGGGCGCCGAGACCGCTTCGCCGTCGGCGCCGCCATAGGCATGCGAGGTGGCGTCGAGATAGGCACGGCCGATCTCCTCACGCGCGCCCCATTCGCCGCGCGACAGCAATTCCTCGACGCCGGCGCCGTAGGTGCCGGGCGAGGTGCCGAAAATGCGGGGGCCGACCTTGCCCTG
>NZ_JHQR01000048.1 GCF_014843825.1 Mesorhizobium silamurunense
GTGGCACCATCGGCGTCGTGCTGACCGGCTGGACGCTCTCCATGGTGGCCGGCGTCTCGCTGTCGGCGGTGCTTGCCGACCTCATCCACTGGCGCGCCGTCTTCGCCGCCGTTGCACTTCTGGCTGCGGCAGCCGTCGCCGGGTTGGCTGTCAGTTCGCTGCGCGACATGACGAAAAACGGCCCTGCGCCTTCGCCGCTTGGCGCGCTCGCCGTGCCCGGCATCCTGCCGCTGCTGGTCGCCTGCGGCGCCTTCATGACCGCCTTCTACGGCGTCTACGGCTATCTAGGCGATCACCTTCACCAGGGCCTCGGCGAGCCGGTCAGCGCCAACGGCCTTGCGGCGGTCGCCTATGGCCTCGGCTTCGGCGCGGCAGCACTGCTCGACGGCGTCATCGACCGCCTCGGCGCGCGGTGGGTCATGCCGTTCGCCTATCTCCTGGTGGCTGCCGTCTATGTCGCCATGGCCCTGGCAAGCGGCGGCTTCGGTCCGCTGATGGCGACCATCGCCATCTGGGGCCTGGCCAACCATTTCGGGCTGAATGTCCTGGTCATGAGGCTGACCGCGCTCGACCCCGCGCGGCGCGGCACCATCATGGGCCTGAACAGCGCGGTCACCTATCTCGCCGTGACCGTCGGCACCGCGGGCTTCGGCCCGCTCTACACAAGCCTCGGCTTCGCCAAATGCGCCCTGATCGCCGCCTTGCTGATGCTGGTGGCGGCATCGGCCGCGGCATGGCGGCAAGCTAGTGCCGTGCAATAGGCTTGCGTCTGCGTTCGCTCCTTCGCTAAGGCTGGCCTCCGAACCGCACGGAGCCACGATGAAGACGACGCTCGAGATCACCGACGAGCCCCTACCGCAGGACCTCGCCCGTGTCGGCGAGGGCTTGACCGCTTTCAACGACCACGATGTCGGAGCCTCAGGCCGCAAGTCGCTGGCCGTTTTCGTTCGCGACGATGCCGGCGCGATCGTCGCCGGCATTTCCGGCTACACCGCCTGGGGCTGGCTCTACGTGCAATGGCTCTGGGTCGACGAAAAGCTGCGCGGCCGGCGCATCGCCGCCAGCATGCTGGACGCCGCCGAACGGGAAGCTCTGGCGCGCGGCTGCCAAGCCGCCTGGATCGACACTTTCAATCCGACCGCGGCCAAGGTCTATCAGCGCCAAGGCTACCAGCCGTTCGGCACGCTTCCCGACTTCCCAGTCGGCCGCAGCCGCATCTTCCTGCAGAAGAAGTTGCCTTAACCCGCGAGCTTTCCGCCGCGCATCGGCCGCGGCACCCCGGTGGTGCTCGGAAAGCTGATCGGCAGCCCGCGCAGCACGCGGACCGCCAGGAAGGCGAAGCACTCCGCTTCCACCGCGTCGCCCTTCCATCCGAGCGTCTCGGCCTGCACCACTTCGACGCCGGCGCGGCGGCCGAGCATCGCCATCATCGTCGGGTTGCGGCGGCCGCCGCCGCTCACCGCCAGCCGCTTCGGCCGGCGCGGCAACAGGTCGAGCGCCTTGCCGACCGCCGAGACCGTGAAAGCCGTCAACGTCGCCGCTCCGTCCTCCACGCCAAGCCCATCGGCCATCGCCGCCGTGAAGTCGAAGCGGTCGAGCGACTTCGGATAAGGTTTTGTCAGATAAGGATGCCGCAGCAGCCGCTCGAGCCTTGCCTCGTCGACGGTGCCCGCAGCCGCCAGCTTGCCGTCTCGGTCCATCTCGCCGAGACTCTTCGACTTGATGAAATCGTTGACCGGCGCATTGGCCGGTCCGGTGTCGAAGGCAACGATATTGTCCTTGCCGTCCCACCAGGTGATGTTGCCGACGCCGCCGAGGTTGAGCACGGCGGTGTCGCCGCTGGAGTCCGCCTCCTTGAGCAGCGCCGCGTGGTAGGCGGCGGCCAAAGGCGCGCCTTGCCCGCCGGCTGCCACGTCGGCCGAGCGGAAATCATAGGCGACCTTGGTGCCGAGAAGGGCCGCCATCAACTCGCCGTCGCCGAGCTGGCGGGTCCTGCCGATCCGTCCCGGCTGCGGGGCGCGGTGCAGCACCGTCTGGCCGTGGAAGCCGACGACGCCGATATCGGCCATGGTCAGCCCATAGCTTTCGACAAGATGCTTGACCGCGGCCGACTGCGCGCGCGTCAACGTTTCCTCGGCCTCACGGAAGATCGCTGGTTCCGGCCCATCAAAATTCCAGGCACGCGCCTGGCGCAGCGTCTCTTCCAGAAGCGTGCGGATCGATTGCGGGTAGGGGGCCAGAGTATAGGTGCCGAAGTCGGCGATGCGCTCGCCGTCGGTCTTGATCAGCGCCACGTCGATGTTGCCGTCAAGCACCGTGCCGGTCATCAGGCCGACGGCCCAGATTGGTTCCATGGTCGCTCCTCGAATCGCCGTTGGTTCACGTGTCGGACGGATCGGCCCGACAGGCAAGTCTTTAGCGGGTGCCAGGACCTCTCACCCTATACCGCCAGCTTTTTGCGTCGGACGCCGAAATTGGAGCAACGTCGTTCTTGCCTCTTGCCGCCGAAGGCGCGAGCCTGTGCGACCATCGGCATCGGCCGAACATCGAAGGACACAAGGAGGAACGAGATGGCAGCCAATGTCGCAGTGATCGCAGGTGCAGGGCAGGGCCTCAGCGCCTCGCTGGCGCGGCTCCTCGGCAAGGAAGGTTTTCGCGTCGTCCTTGCCGCCCGCAACATCGACAAGCTCGCCGCGCTGGTTCAGGAGACCGGCGCGCAGGCGGTGGAGACGGACGTGTCGGATGCCGCTTCCGTCGCACGGCTGTTCGAGGTCGCCGACAAGGCCGGCCCGCTCGAAATTGCCGTCTTCAATGCCAGTGGCCGCACGCGTGGCCCGATCGCCGAGCTCGATCCGGAGGCGGTCAAGCAGGCCCTGCTCGTCGGCGCCTATGGTGGCTTCCTCGTCGGCCAGCAGGCGGCGCGCCGGCTTCTTGCACGCGGTTCCGGCTCGATCCTGTTCACCGGCGCGACCGCAAGCCTCAAGGGGTTCTCGGGCTCGGCCGGTTTCGCCATGCCGAAATTCGGGCTCCGCGGGCTGGCGCAGTCGATGGCGCGTGAGCTTAGCCCGAAGAACATCCACGTCGCGCATTTCATCATTGACGGCCAGATCGAGCCGCCCGCACAGGCAGCCGACCCCGACCGTCCTGATCGTCGCCTTTCGCCCGACGCGATCGCCGAAACCGACCTCGCGATCCATCGCCAGCATCGCAGCGCCTGGAGCTTCGAGGTCGAGCTCAGGCCATGGGTCGAGACATTCTGACGGCGCCAAGTGTTCTCCCTGAATGGCATTATGAGCCGCAGACCGTTCATGCCATTTATTCGTCAAACCGCTTTATCCCTCGCAGAGTCAGTGTGTTCGTGGAGGCGTTCGCATCGCACCTTCGGAAACTCGGATAGATGAATAGAAAATCGTTCTTCCTGGCGCCTTCGACTAAGGGCCGTAGTTGGCTCGCACCAATTCGGCTATCAGAACAGGATATCGGCGGCGGGATATGAGCCCTGCCTTCGTGCAAGCAGCGAGTTTCAGGAGCGCGTCGACAGCGCGATCGCTCTCAAGGCCGGGTCGATCGCGGAAGCAGCTGCCGAGACCGAGCGCGCGCTTCATCTCGCGCAATTGGCCGGCGCCGACGCCGCCCTGCTCGGCTGCACCGAACTGTCGGTGGTGGCCGCCGGTCTCAATGACACGAACGGATTGATCGTCATCGACAGCAATGCGGCTTTGGCGCGGGCTTGTCTGACGCGATTGGGCTTTGGGACGCAGGAAGCCGGAGGCCTGTCGACCATGTCGCCGCTGCGGGAACACGATGGATTGCCCTGGCCCGCTGCGCAGCGGGCTTCATAGGCGCCGCAGCTTCGACCTTTCGCCACGCCGAATGTCTGCCCGACGGCGGCCGGCGTTCTCCAAGTCATAAAATCTTTGAGAGAATATTTTCCGCCTCCCGTTCGATAGGAAATGAGCTTCTTTGCCCAGCCGGGCAGCATTGGTGATGCTGGCATCAAGGCTTCGCACTCCGCCAGGCCGAAATGAATTCAGGATCGCAAGGAACGCATCATGTCCGACCTCGGCAACGCTTCAAAATCTCTCGTTACGTCAATCACCAGGCGCGCCGGACTTGCCGCGCTTCTCGCCGCGACATTCGCCGTCATCGGCCTCACTGCGCCCTCTCCGTCCTTCGCCGACGACAAGAAGGCGATCAAGGTCGGCATCATCAGCGGCGAGGATGAGGACGTCTGGCGGGTCGTCACCGCCGAAGCGGCCAAGAAAGGACTGACGATCGAGGCCGTCGTATTCAACGACTACACCCAGCCCAACGAGGCGCTGGAGCGTGGCGAGATCGACGCCAATGCCTTCCAGCACAAGCCCTATCTCGACAACCAGATCAAGACTCAAGGCTATCATATCGTCCCGGTCGGCTATACCGGTGTCTGGCCGATCGGCCTCTATTCGAAGAAGCACTCCAAGGTCGCCGACCTGCCGGAAGGCGCCGTCATCGGCCTGCCCAGCGATCCCTCCAACGAAGGCCGCGCGCTGCATGTGTTGGAGCATGAAGGCCTGATCAAGCTGAAGGACGGCACCGGCATCCTGGCGACGACCGCCGACATTGCCGAGAACCCGAAGAAGCTCGAGATCAAGGAGCTCGACGCCGGTATCGTCGGCCGCTCGGTCGACGATCTCGACGCCGCTGTTGTCAACACCGACTGGGCGCTGAAGAGCGGGCTTTCGCCGGAAAACCGCATCGCGCAGGAGCCGGTGGCCGACAATCCCTACCGCAACTTCATCGCCGTCAAGGCCGGCAGCGAGAACGAGCCCTGGGTGAAGACCCTGGTCGCCTCCTACCAGAACGAGACGGTGAAGGCCGAGTTCGACAAGGTCTACAAGGGCACCGGGATCAGCGCCTATTGATCGGCGCGTGGCTGGCGGGAACTGGCGGTCCGCTCCTGAGCGGACCGCCGTCGCGTTTGCGCGACGCAGAAACGGAAGTAGAGATGAACCAGCACGTCACGGCCGATATCGCTGATCCGGTCCACATCCAACCCAAGGGGTTGGAAGATGTTGTCCGCCTCGTCGATCTGAAGCGCCGCTTCGGCGCGACGGCGGCGCTAGACGGCGTCTCGCTCACGTTGCGGAAGGGCGAGGTCCTCGGCATCATCGGCCGCAGCGGGGCCGGCAAGTCGACGCTGATCCGCTGCCTGAACGGCCTTGAGCGGCCCGATTCCGGCGAGGTCTTCATCGAGGGCCGTGAAATCAGCGGTTTGAGCGAACGCGACTTGCAGCCGCTGCGCCGCCGCATCGGCACCAGCACTTCAACCTTTTGTCGGCGAAGACCGTCGAGGAAAACGTCGCGCTGCCACTCAAGATCGAAGGCCGGCCGCGTGCCGAGCGCCTGGCGCGCGCGGCTGAGCTGCTGCAGCTTGTCGGCCTCTCGGAGAAAGCCAAGGCCTATCCGGCATCGCTGTCGGGCGGGCAGAAGCAGCGCGTCGGCATTGCCAGGGCGCTCGCCGCGCGACCGGCGCTGCTGCTTTCCGACGAGGCGACGTCGGCGCTCGATCCGGAGACGACGCGCTCGATCCTGGCGCTGCTCAAGGGCATCAATTCCAGGCTCGGCCTCACCATCCTGCTCATCACTCACGAAATGGAGGTGATCCGCTCGATCGCCGACCGCGTGGCGGTGATTGATGCCGGGCGGATCGTCGAGGAGGGCGCCGTCTGGCAGGTCTTCGCCAATCCGAAATCCGAGATCACCCGCAGCCTGCTCGGCGCGATCCGGCCGCAACTGCCCCCCGAGATCGCCAGCCGGCTTGCTGCGGGCGAGGGCGCGGAAACGATCCTCAAGGTCGATGTGGCCGGTGAGGCGGCGCGCGGTCCGCTGCTCTCTGACCTGAGCGCCGGCGTGCCTGCGCCGTTCCGCCTCGTGCATGGCGGTGTCGATCATGTCCAGGGACAGCCCATCGGAACGCTGTTCCTCGCCGTCTCCGGCGCCGACGCCGCGCTCCTCGCACAGACAATCGCATTACTGAAAGACCGCGGCGCGCGGGTGGAGGTCCTTGGCAATGTCGCCCGTCCTGTTTGAACTCCTGCTCCGCTCGATCTGGGAGACCGTGCTGATGACCGGCGCTTCCGGCCTCATCTCGCTGGTCTTCGGCTTGCCGCTTGGGCTGGCGCTGGTCGCCACTGATCGCGGCGGCATCGCCGAAAACCTCTGGGTGAACCGCATCCTCGGCGCTGTCATCAACGGCTTCCGTTCGGTCCCCTTCATCATCCTGTTGGTGGCGCTGATCCCGGTGACGCGGCTGATCGTCGGCACCTCGATCGGCACCTGGGCGGCGATCGTGCCGCTGTCGATCGCGGCCACGCCCTACTATGCCCGCATCGCCGAAGTGTCGCTGCGCGAGGTGGATCACGGCCTGATCGAAGCGGCGCGTGCGATGGGCGGCAACCGTTGGACGATCGTCCGCGAGGTGCTGGTGCCGGAGGCGCTGCCCGGCATCGTCGCCGGCTTCACGGTGACGCTGGTGACGCTGGTCGGCGCCTCCGCGATGGCCGGCGCCATCGGCGCAGGCGGACTTGGCGATCTCGCCATCCGCTATGGCTACCAGCGTTTTGAGACCAGCGTCATGATCGCCGTGGTCATTGTCCTGATCGTGCTGGTCTGCGGCATCCAGTGGATCGGCGACCGGCTGGTGGCGCGGCTGGATCATCGCGGATGAGCGACGCGCAGCAAGCGGTGGTCGCATCGAACGTTATTTGCCGCAAAGCCCGTGAATTGAGCGCCGGCTTGCTCCGTTCGCAATGAGATTGGTTGGTGCGTTTCTTCACCCGCAATGCCGCGCATGTCATCGTGCGACGGGGCGCCAATTGCCGCAAGAGGAGCCAGTCCATGGCCAGAATAATTCCGGTGCTCGATCTCGATCGCTTGGAACAGGGCGCGTCGGAACGTCGGACTTTCCTGTTTGATCTGCGAACGGCCGCCCGCGATGTCGGCTTCTTCTATCTCAGCGGCCACGGCATAACCCAGCCGGACACCGACGCGGTGCTCAATGCCGCGCGACACTTCTTTGCCTTGCCGGAATCCGACAAGCTTGGCATTGAGATGGTGAAGTCGCCGCAGTTCCGCGGCTATACGCGCGCCGGCGGGGAACTCACCAGGGGCAAGGCCGACTGGCGCGAGCAGCTCGACATCGGCGTCGAGCGTGCGACCATTTCGCAAGGACCGGGCGTGCCGGCCTGGACGCGGCTGCAGGGACCGAACCAATGGCCGGCGGCGCTGCCTGAATTGAAGCCGGCGCTGCTTGCCTGGCAGGCCAAGGTGACCGATGTGGCGATCCGCCTGCTCAAGGCTTTCGCCCTGTCGCTCGACCAGCCCGAAGACGCCTTCGATCCGATCTATCGCGGCGAGCCCAACCACCGCATGAAGATCGTGCGCTATCCCGGCCGTGACGCAACCGGCGACGACCAGGGCGTCGGCGCGCACAAGGATGGCGGTTTCCTGACCCTGCTGCTGCAGGACGAGAACAAGGGGCTGCAGGTCGAATATGACGGTAGCTGGGTGGATGTGGATCCGATCCCGCGAACGCTGGTGGTCAATATCGGCGAGCTGCTGGAATTGGCCTCGGACGGCTATCTGAGAGCAACGGTGCATCGCGTCGTCACGCCTCCGGCCGGCGTCGGGCGGATTTCGGTTCCCTTCTTCTTCAGCGCCCGCCTCGACGCGACGATTCCGCTGCTGGACTTGCCGGAGGAGCTGGCGGCCGAGGCGCGAGGCCCGGCCAGCGATCCCGACAATCCGCTGTTCCGCAACGTCGGAACCAATGTGCTGAAGAGCCGGCTGAGGTCCCATCCCGACGTGGCGCGGCGGCACTATGCCGACCTGTTGGAAAGGGCAGCGGCGGCTGGCTGAGCTTTGCCGCCGCCCGGGCGATATTTTTTCGCGTTTTGGCCAGTTTTTGGAATTCTATTCGTCGCAAACCGGCCGGCCAAGGCCCAAATAACGGGTGTTGTCCGGTGTTTTCCTCCCATTGCGCCGGACGATGTTTCCCTCTGAAGGTTATCACCTTCATTCTTGGCCGGGCCGCTTTCGAGCCCGGCCTTTTTCTTTTCCAAGCAATTCCAGGAAAAGTGCGAAACGGTTTTCCGTCCGGACGACGTCCTTACCCGTGATCGCGCCGTAGCGTGTCTTGCCGCCGGCGGTGAAGGTGGCGTCTGGGGAGATATCCGGCAGGACTGAGGGGCGCGACGGAACGCGATCATCGAACAGAATTATTACGGCGCGATGATCGGCGGGGCTGCTGGGTCGGACTGGCGCGGCGTCGGTATCGTTGATCGGTTAATATATGAGTTACATCTTTGCGACCGAATGTCAGGCGTCGTTCTCTATGCGGATGCAGCTTCCGGGGGTGGAATTGCCGCTCTCGGCAAAACCGCAGATACAGCTACGATCCGAGCGTTAAAATTTGCCGCAGGTTGTATTGGTTGGATTTTCGGAGACCTGAATTGCTACCGCCCAACACCCGCCGTTCTTTGCCGATGGCTCTTCTGCGTGCCCGAGAAATGATCATGGCGCATTTTCGGCCGATGCTTGCCCGCCACGACATCACTGAGCAGCAATGGCGCGTGCTCCGCGTGTTAGCCGAAACAGGACCGCTGGAAGCGACCGAGCTCGCCAACCGCGCCTCGATCCTGCCACCCAGCCTCACTCGCATCATCAGGGCGATGGAGGAGCGGGAGTTCATCATCCGCAACAAGGTCAAGGACGATGGCCGCCGCGCGCTGCTCGCCATCAGCCTCGCCGGTGTGGCGCTAATCGAGGAACTGGCACCTGAGCGCGCCGCCATCTACGACGCGATCGAAAAGCGCTACGGCGCCGAGCAGTACGAGCACTTGCTCGACATGCTGGAGAGCCTGATCCGGTCGGAGACGCCATCCGAGTAGGCTGGCCGGCGGAGACCGGGCTTCTCGATCATCGGCAGGCGACGACGACCTGGTGGCTCGCGCCGCTGTTTCGGCAGCGCTACCTGCTGTGCTGCTCGATGAATTCCGGATGCTGATGCCGACGGATATAGGCGTGACGGCAGGCGCCGCGATGGGGCATCTCGATCTGGCGCCGTGGCTGATACGCAAGGCCAGCCCCGAGCTGGCCTGCCATTCGACATGAGGAGTGCATAAGAACCCACTTCCAATGTATCAGTGCATGGCCAGGTGTTTTCATCGTTTGGACGGAATCAACGACCCGGTTACGTCAAACCAAATGCGCGCTGAAACGACACCGGAGCGGGACGCGTTACGGCGGGAAAGCGAGCTGAGATGGAGCATCAATCATCAATGTCGCCCGGTGACTCGCCGCGTCGGCGCACCAGCTTCCTGCGCACTTTGGGACCCGGCCTCATCACCGGCGCGGCGGACGACGATCCCAGTGGAATCGCCACCTACAGCCAGGTTGGCGCGCAATTCGGCTATACCCTCTGCTGGACAATACCCTTCAGCTATCCCCTCCTGGTCGTGATCCAGGGGATCAGTGCGGGCATCGGCGCCGTGACCGGTCAGGGCATCGCGCAGAACCTGCGGCGACACTATCCGCCGTGGGTGATGCGTTTTGCCGTTCTCCTGTTGCTCGTCGCCAACTTCATCAACATCGGCGCCGATCTGGCGGCGATGGGGGCGGCGTTGCAGCTTCTCGTCGGTGGTTCTCAGTTCCTCTACGCCGCCGCCTTCGGATTGCTCTGCGCCGGTCTTGAGATCTTCGTGGCCTACAAGCGCTATGTGACCATTCTGAAGTGGCTAACCCTCTCGCTGTTTGCATATGTCGCGGTGGTTTTGGCCGTGGACGTGCCGTGGGCAGTGGCGCTGCACGGCGCACTCATTCCGCAATTCGCCTTGGATCGCGACCATGCCATGGCCCTGGTGGCTGTTCTCGGCACGACGATCAGCCCCTACCTCTTCTTCTGGCAAGCCGGTGAGGAAGTGGAGGAACTGCATCGTCGCCACCTTGTACGGCTCAGCACCCATCCGCGTACGGCAGGTGCCGAGCTTGCACGCATTCGAACGGATACGCTTTTTGGCATGACATTCTCCCATCTCATCGCTCTCTTCATCATCATCGCCACCGCAGCCACGCTCCACGCCAGCGGCACGACGCAGATCGAGACTTCAGCGCAGGCGGCAGAGGCGCTCCGGCCGATTGCCGGCGAAGTTACCTTCGCTGTTTTCGCCGCCGGCATCATCGGTACCGGCATGCTGGCCGTTCCGGTTCTTGCCGGCTCGGCTGCCTATGCCGTGGCGGAGATGTTCCGCTGGCCGGAGGGGCTGGATCGGCAGCCCCGTGAGGCCAAGGCGTTCTATGCAACGATTACCGCAGCGACCCTCGGCAGTGTTGTAGTTAGTTTTACCGCTCTCGATCCAATCCGCGCGCTCTACTGGACAGCGGTCATCAATGGCATACTTGCGGTCCCGCTGATGGCAATCATGGTGATGATGGCCAGTAGCCCGCGCGTCATGGGAAGGCTCACCGCGCCGCGGTGGATGGTCGTGGTCGGATGGCTCGCGGTCCTGATCATGGCCTTGGCCACGATCGGGTTCTTCGTGCTCTAACCTAATGCATGTCGCCCAGAAGTGTGCAGCGGTTCTGGGGCAACGACATGCATCAAACAAAGACTTAAAGCGCGTCGACTGAATCCGTTTCAGCGCGACGCGCTTTAGGTCGCAGCGAAAAGCGGTTCGTGGAGACCGTTCCATGCGCTATAATACAGCCAATTGCTGTCATATTCGCGAGAACGGGCATCAAGTCGAGCTGCTGGATAGCGCAGCGCTCGCATCCGATTTGAAGCTCGGACACTTCGACGCGTTCGTCATTGCCGCGTCGGTCCACCAGGAGCACCATCAGGAAACCGTCACGAACTTCGTATTTGCCCATCACGAACCGCTGAACACCAAACCTTCGGCCCTCATATCCGTCAGTCTGTCGGCGGCGCTGGAAGACCAAAAGACAGAGGCTCAAAAATACGTGGATCGCTTCGTCTCCGTGACAGGGTGGCAACCACGCATGACGCTCCTCCTCGGGGGTGCTTTGCGCTTCACCAAGTACGATTACTTTCAGGAGCAGTTCGTCAAATTCGTCGTCATGAAGAGCGGCGGTCCGAGCCTGGAGCGCGATCACGAATTCACTGACTGGAACGCACTCGCTAGCTTCACTGATCGATTTCTTGAGACGGCCGGCTAAACAAGGAGGTGCCTGAGTCCGGCGAAGCTTGCATCGGCCCACCCCTTGGCCGTCCTTGCCGGCGTGGCGCATGGAACAGTAGCCCCCGCGAGCGATCGCGAATTTCAGTGCAGGAAGTCCGTTTCCGCGGGCATCGAGATGCACAGAGTGAAGCTCGCTCTTTCACCAGGGGAGTCCCGTGATCATCAGTGAGATGAATGCCCAAGAATGCAGGACGCACCTGGCCGCGAGCAGGGTCGGGCACCTCGCTTGCGTAAGAAACGGGATGCCGTACGTCGTGCCAATCAGCTTCGTTTACGAGAACAGCCACATCTACAGCTTCTCCCTGATTGGTCGGAAGGTCTGGGCGATGCGAGGACATCCTCAGGTTTGCTTCGAAGTCGACGAGATTCGCAGCCCTCGCAGTCGGTGGAGTGTCATTGCCTTCGGTCGCTACGAAGAACTCTCCGAGGCGGGCCTCCGGCAGAATGAGCGCGACCATGCATGGTCGCTGTTGCAGAAGGCGCGCCCCAATTGGTGGGAACCTGGCGGCGAGACGCCTCACTCAGAGGACAAGGTGGCCAGTCCGCCTCATCTCTTTTTCCGCATCAACATCGAAAAGATCTCTGGCCGTCGTGCGCTCGTCTGACCGGCCCCGGTCTTCATCGCCGGCGTCGCCGGCAGCCCCTATGCCGACCTGCGCTGACGCGCGGCGGCGCTTGGTGGCTAGGACATCATCTTCGGGAGTCCCGCCGCAAGCGCATCGACCGCCAGCCGCACTTTCAGCGGCAGATGCGGCGTCTGCAGCCAGAGCGCGTGGCAGTCGTAGAGATAGTCCGGCTGGTCTGGCAGCAGGCGGACTAGCGCGCCTTCCTCGACGCGCCGACGAACCAGCCAATACGGGAGCCAGGCGAGACCCATGCCCTCGGTCGCCGCGCCGGCGATGGCGTCGAGGTCGTCGAGCCGCAGCCGGCCGGCCGGGGCGATCTCCGTGATAGAGCCGTCGTCGCGCGGGAACAGCCATGGCTGCAGCGCCAGGCCGAGCCTGCGGTAGATGATCGCCTGATGGCTGGCGATATCTTCGAGCCAAAGCGGTCGGCCGAACCTCTCGATATAGGCGGGCGAAGCGCAAACGATCATGCGCTGGCGCACGATACGGCGCGCGATGACGCCGGCCCTGTCATCCAGTGCTCCCGTGCGGATCGCGAGGTCAAAATCGTCCTCGACGAGGTCGGCGAAACGATCGCTGAGCGACAGGTCCAACTCCAGCGTCGGATGGCGCCGGGCAAGATCGAGGAGGACCGGCGTCACGCAGTGCCTGCCGAAATGCGCCGGCATCGTCACGCGCAGTTTTCCGCGCGGCTCGGACAATTGGTCAGCCGCCAGCGCATCCGCGGCTTCGGCCTCCGCCAGCACGATCCTGCAGCGCTCGTAATAGGCACGCCCGAAATCGGTCAGGCTCTGCCGGCGCGTCGTGCGGTTGAGAAGGCGCACCCCCAGGCGCTCCTCGAGGAAGCGGACATGCTTGCCGACCATCGGCCCCGACAGGTCGAGCGCCGCCCCAGCGGCCGCGAACGAGCCGAGATCGACCGCCTTGACGAACACTTCCATGCTTTCGAGGCGATCCATATTCAAAACCAATCGTTTCGACTGTTCTGCCTGCAGCCGGATTTATCCCTCTGTTGCACGTCTGCATAGTCCATTCCGTCAATTGGATTTGGAGTTGCATGGATGGCAAGGGTTGTTCGCTTTCACGCTTACGGCGCTCCGGAGGTGCTGCGCATCGAGGATGTCGAGGTGCCTCCGCCGGGTCCGGGCGAGGTGCGGATACGGGTCAAAGCGCTGGGCTTGAACCGCGCCGAAGCCTCGATGCGCAAGGGCGGCTATATCGAGACGCCGACGCTGCCATCGGGCCTCGGTCTCGAGGCGGCGGGCATCGTCGAGTCGGTCGGCGACGGCGTCGACGCAGTCGCATTGGGCGATGCCGTCAGCATCATCCCGCCGCGCTCGATGGCGCGCTGGCCGGCCTACGGCGAGTTCGTCACCTTCCCGGCCGAGCTCGTCGTCAAGCATCCGCCGTCGCTCGGCTTTGAAGCGGCCGCCGCGACATGGATGCAGTATCTCACCGCCTATGGGGCGCTGGTCGACATTACCCGTCTCGGCCGCGGCGAGCCTGTCGTCATCACCGCCGCGTCGAGCAGCGTCGGCCTCGCCGCTATCCAGATCGCCAAAATGATCGGCGCCGTGCCGATTGCCGTGACGCGGACATCGGCCAAGACAACGGCGCTGCTCGATGCCGGCACCGCTTATGTCGTGACCTCGCAGGAGGAGGATCTCGAAGCACGGCTGAGGGAGATCGCGCCCGAGGGCGTGCGCGTCGTCCTCGACGCGGTCGGCGGCCCGATCTTCACGCCGCTGGCGGCGGCAATGTCACGCGGCGGCATCCTCCTCGAATATGGCGGCCTCAGCTCCGAGCCGACGCCGTTCCCGCTCCTCGATGTGCTGGCCAAGACGCTGACGCTGCGCGGCTATCTCGTCCACGAAATCACCGGCGATCCGGTGCGACTGGAAGCCGCCAAGGCCTTCGTTCTCGACGGCCTCGCATCGGGCGCGCTGAAGCCGGTGATCGCCAGAACCTTTCCGTTCGACAGGATTGTCGAGGCGCACCGCTTCCTCGAATCCGGCGAGCAGTTCGGCAAGGTCGTGGTGACGGTTTGAAGCCTGCGGTCAAAGAAAACGAGCTGAGCTGTCGGGAGCCGCGCCGGTCGTTCGTCCTCTGGATGCAAAGCGCAAGAACTGAATAGCTGGAAGAGATCGTTGCAATCATGCACATCAGTCTCGCCGGCATCATGCAATCACTCGGAGCCCGCCAATGACCCCCACCATCACAGCGTTTCAACGGTCGCCCGATGGCGGCAGGGGCCAGGCACGCGACATGCGCGTGCGCTGGGCGCTCGAGGAAGTCGGCCAGCCTTACGACGTTCGTCTTGTTTCGTTCAGCGCGATGAAGCAACCCGCGCATCTCGCGGTTAATCCGTTCGGCCAGATTCCGACTTATGAGGAAGGCGATCTCTGCCTGTTCGAGTCGGGATCGATCGTGTTCCACATCGCGGAGCGCCACGCCGGGCTGCTGCCTGAGGACGCAAACGCCCGGTCGCGCGCCATCACCTGGATGTTCGCTGCCCTCAACACAATGGAGCCGCCGATCCTGGAACTCGTGACCGCCGTTATCCTCGAGCGCGACGCGCCGTGGCACGCTGCGTGCCTGCCCCTCGTCGAGGATCGCATACGCAAACGGCTGGCCGAACTCTCCCGCTGCCTGGGCGATTCCGACTGGCTCGACGGCGCGTTCAGCGCCGGTGACCTGATCATGGTCGCAGTGCTGCGCAGGCTGAACAGGTCAGGGCTGCTGGACGAATTCCCGAACCTCGCCGCCTACGTCGCCCGCGGCGAAGCGAGGCCGGCGTTCAGGCGCGCTTTCGATGCTCAATTGGCGGTTGCCGCCGCCGCGGCAGCCGGGTGATGAGGCTCGCCGCAGTCGCTCGCTTGCGCAAAAATTTAAAACGTTTGCAATTTTGCAAAAGGTGATTACAAACGTTTCAACTTTGCGCTCGGGAGGAACGATTGCCGGCTCGTGTCACCACGCTGAAGGAGCTTGCCGCGAGCCTCGGCCTGTCTATCACGACGGTGTCGCGGGCGCTTGCCGGCCATCAGCAGATCGCGCCGAAGACGCGCGAGCGTGTCGCCAAGGCAGCGCGCCAGGCCGGCTATGTTCCCAACACCGCGGCGCGCGCGCTGGTTTCCGGCCGCAGCGGCTTCGTCGGCCTTGTGCTGCCGATCCGCGTTCCCAACCTGGTCGATTCCTTCCTCGGCGAGTTCGTCACCGGGCTCGGCGAGGGGCTGGTGTCTCATGGCGCCGACCTGATCCTCGCCACCGCGGCGCAGGACCAGGCAGAACTTGACGTGCTGCGCCATGTCGTCGAATCCGGGCGTGCCGACGGCGTCGTCGTCACGCGCATCGCCGAGGTCGACGAGCGCCTCGCCTACCTGCGCCGGCGCGGCTTTCCCTTCGTCGCCCATGGCCGGCTGCTCGACAGCGACTTTGCCTACAACTGGCTCGACACCGACGGTGCGCACGCCTTCGGCGAAGCCTTCGACATGCTCTACGATCTCGGCCACCGCCATTTCGGCCTGGTCACGATTTCCGAGCCGATGACCTTCAGGCATCTCAGGCAGGACGGTCTCGCTGCTGCCATCAGTCGCCGTGGCGACCCGTCTGTGCGACTCGATGTGGCGACTGCGCCGCGCTTCGACCGCGGCGCCCGCATTCAGGCCGTCAACCGGATGCTGCAGGGGCCGGACCGGCCGACGGCCATCGTCGCTCTGTTCGACGAGCTGGCGCTGACGGTTATGGAAGAGGCGGCCCGCGCCGGCCTTACCGTGCCGCGCGACCTCTCCGTCATCGGCTTCGACAACATCGTCGCCTCGGCCTATGCGCCGCCTGGCCTCACCACATTCGATGCCTCGATCCGCCAGTGCGCGCGCGAGATCGCCGACATGCTGCTCACCGTCATCGCCGACAAGCCCGCCGAGCCGCTGACGCGGCTGATCCGGCCGACACTGGTGCCGCGGGCAAGCCATGGACCCGCACCAAGGAAAACAAGCTGACGCCGCGATGACGGCGCCCCACCCAGGGAGGAAGAACACGATGAATACGTTGAAGAAACTGGCCGGCGCCGCGCTGGCGCTGTCGCTTGCCGCGGGCAGCGTGCACGCCCAGCAGGTTTTGTTCTGGTCGACACAGGCGCGCCCGGTCGAGGAAACGCAGAAGATGCGCGACCAGGTGCTGAAGGGCTTCGACGGCCCGGTCGATTACCAGGTCGCCGAGGACGGCCCCTGGCTCACCCGCCTGCAGGCCGAATTGCAGGCCGGCTCCGGCACGATCGGCGTGCTTGGCGGCCTGCACGGCGACTTCTCCACCGTCGGCGCCAACCTTGTCGATCTGTCCGCTGTCGATATCGGCCAGGTCAAGGTCAACGAGGTCTATAAGAAGCTCGGCATGCTCGGCACCGGCGGGCAGAAATACCTGCCCTGGATGCAGGCCACCTTCCTGATGGCGGCCAACAAGCAGGCGCTGCAATATCTGCCGGCGGGCGTCGACCTCAATAAAATCACCTATGATCAGCTGATCGAATGGGCGAAGAACATCGCCGAAAAGACCGGCTCGCCTAAGCTCGGCTTCCCGGCCGGCCCCAAGGGGCTGAAACACCGCTTCTTCGAGGGCTTCCTCTACCCGTCCTATACCGGTTCGATGGTGACGAAGTTCCGCTCGCCCGAAGCCGAGACGGCCTGGAACAAGTTCAAGGAGCTGTGGCAGTACACTAACCCCAACTCGACCAACTACGCCTTCATGCAGGAGCCGCTCCTGACAGGCGAGGTCTGGATCGCCTTCGACCATGTCGCGCGGCTCGCCGATGCCTTCAACCAGAAGCCCGACGACTTCGTCGCCTTCCCGGCGCCGGCCGGACCCGCCGGCCGCGGCTTCATGCCGGTAGTGGCCGGCGTCGCCATCCCGAAGACGTCGCCGGATGTGGACAAGGCCAAGGCGCTGGTCGCCTATATGCTGAAGCCGGATACGCAGATCGCGACGTTGAGGGCGACCAATTTCTTTCCTGTGATCGACGTCAAGCTGCCTGACGACATGCCGGCCTCGGTGAAAGCCTTCAGCCCGGCGATCGCCGCCATGACAAGCGCGCCCGATGCGCTGCCGGCGCTGCTGCCGATGGGGCTCGGCGATCTCGGCGGCAAGTTCAACCAGATCTACAGCGACAGCTTCGAGCGCATCGTGCTCGGCGGCGAGGACGTGCACGGCGTGCTCGAAGAGCAGGCGGCTGCGCTCAAGGCGATCATCGACCAAGCCAAGGCGCCATGCTGGGCTCCCGACAAGCCGTCTGAAGGCGCTTGCCCGGTGGAATAGATCGTCAACGAGGATCCTCCCGAGGGGGCGCCCGGAGCTTGTTGCGCTCCGGGCGCCCAGACCGCAGCACAGCACAAAGGACAAGCACCATGAACGGCAAGGCTCTGCCCTATCTGCTGCTGATGCCGGCGACCTTGTTCCTGTGCGTCTTCTTCCTCTACCCGTTCGCTCTCGTCGCCTTCGAGGCGTTCACCCGCGACGGCGCCTTCACGCTCGACAATTTTCGCACCATGGCGGGCAGCTGGAAGTTCCCGGCCACGGTGCGCAACACGCTGCTGCTTGCGGCAATCGTGGTGCCGATCCAACTCGCCATGGCGCTCTTGATGGCGAGCGTCGTGTCGCGGCTGGAGACCGGGCGCAGTGCTGCACTCTACATCTTCGCCATTCCGCTCGGTATTTCCGACCTTGCCGCCGGCCTGATCTGGCTTGCGATCTTCGACCAGTCCGGTTTCCTCAACACGCTGCTTTCAGACCTCGGCATCGTCGACCGGCCGATCATGTTCCTCGGCTATCAGAGCAAGCTCTCCATCTTCATCGCCGTGGTGCTGGCGGAGATCTGGCGCGCCACCGCGATCATGATGGTCATCCTCGTCGCCGGCATGGGGCTCATCCCTAGGGAGTATCACGAGGCGGCGGAGGTCTTCGGCGCGAGCCCGTGGAAACGCTTCGTCCGCATCACGCTTCCGCTGCTTCGCCCCTCGCTGCAGACGGCGATCATCCTGCGCGTCATCCTCGCCTTCGAGGTCTTCGCGGTGGTCGCCGCCCTTGGCGGCACCAATCTGCCGGTGCTGATGGGCGAGACCTTCAACTGGCAGTTCACATTGCAGGACCGCAATGTCGCCGCCGCCTCGGCGCTGCTTATCCTCGCCATCTCGATCGGCTTCACGCTGCTCTTCCTCAGGGTTCTGCGCGTGCCCCGGGAGGCGCGGATATGACAGGCACGCATATGAGCGCCATTGCCGAAGCGCCTGCCGCCGCCGCAACCGCCGATGCACGCAAGGCCGGCGACTGGCTGCTCGTCGCCACCGCTATCCTGCTTTGCGTCTGGGTGCTGCTGCCGATCTATCTCCTGATCGTCAACGCGCTGTCGTCGCCCCAAGAGGTGACCGCCTTTCCCAAGCGCTTCTTCCCGTCCTTCGATATCGGCAGCCTCACCTTCTTCATCAATTTCGCCGGTGTCGCCAGAGCGTTGTGGAACTCGGTCCTCGTCGCCACGCTGACGATGATCCTTTCAATCGGCTTCGGCGCTCCGGCCGGCTACGCGCTGTCGCGCTTCGATTTCCCGGGCAAGGAAACCTTCCGATTCCTGGTGCTGATGACGCGCGCCTTCCCGCTTCCGCTTTTGGCTTTGCCGCTGGCTGTGATGTTCATCCGCACCGGACTCGACGACACCGCGATCGGCCTGGCGCTGGTCCACACCACGCTCGCGCTGCCCTTTGCCGTGCTGATCACCTTCTCGCTGTTCTCCGGCATCCCGGTCGAGCTCGAGGAGGCGGCCTGGACGCTCGGCTGCACGCGATGGCAGGCCTTTCGCAAGGTGATCCTGCCGCTGGCCCTGCCTGGCATCGCCGCCTCCGCCGTCTTCGCCTTCACTATCTCCTGGAACGAAGTGTTCGCCGCCGCCGTGCTCACCATCGAGAACCGCACGCTGACCGCCTTCCTGCTGCAGAGCCTTGGCGAGTCGCCGCTCTATCTCAAATTCGCTGGCGGCGCGGCTCTGGTCGTGCCGGCGCTGATCTTCATCTTCGCCGTCAGGAAATACCTGTTCGCGATGTGGGGGATCGCCAACCGATGACGCAGGGCAGGGAGAACGCTCATGGCTGAAATCGCGATCAAGGGAGTGGCCAAGCGCTTCGGCGGCTTCACTGCGCTGCATCAGGTCGACCTCACCATCGCCGACCAGGAATTCATGGTGCTGCTCGGCGCCTCCGGCTGCGGCAAGACCACGCTGCTCAGGATCGTCGCCGGGCTGGAGACACCGAGTCAGGGCGAAATGTGGATCGGCGGCCGCCGCGTCGACCATCTGCCGCCGCGCGACCGCGGCATCGCCATGGTGTTCCAGAACTATGCCGTCTTTCCGCATCTGACCGTGTTCGAGAACATCGCCTTCGGCCTGCGCATGAAAAAGCTGCCGCAGCAAGAGGTCGAGCGCCGCGTCAACCGCACCGCCGAGCTGATGCATATCGAGCAGTTGCTCAAGCGCTATTCCGGCCAGCTTTCGGGCGGCCAGCGCCAGCGCGTCGCTGTCGCCCGCGCGCTCGCCATGGAGCCGGACGTCATCCTGATGGACGAGCCGCTGTCCAACCTCGACGCGCTGCTGCGGCTGGAGATGCGGGCCGAGCTCAAGGGCGTGCTCGCCGCCTCGAAGACCACCACCATCTATGTCACGCACGACCAGGTCGAGGCGATGAGCCTCGCCGACCGCATCGCCGTCATGCATCAGGGCCGCATCGTCCAGGCGGCTTCGCCGGTCGAGGTCTACCGCAACCCGGCCGCCCGCTTCGTCGGCTCCTTCATCGGCAACCCGCCGATGAATTTCCTACCCGCGGCGAAGGCCGCGAACGGAAGCTGGAGCGTCGCCGGGCTGACGCTGCCGGGACCGAAGTCGGATAGGCAGGCGATCGAATTCGCCATCCGGCCCGAAGATGTCGAGGCCGGCGAGGCCGGCTTGCCTGCCATCGTGCGCGTTATCGAACCGCTCGGGCCGCACACGCTGGTCACTTGCGATGTCGAGGGCGGCCTGTTCCGCGCGGTGCTGGAGTCCAGCGCCACCGTCGCCGTGGGCGACCGCTTGCGGCTTGCCCCCAAGCCCGAGCGCATCCGCTGGTTCGATCCTGAAACGACGCATGCCATCTGAAAGACCTGAAGCCGCCATGACCGCATCCGCCGCAAAAGACATCATCGCTCGCGCCGTCGAGGTGCTGAAGGAGAACGATCACGGCGCCTACACCATCCCGACCAAGGGTCTCTATCCCTTCCAGTGGAACTGGGATTCCTGCCTGACCGCGCTTGGCCTCGCCCATTACGACGAGGTGCGTGCCTGGACCGAGATCGAGACCTTGTTCGCACATCAATGGCCCGACGGCATGGTGCCGCACATCGTCTTCCACGTCTGGAGCGATGGTTATTTTCCTGGACCTGAGGTCTGGCGCACCGGCCGCCCGACGGCGACCTCCGGCATCACCCAGCCGGCCGTCGCCGGCTTTGCCGTGCGCCGCCTGTTCGATCGGGCAAGCGACAAGAAGCTTGCCACGGAGCGGGCGCGCGCGCTGCTGCCCAGGATCGACGCCTGGCACCGCTGGTTCTACGAAAACCGCGATCCGAAGGGCGAAGGCCTTGTCGCGATCATCCATCCCTGGGAGTCCGGCCGCGACAATTCGATCGACTGGGACGAGGCGTTCGAGCGCGTGCCGACCGAAGGTGTCGAGCCCTACACACGCCGAGACATCCTGCACGCCGACCCGGCGCACCGACCGACCAAGGCGCAATATGACCGCTATCTATGGCTGGGCAGCATTTTCGCGGGCTAGGATGGGACAATGCCAGGCTGCATGGCGCCTCGCCATTCCAGATCGTCGATCCGGGCTTCAACGCCATCCTGATCCGCGCTTCGGCCGACCTTGCCGATCTCGCCGAAACGCTTGGCGACACCGGGATCGCCAAAGCTAATCGCGCCCGCGCCAAAAAAGGCCTGGCGGCGATGGAGCGGCTGTGGAGCGAGGCGCATGGCCAGTATCTCTGCCTTGACCGCATCACCGGAGAGCTAGTCGACAGCGCCTCAGTCGGCGGCATCCTGCCGGCCTTCGCGTCAATCCCGAAGGCTCGTGCCGCGGCGATCGCCGCAAGGGTCGAGCGCCTCGCCGGCAAGGCCCGGCACATCGTGCCCTCGCACGATCCCGACGACCCGCGCTTCGACGCCAAGCGGTACTGGCGCGGTCCGGTCTGGCTGGTCGTCAACTATATGATCGCCGACGGACTTCTCGCCGCCGGCCATGCGGAGGTTGCCAAGCGCATCACGCAGTCCAGTCTCGACCTGATCACCGAAAGCGGCTTCGCCGAATACTACGATCCCCTGACCGGTGAACCGCTCGGCGGCGGCCGTTTCACCTGGACGGCGGCCATGGTGATCGAGTTCTTGCGCGGGGTGTAAGCATGCCACCAGAGGCGTCTCGGCCACGGCACCGAAATTCGGGACGGTTCAGAACATCTTCTCGTCGATCATCTCGAACCGCTCGACCTCGCAGTGCCGGCCGACCAGCGCCAGAACGTCCGTGGAGGGCTCGACTGCATCGGGCTGTCTCCATCCGAGCTTGAAGGAGAACACGAAGCGGTCGCGGCCGGTGTCGTGTTCCATACCGATCAAGCGGGCATCGTAGCCGAGCGGGCTCACCATCTGCAGGAGATCGGGCGGAGAGGCGTTCGGCCATGAGACCGAGATGATGGCGTGGTGGTCGCGCCGGATCTTGAGATCGACCCATTTCAAAGCCTGCAGCGTCACCAGGGTCAGCACCGTCGCAATCGCGCCGAGGCTGAACTGGCCGCCGCCGAAGGCCAGCCCGATCATCGTCATGATCCACATCGTGGCGGCGGTGGTGACGCCGGTGACGAGATCGCCGCGCCTCAGGATGGCGCCGCCGCCGATGAAGCCGACGCCGGTGAGCACGCCGAGCGCGAAGCGCATCACATCCATGCGCACGAAGGAGTCCGGCCCCTTGCCGGATACATCGAGCAGCATGTTGGCCTGGACCATGGCGACGCAGGCCGCCAGGCCGACCAGTATCGTCGTGCGCAGCCCGGCGGAGTGGCCGCGCGCTTCGCGGTTCAAGCCGATGAGGAAGCCTGCGAGCAACGTCAGCAACAGCCGCAAGACGAGATCCGGCCAGGTCGGATGAAGCGGCATGTCGCAGCAAAGCGGCTCGAACATCCTCGGTCAGGGCAGGGTCGGTGCCTTGTCCTCGATTGCGTTGGACGTTCAACTAAACTCCGCTGCGGATGGTTCCTGGCCGACGTCGCTCAGTTGTACCCGGTTCAGCGGATGGCGAGACTGAGCACCAGCGCCAGCACGACAGCGCCAACCAGCCCGGCAATGAAGATAATGCGCTGAGCGCGCGTGTGCAGGATGATCTCGCCCTGCCTGGCGTCCCGGCCGGAAAAGACCGGTCGTTCCTTGTCTCGATCCTCGCTCATGATCTGCTCCTTCCCTGCGGGTGGGCACGGGAGGTGTCAGGACAGGAACCGATTTGCCGGCGTGAAGGTTCCGCCGGATTCGCGCCGGCGGACGGGTAGGCTCCCGCGACCGGGTTTTCAGCCGGCCGCGGGGCAGGGCGGGTTAGAGCAATTCCAGGAAAAGTGTGAAACGGTTTTCCGTCCGAATTGCGTCAAAACAACTAGCCGAACTTCGGGTCGAGGCTGCCCGACTTGTAGCGCTTGGCCATGTCCGACAAGGGGATCGGCTTGATCTTCGGCGCGTTGCCGGCGGTGCCGAACTGCTCGAAGCGCTCCTTGCAGAGCTTCTTCATGGCGGCCATCGCCGGCGTCAGATATTTGCGCGGATCGAACTCCGACGGGTTCTCGGTCAGCACCTTGCGGATCGCGCCGGTAAGCGCCATGCGGTTGTCGGTGTCGATGTTGATCTTGCGCACGCCGTGCTTGATGCCGCGCTGGATCTCTTCCACCGGCACGCCCCAGGTCGGCTTCATCTGGCCGCCATATTTGTTGATGATCTCCTGCAACTCCTCCGGCACCGAGGACGAGCCGTGCATGACGAGATGCATGTTGGGCAGGCGGCGGTGGATCTCCTCGATCACGTTCATCGCCAGCACTGCGCCGTCCGGCTTGCGCGAGAACTTGTAGGCGCCGTGGCTGGTTCCCATGGCGACGGCCAGCGCATCGACATGAGTGTCGCGCACGAACTGCTCGGCCTGCACCGGGTCGGTGAGCAACTGATCGTGGCTGATCGCGCCTTCGACGCCATGTCCGTCTTCCTGCTCGCCGCCGCCACTTTCCAGCGAGCCGAGCACGCCGATCTCGCCCTCCACCGAGACGCCGCCCCAATGCGCCATGTCGACGACGCGCCGGGTGATGCCGGAATTATAGGCGTAGTCTGCCGGCGATTTGCCGTCCTCCTTCAGCGAGCCGTCCATCATCACCGAGGTGAAGCCGTACTGGATCGCGGTGACGCAAGTCGCTTCATTGTTGCCGTGGTCGAGATGCATGCAGACCGGGATGTCGGGGTGGATTTCGACCAGCGCGTCGATCAGCTTGGCCAGCACCACGTCATTGGCATAGGCGCGCGCGCCGCGGCTCGCCTGCAGGATGACCGGCGACTTGGTCTCCTCGGCCGCCTCCATGATGGCGAGGCCCTGTTCCATATTGTTCATGTTGAAGGCAGGCACGCCATAGCCGTGTTCGGCGGCATGGTCGAGCAATTGTCTCAGTGTGATGCGAGCCACCCAATAGTCTCCCGTATCTGGTTTCGAGCCGTGTTCAAAAAAGGGCCGCCCAGCGTCGGGCGGCCCGTTGCTTCTGGCCGGATTTCGCAGTTACCGCAACCTTTTGCAGCCTTTTCGGCCGCAATTCTTGTTGCAGGGCTGAAATCCGGCCCTGTTGAGCCTAAGCAGCGATCCGCTCGCGCGCGGCAAGGATCTCGACGCAGGCCTTCGCCGCCTCCTTGCCCTTCACCCGAAAGTGCTCGTGGAAGAAGCGGTGGTGCTCGGCGCTCTCATGGTAGTTGTGCGGCGTCAGTACGGCCGAGAGCACCGGCACACCGGTCGCGAGCTGCACATTCATCATGCCGTCGATTACGGCGCTTGCGACGAAGTCGTGCCGGTAAATGCCGCCATTGACGACGAAGGCGGTGCCGAGGATGGCGGCATAGCGGCCGGTTTCGGCGAGCGTCTTGGCATGCAGCGGGATCTCATAGGCGCCCGGCACATCGAAGGTCTCGACGGCGAAGCCGCCGAGCGCGGCAAGTTCCGCCTCGAAGGTCGTCACGCACTGGTCGACGATATCGGCGTGCCAACGCGCCCGGATGACGGCAACACGGCGGGTTTCTTTGTCTTTGGGGAAATGCTGATTCATGGGTCCTTCCTTCCGTTTCGAACCAGAATCAGGACGCACGACGCAAAATCCGGCCCCCGCGAGCGAGCCGCCTTGCGTACGTTCTCTTCCATCCGGACTGTAACCGTCGGCTCCGGAATCACACCGGATCTGCTGACCCTCCCGTTTCCGGGAGGCGCTCGCGGGCTCGGGTCGAGACCCTTACCGCCGGTGGGGACTTTCACCCCGCCCTGAGAACTTAACGGTGGAGGTATGGGAAGCGGGCGGCGCGCTGTCAACAGCAAGCGTGCTTGCCTGCGGCTCTGGAACAATAATCCGTCCGATCTGCCTTGCGGCCTGAAATGGGTCAGCCCCGCTCGGGAAACATCGCCTTCAGCCCCTCGCGCGAGGCCCTGGCCACACCGCGCTCGGTGATCAGGCCGGTGACCAGCCGCGCTGGCGTCACGTCGAAGGCCGGGTTCGCCGCCGGCGTCGCGTCGGGCGAGACGCGCACCTGGGCGACCTTGCCGTCTGCCGTCTTGCCCCAGACCAGTGAGACCTCGTCGCCGGAGCGTTCCTCGATCGGGATCTCGGCAAGCCCGTCGGCGACGGTCCAGTCGATGGTGGGCGAGGGGAGCGCGACGTAGAAGGGCACGTCATTGTCGGCTGCGGCAAGCGCCTTGAGATAGGTGCCGATCTTGTTGCAGACGTCGCCATTGGCGGTCGTGCGGTCTGTGCCGACGATCACCATGTCGATGTCGCCGTGCTGCATCAGGTGGCCGCCGGCATTGTCGACGATCAGCGTGTGCGGCACGCCGTGGCCGGCCATCTCCCAGGCCGTCAGCTGGGCGCCCTGGTTGCGCGGCCTGGTCTCGTCGACATAGACATGGACCGGAATGCCCGCCTCGGTCGCCAGGTAGATCGGTGCCGTGGCGGTGCCGTAGTCGACGGTCGCCAGCCATCCGGCGTTGCAATGGGTGAGGATGTTGACGGTCTCGCCCGGCTTCTTCTTCGCCGCGATTTGCCTGATGATGGCAAGCCCGTTCTCGCCGATGGCGCGGTTGAGCCCCACATCCTCGTCGGCAATCTCGGCGGCGCGCCGGTAAGCCGCCTCGGCGCGCTCTCCCGGCGCGAGTGGCTTAAGAAACCGCCGCATCTCGTCCAGCGCCCAGCGCAGGTTGATCGCCGTCGGCCGCGTCTTGTGCAGCGTCTCCCACACCGCATCGAGCGCTTCGTCCGACGCATCGTCGGTCATCTGGATGGCGACGCCATAGGCGGCGGTGACGCCGATCAACGGCGCGCCGCGCACCCACATGTCGCGGATCGCGGTGGCGATGCCGGCGACGGTTCCGATCCTCTCGACGCGGAACTCGTGCGGCAGCCAGCGCTGGTCGATGATCTCGACCGAACGCTTGTCGTCACTTAGCCAGATGGTGCGGTAGTGGCGTTCGCCGACGTTCAAATTCTATTCTCCTGTTCGATCAGCGCGGCCAGGGTGTTGACCTCGTCGATACCGTGGATCTGACGCCGGTTGACGGCGATATGCCTGCCGAAGCGCAACGCCTTGGCCTCACATCTGGCGCGCAGGTCGGCATCGGCAATGGTCTCGAAATCGGCATTGTGGGCGAGGCCGAGGATGCGCCGGTGCACCTCGATGCCGGCGAAGCCGAGCAGGTCGGTCCAGATGCCGGAGAGCATGTGGTCGAGCGCCTGTTCGGCGCCGAGCCGATCGTCCTGATTCTCGAACAGGCTCTTCTGGTAGAGCATGCCGGTGCGTTCGGTCCGCCACAGATGCGAGAACTCGGCGCGGAAGACGGCCCAGGTCTCGGCCGTGACCTTGAGCAGGTAGGCACGCATCGAGTCCCGGCTGCCTTTCTCCTCGTGGCCGCGCTGCGAGAAGAAGGCCATCCAGAAATTGGCAAGCAGCATTCCGACGTCGAAGGCGATCGGGCCGTAGAAGGCGAACTCCGGATCGATCATCCGGGTCTCGCTGTCGGTCACCATGATCGAGCCGGAATGCAGGTCGCCATGCAGCAGCGTCTCGGCATTGGCGGCGAAGAGGTGCTTCAGCCGCTGCGCCTCGACCTTTAGGTCGCGGTCGGCGCGCAATTCGGCCACCAGGCCGTCGAGCTGCGGGCTGGTGTGCCGGTTCATTTCGGCGTCGAAATAGGGGTCGGAGAACACCAGGTTCTCGGTGATGTCGCAGAGCTCGACATTGTCGGCAAACAGAGCAAGATCAGCCTTGCGCTCTCTGGTCACCATCGACAGGTCCGAGCCGCGGAACAGCGTGCGGGCCATGAACAGGCCGATGTCGCGCGCGATCTTCGGCAGCTCGCGGCCGTCGATCAGCGCGCGCCGCAGGATGATGTGCGGCGGCGCCAGATACTCCATGACGATAAGCGCTTGGGTCTCGTCGAAATGATAGATCGCCGGCACCGAGCCGGGCGCTCGGCGCTCTTGCCTGGTCAGCGCGTGATATTCGAAGAACGAGCGCTTCAACGGCAGCGGCCAGCTGTCGCCGACCAGCCGCACATAAGGCAGTGCCTGCTTGACGACCGCGGCGCCCTTGTCGCCCTCGACGATGAAGACAAGGTTCAAATTGCCGTCGCCGACCTCGCGGACTTTCCAGCGGCTGGCGTCCTTGCCGATACGCTCGCTCAGCGCCGTGGTCTCGCCAAGGCGCTTCGGCAGCGTCTCCACCGACAATGCTTCGAACTTCCCGGTCATCCTCACCCTCCTGCGTGTGGTCTCCAACGATAGCGGAGCCACGGCGGCGTGGCCAAGCTAGGGAGCGCTCTGGCAATTGTCAATCGTGTTGACAATTGCCGAGTGAGCCCATAGCGTCACGAACCAGGGAGGAACGAATGGGCGCAGATGCCGTGTTCCGTGTGGAAGGCCTGAGGAAATCCTTCGGCCAGAACGAGGTGCTTGGCGGCATCTCGCTCGATCTGTTTGCGGGCGAGGTCACCGTGCTGATGGGCGCCAACGGCGCCGGCAAATCCACCTTGGTCAAGATCGTCAGCGGTGTCTACGAGCGCGGTGCCGGCACGATGCGGCTAGCCGGCCAGGCTTTCGATCCCAGCACGCCGGCGGAAGCCATCCGCGCCGGCGTCGTCACCGTGCACCAGAACATCAATGACGGCGTGGTGGCCGATCTCGATGTCGCCACCAACCTGACGCTGGACCGGCTGAGCGGCAAGGGCGCATCGTTGCTGTTCAAGCCTGCCAACGTCCGCGCCGAAGCCTGGGCCGTCGCCGATCGTATGGGGCTTGCCATCGACCTCAGGGCGCGTGTCGCCGACCTCTCGCTCGCCGACCGGCAGATGGTGGCGATCGCCCGCGCCATGGCGCACCAGCCGAAAGTGCTGATCCTGGACGAGCCGACCTCGTCGCTGTCGAGCGCCGAGGCCGACCGGCTGTTTTCGCTGATCGACCGGCTGCGCGGGCAGGGCGTCGCCATCCTCTATATCTCGCACCGCATGTCCGACATCAGGCGGCTTGCCGACCGCATCGTCTCCATGCGCGACGGCATCATTTCCGGCACCTTCGACCGGAAGCCGCTCGACTATGAGGGCGCCGTCAACGCCATGCTCGGCCGCAAGATCCATCTCGACCGGGTCGTCGCCAGAAACTCGGCGCGCGTGGTCTTCACCGCCGAAAGCCTGCAACTGGCGCAGGGCGCCAAGCCGATCTCGATGACGCTCGGCGCCGGCGAGGTGGTGGCGGTCACCGGTCTTGTCGGCGTCGGCAAGACGGCGCTGGCCGAGACGCTGTTCGGCGTGCGCAGGCCGCTGGCCGGCACCATGCATATGGACGGCCGGCCCTATGCGCCAGGATCGGCGCGCGAGGCGATCGCTGCCGGCGTCTTCCTCGTTGCCAAGGACCGCGCGATGAGCGGCATCGTTGGCGGCTTCAACATCGAGCGCAACATCAGCCTGCCGTTCCTCAAGCGCATGTCCGGCTTCGGCGTCATGAAGAAGCGTGTCGAGCGCGCTGCCGCGCGCCGCCAGATCGACGAGTTCGGCATCGTCTGCCGCTCCGAGAAAGATGAGCTGTCGGCGCTCTCAGGCGGCAACCAGCAGAAGGTGATGGTGGCGCGCTGGATGTCGCAGGCCTCGCGCCTGTTCATCCTCGACGAGCCGTTCCAGGGCGTCGATATCTCGGCAAGGCGCGACATCGCAGCCAAGCTGAGGGCAAGTGCCGACGGCCGCGCCACACTGCTCTTCGTCACCGAAATCGACGAGGCGCTGGAGACCGCCGACCGCATCCTGGTGATGTCGGAGCAGACGATCGTCGGCGAGCACAGGAACGATGACATCGATCTCGATCGGCTGCTGGCTGAAGTGGCCGGCGGGCCGCTGCACAGCGCGGCGTGAGATCGCACGGATGACGAGACTTGGAGTGCAGGCATGAGTTCCAGTTTGGCGGAGAGGGCGACAGCGCGGGAGCGTTCGATGACATTGCGTGACCATGCCATCCGCTATGGCTTCATCGTCCTTCTGGTCGGGCTGATCGCCTATTTCGCGGTCGCCGCCGACGGGTTCGTCTCGCCGCAAAGCGCGGTCTTCATCTTCCAGTCGGTGGCCATCACCGGCGTGCTGGCGCTCGGCGTCACAGCAACGCTCGTCGTCGGCGGCTTCGACCTTTCGATCGGCTCGGTCGCCACCAGCGCCATGATGGCGGCGTCCTATGCCATGGTCGTGCTGGAGCAGAACGCCATCGTCGCCGTCATCGCCTGCCTGGTCATCGGCGTCGTCGTCGGCCTGATCAATGGCTGGCTGATCGTCTATATGCGCGTGCCCGATCTTCTGGCGACGCTCGGCATGATGTTCCTGCTGCTCGGCCTGCAGCGCATCCCGACCGAGGGCCGTTCGATCGCCACCGGCATGACCATGCCCGACGGCTCGGTCGCCAACGGCAAGTTCAGCGAGGCCTTCCTGGCGCTCGGCCGCCACCGCATCGACTTCTTCATCCCGAGCCTGATCCCGGTCTCGGTGGTGGTGCTGGTCGTGCTCGCCGTGCTGATCTGGTTCTTCCTCGAATACACCCGCTTCGGCCGCATGATGTATGCCGTCGGCAGCAACGAACGCGCCGCAGAACTCGCCGGTGCGCCTGTCAAGGCATACAAAATCTGGGCCTACGTCATTTCAGGAGTTTTTGCCTCGATCGGCGGGATTTTGCTCGCCGCCCGGCTTGGACGCGGCGACATCGCCTCGGGTAATAATCTCTTGCTCGACGCAGTAGCGGCGGCGCTCATCGGCTACGCGGTGCTCGGCGCCGCCAAGCCCAACGCCTTCGGCACCGCCGTCGGCGCGGTGTTCGTCGGCGTCCTGCTGCAAGGCCTGACGATGATGAACGCCCCTTACTACACGCAGGATTTCGTCAAGGGCGCGGTTCTCGTCGTCGCCCTTGTCTTCACCTTCGCCCTTTCCGGCAGGGGCAAGAGATAGTTTCGACCGGGGCATTGATGAGAACACAACGGAGGACAACGACGTGAGCATCACAAGAAGACTTTTGGGGAAGGCCGCACTCGGCCTCGCGGGCGCGGCGCTGCTGATGCAGGGGTCGGCATTGGCAGCTGACCGTCCGGCGCCATTCGACAAGCCGGGCGTCAAGATCGCGCTGGTTCGGTACCTTTCGACAGGTGACTTCTTCCAGGCCTATCTCTCCGGCGTCGAGGCGCAGGCCAAGGCGCTTGGCGTCGATTTGCGGGTGCTGGACAGCCGCCAGGACGCGGCCCTCCAGGCCGACATGGTCGACCAGGCCATCGCGCTCGGCGTGCAAGGCATCATCATCCAGCACGGCCTGACGGAATCGATGAAGGACGCCGCCCAGCGCGCGGTCGACGCCGGCATCAAGGTCGTCGCCTTCGACGTCAATGTCGAGAACCCGAAGATCCCGCAGATCGAGCAGTCCGACCGAGACCTCGCCCGCCTCGCCCTCGAGCAGGCGGTCAAGGACAATGGCGAGAGCTGGAAGGCCGGCTATGTCTATGTCGCCGGCATCGCGCCGCTCGACCGCCGCAACGAGACCTGGGTCGACGTGAAGAAGAAATTTTCGGGCATCAGCGAGGTCGCGCAGTTCGGCACGCTCGACAATCCGATCGCCAACTCGGTCGCCAACCAGGCGCGCTCGGTGCTGCAGGCGCATCCCGACATCAAGGTCATGTTCGCGCCCTATGACGAGTTCGCCAAGGGCGTGAAGATCGCCGTCGACGAGGCGGGCCTCAACAAGGGGATCAAGATCTATTCGGCCGACATCTCGACCTCCGACATCGCCGCGATGCGCGAGGCGGACAGCGCCTGGGCGGCGACCGCCGCCACCAATCCGGCCGTCGTCGGCCAGGTATCGGTGCGCGCGCTGGCGCAGCTGCTCGCCGGCGAGGATCCCGGCCACAACGTCATCGTGCCGCCGACGCTGATCACCCAGAAGGAGCTCGTCGACAAGGACATCAAGAACATGGAGGACCTGTCGGCCAAGCTGCCGCAGTTCGCCCATGCCGATGTCGCCATGCCCGCCTGGATGCCGAACCCGAACGCCAAGTAGCGTTCGGCCATCCGCCAAAGGAAAGAGCGGCTCTCGGGCCGCTCTTTTTGTTGCGTCGGTCGCTCAGGCCGATCGGGCGGCGCGGGCGAGGCCATGCGCCACCAGCCGGTCGATGACCTCCGGATAGCTGACGCCGCTCGCCGCCATCGCCTTGGCGTACATGCTGATGTCGGTGAAGCCTGGAATGGTGTTGAGCTCGTTGATCAGGAACGTCATGTCCGGCCTGACGAAGAAGTCGACGCGGGCCATTCCGTCGCAGCCGAGCGCGCGAAACGCCTTCGCCGCCGTCTCGCGGATATCGCCTTCGATCTTCTCGGGCAGTTCGGCGGGCACCTTAAGTGCCGCTCCATCCTTGTCGATGTATTTGGCGTCGTAGCTGTAGAAGCCGTGGCTTTCGGCCGGCACGATCTCGCCGGGGCGGGACGCGAAGAGGCCTCCTTCCGTGTCCTCCAGCACGCTGCATTCGATCTCGCGGCCGCGAATGAATTCCTCCGCCAGAAGCTTGCCGTCGTGCCTGAACCCTTCGGCGAGCGCTGTCTCGTAACCCTTTTCGTCGGAGACCTTGCTGACGCCGACGGAGGAGCCCTGGCGGGCCGGCTTGATGAAGACCGGAAGCCCTAGCGCCTGCTCGATCTCCGCGAAGGCGGGCACCGCCTCGGGCAGGATCGTGATGGACCGTGCAACGGGCAGCCCGGCCGCCTTCAGCAGGCGCTTGGCGATATCCTTGTCGAGCGCTGTGGCCGAACCGAGGATGCTGCAGCCTGCAAGCGGCACGCGCGCCACTTCCGCCAGGCCCTGCGCGGCGCCATCCTCGCCATGCAGCCCGTGCAGGACGGGGAACAGGATGTCGATGCCGGGCAGTTCGTGTGGCGGTCCATCGACCGGAACTGCGAGCATTCGTCCATGCCCGCCGGGCACCAGACAGATCTCCATGCCGTTTGAAGGTGTCGTCAAAGCGCCGTCCTGGAAGCTGCTCAGCAGCCATTGCCCCTGGCGGGTGACGAAGATCGGAACGGCATCGTATTTCGCGGGATCAAGCGCGAGCATGACATTGGTCGCCGAAAGCAACGAAACCTCATGCTCGGCGGAGCGTCCGCCGAAGAGCACGCCAATACGCAGTCTTTTCTCGGCCATCGATATCTCCGGAATGGTCAAGTTGGAGGATTAGAAACCGACCGCGATGCCGCGCCGGGCAAAAAAGCGGTCGAAACTGGCCAGCGGCAGCGTGACGTCCGCCTGGCTCTGCCGGTCGTGGCCGGACGGGTTGTGGAAGCGGATTTCCCCGGGCGAGGCTGCCGTCACCAGCACCAGATGCCCGCCCTTCGATGGCGGCTCGCGCTCGGGCCAACGAATCCCGGGATGCACGGAGGCGATGAAATAGCGCCACCCGGAAAGAAGCCCGGGCACCATCGTCATATCGACATTCGTCATCGTCTCGGCGGGGAGGCCGAAACGTTCGCGGACGAACCTGACGAAGGGCTCGTAGATCAGCCCCTTGATCGAACCGTCTCCTTCATTGACGACATAGCCGCCATAAGCGGTGCATGCGCGGGCGAGTTCGAGCGTCGGATGGATTTCACCACGCGCGGCAAGGATCATTTTCAGGCAGGCCATGCCGCAGACATTGACGGCCCAGCGCGCATAGTCCTCGACCGTCTCGGCGCCGGAATTGCGCCATAACGGATCGCGATGCAGAACCGATGGTCCCTCCGCCAAGAGCGGCAAAGTCATGCTGGGCGATTCCCACTGGCTGAAATAAGGCACTTCCCTGGATTGCATACCGGCTCCAGCCTTGCATCTCGCATACGAGGCGCAAGGCACCCTTAAAGCTGTTCGAGCAATAAGCGAAGGATTTGAGCGGATTTTGACCAGTTAGAGCAGTTTTCCAGCAGAAGTGTGAAACCGTCCGGAACTGCGTCAAGACGAGATCGAGCGGTTCGTCGTTTTCATCAAACGACGAACCGCTCCGGGATGCCCTTGCTTCGTCAGCGCAGCGCCGCAGCGATGTTGCCGCCGTCCACCGTCGTCACGTCCGCCGTGGTGCGTTCGGCGAGCGCCTGGTGCAGGAAGGCCTGCGCCACGTCGTCGGCCGTCACTTCCTGTCCGAGCAGGTTGCCGGACATGTATTCCTTTTCCGAGACGCCGCGCGCCCCGGAACGGCTGGCGATCATGGCGTCGGTCAGAAGGCCGGAGCGGATGCGGTCGGCGTTGACCGCGTTGGAGCGGATGCCCTGCGCGCCGTAGTCGAGAGCGTATTGCCTGGACAGGAAGAGCGTCGCCGCCTTGGGCAGGCCGTAGGCGCCGAATTTCGGTCCGGGATTGACCGCCTGCTTGGAGGTGTTGAACAGCAGCACCCCGCCCGTGCCCTGCTCGAGCATGATGCGCACCGCGTTCTGCGCCGCCGATTGGTGTGCGAAGAAGTTGAGCTCGAAACTTTTGCGCAGAAGGGCATCGTCGAGTTCGCCGATCCGGCCTTCCCAGGCGGCGCCGGCATTCGAGACCAGGATGTCGACGCCGCCATAGACGGCGACTGCCTTGTCGAAGGCGGCGCGCATCTCGGCCGGATTGGTGATGTCGGCGCCGACGCCGATCGAGTTGTTGCCGGCTGCCTTCGCCGCCTCGGCGGCTTTGGCCGGGTCGAGGTCGACGATGACCGCATGCGCGCCATTGGCCGCGAAGAGCTTCGCCGTCGCGGCGCCGATCGCGCCGGCGCCGCCGGTGATCAGCACCACCTGGCCGGTCAGCGGCTTCGGCTTGTTCGAGGCGAGCTTTGCCTGCTCCAGCGACCAGTATTCGAGCGGGAAGAGATCTGCTTTGGACAGCGGCTGGAAACTGCCGATGGCTTCCGCGCCGCGCACCGCCTCGATCCACATCTCGCCGACATCGGAAGCGATCTTTGCATCCTTCAGCGTGCGGCCATGGCCGAACATGCCGAGGCCGGGCACCAGCGTCAGCCGCGGCATCGGGTCGAGCATGGTGCGCTTGACGTTGTCCAGCGCGTCGTTGGTCTCGAAATAGGCGCGGTAATCCTTGGCGAAGGCTTCGACATGGCCGCGGATGACGGCCTTGTAGTCGCCGAGCTTGTCGGCATCGGGCGCCGGCACAGCCATCGGCCCGGTCTTGATGCGGATCGACAGGTCCGGCGTCGAGACGCCTTGGCCGGCCAGGTCGGCGATCTTTGCCGAATTGATGAAATCGACGATCGCGTCCGAGGTGCGGAAGTCGCTGATCATGCGGTCGAAGCGGCCTTCGCCGCGCGCCACCGCGACGGCGCCGCGCAGCGTCGGCGCGATATCCGCCGGCCTGGCGAGCTTCGCCGGCAGCGCTGCCTTGGCCGCCTGCGGCTTGCCGTTCCTGGCAACATAGTCCTCGGCGACGTTCACATAGTGGATCATCCGGTCATAGGCCTGCCTGGCGTCGTCGCCGAAGGTGAAGATGCCGTGCTTGTCGAGGATCAGGCCTTCGAAGCTCGGGTCGGCGTCAAAAACGTCCGCCGCGGCCTTGGCGAGGTCGAAGCCGGGCTTGATATAGGGCACATAGCCCATTTTGCTGCCGAACACCTTTGCCACCAGCGCCTTGCTGTCCTCCTGGTCGACGATCGCGAGAATTGCGGTCGAATGCGTGTGGTCGACGAATTTGTGCGGCAAGAAGGCATGCAGCAGGGTTTCGACCGACGGGTTGGGGGAGGCGGGGTCGATGAGGTTGGAGCGCTGCAGCGCCACCATGTCCTCGTCCGAGAGCGTGTCCAGCGCGCGCGCCTTGAGCAGCGCGCCCATTTTCACCGCCGGCAGGCCTTGCGGCTCGATGACGGCCATATCCCAGCCGCTGCCCTTGACGCAGAGCACGTCCCATTCGTCGCCGACCAGATCGGTGGCCCTGGCCTTGCAGGAGGTGTTGCCGCCGCCATGCAGCACCAGCCGCGGCTCGCTGCCGAGCAGGCGGGTCGTGTAGACGCGCAGCGCAAGGTCGCGGCCGACGCCCTTCTTCGCGTAGTCGGCCACCATCTTTTCCGCGTCGGCGTCGTTCCAAAGGTTCTTCATGTCGTTCCGTCCGATTTCGTCTTTTGCTGCTCATGAACAGGAAGCCGCGACGTCTTGATGACAGAGGCGGCGAGGATAATTTTTAGGAGGCCTTTTTGCTGGCCGCGCCCGCGTGATCGAGAAGACGCCCGGCCATATGCGCGCCGATCACCAAATGCGTGCACAGCCCGCCGGCGATTGCCGCCAGCAGCGGCTCGAACTTGCTGTCCTCCTGCACCACCATCAGCCGCTTCCCGATGGCGCGCAGCGAGGCGAGTTCGGCGGAAATGACGCGTCGGTTGTAGTCGCAGTCGAGCACCTCGCCATCGGCGTCGATGACCTGCCCGGCAATCACGCCGGCCGCACCTTGCCCACGCAGTGCCGACATTTCAGCCGGCGACAGCGCGCCGCATTTCACCAGATGGCTGTCGGCGTCGACCGCGCCGACGGAATAGAGCGCGAGATCGCAGTCCCCGATGCCGGCAAGCTGGTCGCGGATCACCGGTTCGGCGCGCAAGCCTTGTGCCAGCCCTTCCGTCGACAGCACCAGGGGCGCGTAGAAATTCAGGCCCTTGGCGTTCAGCCGCCGGGCGATCTCCATCGTGCACTGGTCGGGCCGGTAGGAATAGGGCGCGCCGAGATTGCCGCACAGCTGCACCACGGTTACGTCCTGCAGGTCGGCATAGGACATGATGTCGGCGATGGTGTAGACGGTGCGGCCCCAGGCGACGCCGATGCGGTCGCCCTTCTTCACCAGTTCCAGAAAGACGCTTGCCGCCAGCACCGCGATGTCGGTCGAGGCGTCGGCCACATAGGCGTTTTCCGGCGCGATCCAGACGGCGTCGAGCTTGAAGGCATCCTCCAGCTGGCGCGCCATGACGTCGTCGGTGAAAAGCTGCGTCGACGTCGAGATGTTGACGATGCCGGTCTCGCGCGCCTTGCGCAGATACATGGCGACCGATGCGCGCGAAATCTTGAGCTGGTTCGCCACTTCGTCCTGGCGAAGGCCATGCGCATAGTAAAGCCAGGCGGCCTTATGGATGAGCTGTTCTGCCGGTCTGATCGCCATGCCGCCTCCTCGGCTGACATTAGTCACGGCTCTCGACAAAAGTCAAATCTGGGTGGTTGGGTGCAATCGCCTTCCGGCGCGGCCGGATCGAGACAGCCATTCTACCGGGCGCTCATATCATAGCATTTCCCGATCGTTCGGGGGGATGGCATGATGGCTGACCAGTGGTTAGAAAGCACGAAAAGACTTTTGGGGAGGATGGGATGGCCAATCCCTACGAACAGGACCTCGACAGGAACGCCGCCAACCACCAGCCGTTGACGCCGCTCACCTATCTGGAGCGTGCGGCCAAGACCTATCCCGACCACGTCGCCATCATCCATGGCAGCCAGCGCATCTCCTATCGCGATTTCTGGCGACGCTCGCTGAAGCTAGCCTCGGCGCTGTCGCGGCGCGGCATCGGCAAGGGCGACACGGTGACGGTGATGCTGTCCAACACGCCCCCGATGCTGGAAGCGCATTTCGGCGTGCCGATGACCAAAGCGGTGCTGCATTCGCTGAATACCCGTCTCGACGCCGCCGTCATCGCCTTCCAGCTCGACCATGCCGACACCAAAGTGCTGATCGTCGACCGCGAGTTCTCCGGTGTCGTCAGGGAAGCGCTGGCATTGGCCAAGGCCAAGCCATTGGTCATCGATTATGACGATCCGGACTACTCGGGTGATGCTCCCTATCCGAAGGGCGAGCGGATCGGAACGCTCGACTATGAGGACTTCGTCGCCGGCGGCGACGAGGCCTTTGCCTGGTCTATGCCCGATGATGAGTGGGACGCCATCTCGCTCAACTACACCTCAGGCACCACCGGCAATCCGAAGGGCGTCGTCTACCACCATCGGGGTGCTGCGCTGATGGCCTACACCAACACCATCCATGCCGGCATGGCCAAGCATGCGGTCTATCTCTGGACGCTGCCGATGTTCCACTGCAACGGCTGGTGCTTCCCCTGGACGCTCGCCGTGCAGGCCGGCACCCATGTCTGCCTGCGCTGGGTGCGGGCCAAGCCGATGTATGACGCGATTGCCGACCACGGCGTCACCCATCTCTGCGGCGCGCCGATCGTCATGTCGGTGCTGATAAACGCGAAGGACGAGGACAAGCGCCAGTTCCCGCAGACCGTCACCTTCAACACGGCCGCCGCGCCGCCGCCGGAGGCGGTGCTTTCCGGCATGGCCGATGCCGGCTTCGCCGTCACCCATCTCTACGGCCTGACCGAGACCTACGGGCCGGCCGTCGTCAACGAATGGCACAATGAGTGGGATGCGCTGGAAAAGGGTCCGAGGACGGCGAAGAAGGCGCGCCAGGGCGTGCGCTATGCCGCGCTCGAGGGGCTGACGGTGATGATTCCCGAGACGATGACGGAAACGCCGGCCGACGGCGAGACGATCGGCGAGGTCATGTTCCGCGGCAACATTGTCATGAAGGGCTATCTGAAGAACCGCAAGGCAACCGACGAAGCCTTTGCCGGCGGCTGGTTCCACTCCGGCGATCTCGGCGTCATGCATCCCGACGGCTACATCCAGCTCAAGGACCGTTCCAAGGACATCATCATCTCGGGCGGCGAGAACATTTCGTCCATCGAGGTCGAGGACGCGCTCTACAAGCATCCTTCCGTCGCCTCCTGCGGCGTCGTCGCCCGTGCCGACGAGAAATGGGGCGAGGTGCCGGTCGCCTATGTCGAATTGAAGCCGGGCAAGACCGCGACAGAGGCGGAGATCATCGAGCATTGCCGCGGGTTGCTTGCTCGCTTCAAGGTGCCGAAGGCTGTGGTCTTCGCCGAGATTCCGAAGACCTCGACGGGGAAGATCCAGAAGTTCCGGCTGCGGGAGATGGCGAAGGGGGTGTAGCTCTTTCAAGTTGGCTAGGTCGAGTTCCCGGCCACCCCCTCTGTCCTGCCGGACATCTCCCCCGCAAGGGGGGAGATCGGATGTCGCCCCTGCTTTCGCTAATCGCCCAACGTTGCAGGTTAAAGCGCCGCCAACGAAGCTGCCAATCTCCCCCTGCGGGGAGATGGCCGGCAGGTCAGAGGGGAGTGGACGGAACGCAGCGCCGGAAAGTTGCCCTCCTGCCTCCTTCACCACCTGCTCAATGTCACCATCTGTCACCATTTTGTACGCGTACATCGATTTCGCGTTGACTCTTCGCTCCTTTCGATTTACGAGTGACGAAAGTTGAAATTCGTCACTCGTAAAACGAAAGCGCCATGTCAGAAGCCGCCAACATAGTGGCCGACCCCGCCAGACAGGAGAATGTGACGCGCATTCTCGACTGCGCCGAGCGCCTGTTCCGGCACTACGGCTACGGCAAAACCAACGTTGCCGACATCGCCCGTGAGCTCGGCATGTCGCCGGCCAACATCTACCGCTTCTTTGCCTCCAAGGTCGAAATCCACCAGGCCGTCTGCGGTCGTATGCTCGGCGCCAGCTACGCGATGGCTTACGAGATTTCGCGCCTGCCGATCAGCGCCGAGGAGCGGCTGCGCCGCTACGTGCAGGCGCAGTACAAGATGACGCTGGAGGTCATGCTCGACGACCAGAAGGTGCATGAGATGGTCATCGTCGCGCTCGAGCGCGACTGGGGCGTCATCGACAAGCATGTCGACCGCATCCACGACCTGCTGGCGGACGTGATCCGCGAGGGCATAGAGGCCGGCGAGTTCAGGAAGCAGGATCCGGTCATCGCCTCGCGCTGCTTCGGCGCCTCGACCGTCATCCTGTGCCATCCGCAGATGGTCGCGCAGTGCCTTGCCAAAACCAACAGGGCGATGCCCGACGACCTCATCGACTACGCAATCAGAGCCTTGAAATAGCCGCCGCCCGCCGGGTGCCGGTCGACATTCATCTCCAGTTCGGGAGTGCTAAGGTGTCTTTGTCCAGTTCCATCCTCCGCAGGCTGCCGGCCGCCGGCCTCCCAGGCGTCGGCATCATTGTCGCGGCGCTCGGCCTTGCCGGCTGCAGCCAGGAAAAGGCAGCGGTCGTCCAGGAAGTCGTTCGGCCGGTGAAGGTCGTCGAGATCGGCGAGGCGCAGACCACCCGCCAGCTCGATTATTCCGGCTCGGTGCGCGCCCGCACCGAGATGAATCTCGGCTTCCGCATCGCCGGCAAGGTTACCGAGCGTCTTGTCGACATCGGCCAGCACGTGAACGAGGGCGACGTGCTCGCACGCGTCGACCCGTCCGACTACGAGCTGTCGGTGAAGAGCGCCGAGGCGAGCCTCGACGCCGCCGAGCGCCAGGTCGAGACCGTCGATCTCACCAGGAAGCGCGCCGAGCAGCTTTATGCCAAGAACTTCGCGCCGAAGTCGCAGCTCGATCAGGCGGCGCTGAGCTATGATCAGGCGGTGGCGACGCGCGATGCCGCCCGTTCGACGCTGGCCCAGGCGCAGAACCAGGTCCACTACACCGATCTCAAGGCCAGCAAGGCCGGCATCGTCACCGCCATCTCGGCCGATATCGGCCAGGTGGTCGGCGCCGGTACGCCGGTGATGACGGTTGCCGTCGACGGCGAGAAGGAAGTGCTGATCGCGGTGCCCGAAATGGACATCGCCGGCTTCCGCCCGGGCAAGGACGTCAAGGCGAGCTTCTGGTCCGACGACGCGCTCACCCTGGACGGCAAGGTCCGCGAGGTCGCCGGCAGCGCCGATCCGCAGTCGCGCACTTTCGCGGTCCGGGTCTCGCTCCCCAACGATCCGCGCGTGTTGCTCGGTATGACCGCCAATGTCGAGGCGACAGTCGGCAGCAAGGCGCAACTGGTGTCGATCCCGCTGACCGCTATGACCGAGAAGGACGGCAAGCACATCGTCTGGACGGTCGACCGCTCCTCCGACACGGTGCATCCGCGCCCGATCAAGGTGGCGAACTTCACCGCCGACGGTGTCGCCGTTGCCGATGGCCTGAAGCAGGGCGACGTGGTGGTTGCCGCCGGCACGCAATTCATGACCGAGAACCTGAAGGTCAAGCTTTCCGGCGACATCGCCCAGCAATCCGCTTCGGCGGAGGACAACGTCGCTACCACTAGCAGCCTGCGCTGATGCTTGTCGCCCAAAAGTGCGAAGCGGTTTTGGGGGAACGACATGCATCAAACTAAGACTTGAAGCCAGGCGAAAGAACGCCTTTCCCGTCCTCGCTGCGCGAGCCGCGAGCCGGGGAGGGCATGGGTTCCGGGCGGCGAACGCGCCTGATCGACGAGACGCCGGCTGTTGGTATCCCCCGCACCACGGCCGCGTCCAGCGCGATTGCGAGTCTCTCTCCGCTTGAGGTGCTCGCCGCCCGGAAGCCACCGAGCAATTCATGAGTAATGGCAAGCGTGCCTTGCCGGCCAATTGGACTGGACTTGCGCCATGACCACGGACAGCAGCACTGAAAAGCGGCCTTTCAATCTCTCGCGCTGGGCGATCGGGCATCCGAGCATCGCGCGCTTCCTGTTCGGCCTGATCATCCTGGCCGGCGCGCTCGGCCTGATGCGCATGGGCCAGAAGGAAGACCCCGACTTCACTTTCCGCGTCATGGTGGTGCAGGCTGTCTGGCCGGGCGCCTCGATCCAGGACATGGAAGACCAGGTGGTCAACAAGATCGAGCGCAAGCTGCAGGAAACGCCGCATCTCGATTTCGTCCGCTCCTACACCCGCGCCGGCAGCGCCATCATCACCTTGCAGGTCAAGGGCGACACCAATGCCGAGCAGGTGAAAGACGCCTTCTACCAGGTGCGCAAGAAGGTCGGCGATATCGCCAATGAACTGCCACAGGGCCTGCTCGGCCCCTATTTCAACGACGAGTTCGGCGACACCTTCATCACGCTGCATTCGATCAGCGGCGACGGCTTCACCTATCCGGAGCTGAAGAAATTCGCCATCCAGGCGCGCGACATGTTGTTGACGACGCCCGGCGTCGAGAAGGCCGTCATCATCGGCGACCAGCCCGAGAAGATCTATATCGACGTCTCCTCCAAGGCGCTCGCCGAGCGCGGCCTGACCATCCTCGACCTGCAGAACGCCGTCAAAGGGCAGAACGCCGTCGATCCGGCGGGCTCGGTCGACACCGGCCTGCGCTCTGTGCGCATCTCTGTCGAGGGCGACGTCACCAGGGCCGCCGACATCCGCGAGCTGAGGCTGCGCGCCGGCAACCAGGTGACGCGCCTCGGCGACATCGCCACCGTCACCTCGGGTCTCGAGGATCCGTATCAGCGCAAGTACCGCTTCAACGGCCACGAGAGCGTCCAGGTCGGCGTCGTCATGGCCAAGGGCTTCAACGTCAGGGACGTCGGCAAGGATGTCGAGGCGACCTACAAGCGCTTCGAGGAAGGGCTGCCTTACGGCGTTGCGGTCGACCAGATCTCCGATCAGCCCGAGGTGGTCAAGGACGCGGTGAACGAGTTCATGGAGGCGCTCGGCGAAGCGCTGCTGATCGTGCTGGTCGTCTCGTTCCTGTCGATCGGCTGGCGCTCGGGCCTGGTGATCGCGATCGCCATTCCGCTGGTTTTGGCCGCCACCTTCGCCATCATGTACGAAATCGGCATCGACCTGCAGCGCATCTCGCTCGGCGCGCTGATCATCGCTCTCGGCCTTTTGGTCGATGACGCCATGATCGTCGTCGAGATGATGGAGCGAAAGCTGGAGGAGGGGCTGGTCAAGATCGAGGCGGCAAGCTTTGCCTATTCCTCGACCGCCTTCCCGATGCTCACCGGCACGCTGATCACCACCGCCGGCTTCATCCCGGTCGGCTTTGCGGCCTCCACCGCCGGCGAATATGTGCGCACGCTGTTCTATGTCGTCGGCATCGCGCTGGTCGTGTCGTGGTTCGTGGCGGTCTATTTCACGCCGTGGCTGGGCTACATGATCCTGAAGCAGCGCAAGCACGCCGGCACCCATCACGACGTCTTCGATACGCGCTTCTACCGGCGGCTGCGCTCGACGGTCACCTGGGCCGTGCGCCACCGCATCATCGTGCTGGTGATGACGCTGGTCACCTTCGGCACCAGCCTGTGGGCCTTCCAGTTCATTCCGCAGAACTTCTTCCCGCAGTCGTCGCGTCCGGAAATCCTCGTTGATCTCTGGCTGCCCGAGGGCACCAGCATCAAGGAGGTCGAGAGCCAGGCCAAGGCGCTGGAAGCCAGGATGATGGACGACCAGGACAAGCGCTTCATCGCCACTTACATTGGCGAAGGCGCGCCGCGCTTCTTCCTGCCGCTCGACCAGCAGCTCAGGAATCCGAACTTTGCCCAGCTCCTGGTCATGGCCAAGGACGAGCCGGCGCGCGAGCGGCTGATCGTCAAGCTGCGCTCGATCCTTGCCAAGGACTTCCCCTCGATCCGCGGCAAGGTCGATCGGCTGTTCCTCGGACCGCCGACCGGCTGGCCGGTGCAGATGCGCGTCATGGGTCCGGACCGCCAGGAAGTGCGCCGCATCGCCGACGAGGTGAAGGCGAGGTTCCAGGCGAACCCGCTGCTCGGCGCCGTGCATGACGACTGGCTGGAGCCGGTGCCGGCAATGAAGCTGGTGATCGACCAGGATCGCGCCCGTGCACTCGGCGTCACCTCGCAGCGCATCCGCCAGATGCTGCAGGCCACCATGTCCGGCGCGCCGCTCGACGATTTCCGCGATGGCGAGGAGACGGTGTCTATCGTCGCCCGCGAGCCGGAGGCGAGCCGCCGCCTGCTGTCCTCGGTCGACTCTGTCTATATCCCGACGGACTTCGGCGGCTCGGTGCCGCTGTCGCAAGTGGCCAAGGTCGTGCCCGTCATGGAGCAGGGCGTCGAATGGCGGCGCGACCGCCTGCCGACCATCAGTGTGCGCGCCACGCTGCCGGACGGCGTGCAGTCGAACGACGTCGTCACCAGGATGTACAACGACATGAAGGGACTGCGCGACGGTCTCGCGCCCGGCTACAAGATCGAGATCCAGGGCGGCGCGGAGGATTCGGCCGAAAGCCAGGCCTCGATCGCGGCCAAAGCGCCGATCATGCTCGCCATCATCGTCATATTGCTGATGGTCCAGCTGCAGCATTTCGGCAAGTCGATGCTGGTGCTGGCCACCGGTCCGCTTGGCATCATCGGCGCCGCGGCAGCACTTCTGATCAGCGGCGCGCCGTTCGGCTTCGTCGCCATCCTCGGCGTCATCGCGCTGCTCGGTATCATCATGCGCAACTCGATCATCCTCGTCGACCAGATCGACCAGGACATCGCGGCGGGCATGGAGCGATCGGAGGCGATCGTCGGCGCGGCCGTCCGCCGCTTCCGCCCGATCATGCTGACGGCGCTGACCGCCGTGCTGGCGCTGATCCCGATCTCACGCGCCGTCTTCTGGGGACCGCTGGCCTACGCCATGATGGGCGGCATCCTCGTCGCCACCGTGCTCACCATCCTGGTGCTGCCGGCGGGCTACGCCCTGTTCTTCGGCCGCGAGCCGAAGAAAGCCAAGACCGACGAGCAGGCGCCGGAGCCGGAGCAGATCGAAGGCATCGAAAGGCCGCAGCTGGCGCTGGCTGCGGAATAAAAGGTGGCAACCTCGGATCATCCGCCATCGGCGAAAGCCGGTGGCGGATGATCTGCGTTGAGGGGCGTGCGAAAGTCGGCTGACCGGCCGTCAGCCGAGCTCTCCAGAATACGCGATCGCGACGCCGAATTCAGCGGCCGCATCGCGCATCGTGTGCCAGAGGCTCTCGGCGAAGGTCGCGAACACCAGGAGGTTGAACACGACCTGGCCGTCTTTCCGGTCCTTGCCGCGCCACAGCGTCACGCTTGTGGTCCATCGACGGCCGTCGGCCCCCTCACGACATGATCAGGCCGCCGTCGACATTGATGGTCTGTCCGGTGATGTAGGCCGCGTCGTCGCTGGCAAGGAAGCTGACCAGCCCGGAGACATCCTCGCCACTGCCGGCGCGGCCCATGGGGATGTTTTTCACCCATTCCGCCATCAGTTCGCCCGGCTTGTAGTCGCCGAGCAGTTTGCCCCATGCGGTGTCGTTATAGGCCCACATGTCGGTGTCGATGATGCCGGGGCAGATGGCGTTGACGGTGATCTTTTCCCTGGCCACTTCCTTGGCCAGGCTCTGGGTGATGCCGACGACGCCGAACTTCGAGGCGGCGTAGTGCGGCGTGTAGATGAAACCCTGCCGCGCCTGGCCGGACGCGGTGTTGATCAGCCGGCCGCCCTCGCCATGTTTGCGCATGCGTCCGATCGCTTCCTGGCAGCACAGGAACACGCCCTTGGTGTTCACCGCCATCACCTTGTCCCACTCGGCTTCCGTCATCGCCTCGATCTTGGCGATGGTGATGACGCCGGCGTTCTGAACCGAGATGTCGACGCGGCCGAACTGCTTTTCGGCGAGATCGTAGAGGGCTGCGACCTCATCCTTCTTCGTCACGTCCATGCGCATCGAGGCGACCTTCGCGCCCGCAGCCTTCAGGCCGGCAGCGACCTCGTCGACGCGCGGGTCGATGGCGCTTATCACGACCGTAGCACCCTCTGCCGCGAAGCGTTTCGCCATGGCCGCACCTATGCCGCCACTGGCGCCCGTGACGACCGCTGTCTTTCCTTCAAAACGCTTCTGCACCTTTTCTTTCTCCTACCAGCAGACGAAGCCGCCATCGACGATGAGGTCGATGCCGGTGACGAAACTTGCGGCCCGGCTCGCCAGGAACACGGTAGGGCCGACCATCTCCTCCGGCGTCGCCATGCGGCCCATCGGCGTGTCGCGCTCGAAGATTTTCACCTGCTCGGCGACTTCCGGCCGCTTGTTCATCGGCGTCAGCGTGTAGCCGGGGCTCACCACATTGACGCGCAGGCCGCGATCGGCCCACTCCATGGCGAGGCTCTTCGACATGTGGATCACCGCCGCCTTGGATGAATTGTAGTGCGCCTGCGTCAGGCCGCGGTTGACGATCGAGCCGGACATCGAGGCGATGTTGACGATCGAGCCCTTGCGGCGGGGCAGCATCACCCGCGCCTCGGCCTGACAAGAGAGGAACACGCCGCTGACATTGACGTCGTAGAGCTTCTGCCACTTTTCCATCGGCAGCGTCTCGGCCGGTTCGGCTCCCGCGACGCCGGCGTTGTTGACCGCGATCGTCAGCGCGCCGAGTTCCTTTTCGATACGCTCGACCGCCGCCGCGAGGTCGCTCTCGGAAGTCACCGTGCCGGTCAGCACCAGCGCCTTGCGGCCGAGCGCCTTGATCTTGCCGGCCGTCTCCTCCAGCCCGCCTTTCGAACTGTGGCCGAAGCAGGCGACATCGGCGCCGGCTTCCGCGAGCCCGATGGCGATCGCCTGGCCGATGCCGCTGCCGGCGCCCGTCACCAGCGCCACGTCGCCATGAAGATCGAACAGTTTCATCTCTCTCCCCTCTCTCTGAAAGAAGGGGCGCCAGTCCTGCTGGCGCCCCGCGCGGTCCGGTGCTTGGGAGGGTATCACCTGCTGCGCTTTGTTCCCATGTGTCGTCCTCAGCTTGTCGCGAGTTCCATCACCGCGATGTTGCTCGCCTCATCGCGATCGAGGATGCCGCGCTGGCGGCCGCGGCTCAGCACCAGCACGCGATGCGAAAGCCCCAGCACCTCCTCGAGGTCCGAGCTCACCACCACCACCGCCATGCCCGAGCGGGCGAGGTCGGCGATGACGTCGTAGATCGCGGCGCGCGCGCCGACGTCGATGCCGCGCGTCGGCTCGTCGAGGATGAACACCTTGGGCGGCCGCGACACCCATTTGGCGATGATCACCTTCTGCTGGTTGCCGCCGGAAAGTTTTGAGACCGCCTGGTTCGGCCGGCCCTTCACGCCGAGCCTCGATATGCCGGCCTCGGCGAACCTCTGCACCGCTTTGGGAAACACCCAGCCCTTCGGGGCCACATGGTCGAAATTGCCGATCGCGAGGTTCTCGCCGATCGTCTGTTCCAGCACCACGCCCTGTTCCTTGCGATCTTCCGGCACCAGCACGACGCCGGCCCTGATCGCCGCGGCCGGGCCGCTGAGGTGGACTGGCTGGCCGGCGACGCGCACCGCACCAGACGAGATCGGATCGGCGCCGGCGATCGCCCGCACCAGCTCCGTGCGGCCGGCGCCGATCAGCCCGGCGATGCCGAGGATCTCGCCCGACTTCACCGAGAATGAAACGTTGTTGAAGCTGCGCTCCGGCGAGGACAGGTTCTCGACTTCGAGCACCGTCTCCGTGCCCGGCGCCGACAGCTTCGGGAACATGCGCTCGACGCTGCGGCCGACCATCTGCTCGACCACGGTGCGCACCGGGATGTCGGCGCGCTCGTGCCGGGCGACGATGCGGCCGTCGCGCATCACCACCACGCGATCGGCGATCTGCGCGATCTCGTCGAGGCGGTGGCTGATATAGACGAAGGACATGCCTTCGGCCTTGAGCTTGCGGATCTGCTTGAAGAGGAGCTCCGTCTCCTCGCCGCCGAGCGCCGCCGTCGGCTCGTCGAGGATCAAAAGCTCGGCGTTCAGCGTCAGCGCCTTGGCGATCTCGACTTGCTGCTGAGCCGCGACGCGCAGCGTGCGCACCTTGCGCTCCGGCGAGACGTCGAGGCCGAGGCGCTTCAACTGCGCCGAGGCCTTCGCGTTCATGGTCGCGCGGTCGATGCGGCCGCCGCGCATCGGCAGGCGCCCGACATAGACGTTCTCCGCCACCGACAGGTCCGGCAGCAGCTTCAATTCCTGATGGATCATGCCGACGCCGGCCTCGATGGCCGCGGCGGGGTTGGCGGGGGAGTAGGGCTTCCCCCGCCAGATGATGGTGCCGGCGTCGGGCCTGGTCGAACCGGCGATGATGTTCGAGACGGTCGACTTGCCGGCGCCGTTCTCGCCGAGCAGCGCCACGACTTCGCCCGGCCGCACCTCGAAGCTCGCATCGGCCAGGACCTGCACCGGTCCGTAGCTCTTGCAGAGGCCGTTGACGAAGAGCCCGTTATGCGGGCTTTCGCCGGTGTGGGGGTCAAGGGACATCGTGGCGCTCTTTTAGGTACTCAGCTAGCCCTCAGGGATGCTTCTCGATGAACTGCGCGACATTGTCCTTGGTGGTCAGCGTCGCGTCCTGCAGCTGGTCGGCGGGCAGCTTGTCGCCGGCCACGATCTTGATCGCCGAGTCGACGGCGAGCCGGCCCATGCCCTGCGTCTCGGTCACGTCGAAGACGCCATCCTTCAACGCCTTCAGCGCCGCCACGTCGCCGTCGAAGCCGGCGATCCAGACCTTGTGGTCGGGATTGGCGACCTTGACCGCCTGCGCGGCGCCAAGCGCCAGGGCGTCGGCCTGGCCGAAGATGATCGAGACATTGGGATGGGCCTGCAGCAGGTCCTGCGCCAGCTTGAAGCCTTCGTCCTGGTGCCACTGGTCGCTCCACAGCTCGCCGACCACCTTGATGCCCGGATAGGCCTTCAGCGCCTCGCCGCAGCCCTTCGAGCGGTCGACTTCCGGCGTCGTGCCCTTCTGACCGTGGATGATGACCATCTCGCCCTTGCCGCCGGCCTGCTTGGCGATGTAGTCGCACACGCCCTTGGCGGAGTTGACGCTGTCGGTGGCGATGAAGGTGTCGCCGGGCGCGCCGTCGGCGTTACGGTCGACATTGACCACCGGGATGCCGGCGGCCTTGGCGGTCTTGGTCGGAACGGTGGCGGCGGTGGCGCCGGCCGGGATGTAGATCAGCGCGTCGATGTTTTGCGTGACGAGGTCCTGCACCTGGCTGACCTGCGTTGCCGAGTCGCCCTTGGCGTCGACGGTGATGACCTCGATGCCCTTCTCCTTGGCGTAGGCTTCGACCGACTGTTTGATCTGGTTGAAGAAGTCCGCCTGCAGATTGGCGACGGCGAGACCGAGCTTCTTGGCGTCCTTGGCCGAGGCGGCATCGGACAGGCCGAGCAGCGGGACAATGGCCGCGGCCGCAAGCAGCAGTGAACGTTTGGTCAGCATGTTTTTCCTCCGTTGGTGTTCAATTCCGTCCAGCCTGCGCATCGCGGCGCCCCCGGCCGGACAGTCCCAGTCTCGGATCGACCGATCCGTTCCGCCCGGACATCCGGGCGAATTCCTATTGCCTGCGGCGCCGCCAGGTGTCGGTGGCAACCGCCAGCGCGATCACCACGCCGATCACCACCTGTTGGATGAAGGGCGAGACGCCGAGCAGGTTGAGCCCGTTGCGCAGCACGCCGATAATGAGGACGCCGATGGCCGTGCCGCCGATCGAGCCGATGCCGCCCGAAAGGCTGGCGCCGCCGATCACCACTGCGGCGATCGTGTCGAGCTCGTAGCCGACGCCTGAGCTCGGCTGCACGGAATCGAGCCGTGCTGCGAGCACGATGCCGGCGAGTCCCGCCAGCAAACCGCAGATCGCATAGACCCAGTTGGTCAGCGATTTAACCGGAATGCCGGAGAGGCGGGCGACCTCGGCGCTGCCGCCGATCGCGTAGAGGCTGCGACCGGTGGCGCGATAGTTGAGGAAGATGGCGAAGACGATCGCCAGCACGATCATCAGGCCGACGGTGACCGACAGGAAGCCGAAATGGCGCACGATCGACAGGTTGGTGAACCAGTCGGGAAAGCCGACGATCTGCGAGCCGTCGGTGATCATGTTGGCGAGGCCGCGCGCCACCGACATCATAGCGAGCGTCGCGATAAAGGGCGGCAGCTTCGCCACCGTCACCAGCAGCCCGGAGACCAGGCCGCAGGCGCCGGCGACGATGAGCGCTGCGGCAATGCCTACCGGCACACCGAGGTTGAGATAGTCGGGGTAGGCGACATAGCCCATCACCATCGAGGCCAGCGCCAGCACCGAGCCGACGGAAAGGTCGATGCCGCCAATCAGGATGACCAGCGTCATCCCGATCGCCATGATGCCGAGCACGGTCACCTGGTCGAGCACGTTGAGGATGTTGCGGACCGTCAGGAAGGTATCGGTGGTCAGCGCCAGCGCCAGGCACAAAAGCGCCAGGCCGATCAGCGGTCCCATCGTTCCGGCAAACAGGGCCGAAAGCTTTGCACCGGAAGCGCCCTGCGCGGCACCGGTGCCGGCCTTCAACTCGCTCGTCTCGTTGCTCACGGCCACTTCGTCTCCTCCGTCAGCGGGCCGGCGTGCCTCGCCGTCCGCTCTTGTTCACCAGGCATCCTCCCTTGTGAACAATTTATCTTTGATATGCAATTTTGTTCAGCTAAAACGTTCATCAGAAAATTGTCAAGTGCCGCCGACGCTTTCGGCGGCGGTTTGCGCGAGCCGACGGTTTGCCATAGGGAAGTCCAGCGCATGCGGGAGGCATAAGGATGGCGGCGATCGAGAACGAGAAGGCTTCGCGCTTCCCGGACGCCGAGCTCAAGGCCCGCGCCGCCTGGCACTATTATGTCGAAGGCCTGACGCAGGAGCGGATCTCGGAGATCCTCGGCGTCGGTCGCATCAAGGTGCACCGGATACTCTCCGCCGCGCGCGAGGAGGGCGTGGTCCAGTTTCGCATCCGCGACAGTGTCGTCGAATGCGTGCAATTGGAGGAAAGCCTGAAGCAGCGCTTCGGCCTCAGCCACGCCGTGGTCGTGCCGTCCGCCGCCGACAGGAGCAACGCGCCGCTGATGATAGGCCATGCCGCCGCGGCCTATCTCGCCGACAACGTCAATCCCGGCGACGTGATTGCGCTCGGCTGGGGCCGCACGCTGAAATTCGCTATCAACGAATTGCCCAGACGGCCGATCGCCAGGACCACGGTGGTCTCAATGCTTGGCGGCCTCACCCACGCGCAGCCGCTCAATCCGACCGAGAGCGCCTGGGAGCTTGCCGAAAAGATCGGCGCCGAATGCTACCTCTTGCCGGTGCCCGTCTATGCCGACCGGCCGGAGCAGCGCGATGCCTTCATGAGCCAGCGCAGCGTCCAGGACGTCGTCTTCCGCGCGCGGCGCGCCAACATCGCCGTGCTCAGCGTCGGCTCCTTCTCCAGCGACAGTCCGATCGCCAATTACGGCTTCATCAAGCCGAGCGAATTGGAGGAATTGCAGGCGGCCGGCGCGGTCGGCGACATCCTCTGCCATTTCATCGACGCCGAGGGCCACATCGTCGACCATGAGGTCAACCGCCGCGTCTGCGCCTATCCGCTCCAGGATCTGTCCGACATCCCGACCACTATTCTGGTGTCAGGCGGGCAAGAGAAGATCGCCGTCATGCGCGCAGCACTCGCCAACACGAAGGTCTCGGTGCTGATCACCGACGAGGACGCGGCCAAGGGGCTGCTCAATCGCTAAGGTCTGGACCTAATTACACCTGCCCAATATCACTGAGCCGCGCATGGATATCGCGCGTCGCGTGATAGAGGTCGCGGTAGATCGCCTTGCGGGCGCGGTAGGTCGGGATCAGGGCCTCGACAGGATCGACCTGCCTTGCCGGCGCCGCGGCCATCGCCTTTGCGGCGTCCTCCGGCGAGGCGAACCAGCCGATTGCCGTGGCCGCGAGCATGGCCGCGCCGAGTGCCGCCGCCTCGTTGACCGGCGAGACGAGGAGCGGCCGCTCGAGCACGCTCGCCATAATCTGCATCAGGAGCGTCGAATTGGTGCCGCCACCGGCCGCGATCATCGCGCCGGCCTTGCCGGTCTGCTCCTCCATCGCATCGGTGGCGATCGCCTGCTCGAAGGCAATGCCTTCCAGAGTCGCGCGGAAAAGATGCTCCGGTCGATGATCGAGCGACAAGCCGACGATGGCGCCGCGCGCCGCGCCGTCCCAATAGGGGCTCATGACGCCGGCCCAATAAGGCATGACGAGCAGGCCGTCGCTGCCAGGGGCGACCGTCATTGCCGCCTTTTCCAGCACGGCGGCCGAAGGCGATCCGGTGGTGCGCACGATCCAGTCGACCAACTGCATGCCGGAGCGAAGCACGGTTTCCAGCATGAAGCCGGTGCCGGTCGGGGAGACCAGCGTGCGAAACGCATCCGATGTCGTGACCGTGGCGGAATAGTTTCCGCTGACGACGCCCGAGCCCAGCGACAGATAGCTTTTGCCGGGACCGTAGACGCCCATGCCGAGACCCATCGCCTGGCCGTCGCCGGCGCCGGCCACGACCGGCGTGCCGGCCTTCAGGCCGGTCGCCGCAGTGATATCTTCGGAAAGCTTGCCGCAGATCGCGCCGGGCGCAGCCAGTTCCGGCAGTTGCTCTGGCCGCAGGCCTGCCGCCTCGACCAGCCGCGGATGCCAAGTGCAATGCGCGATGTCGAGCAACCCGAGCGGATCGGCGCTCGCCGTGCTGGTGACGAGACGCCCGGTCAGCCGGTGGATGAAGAAAGCATGCACGTCGACGAGCGCTGCCGCATCAGTGAGTGCCCACGGCCTGTGCTCCATGAGCCAGGCCAGCGCATAGAGCGCCGGCGTCGGGTCCGGCGGCTTGCCGCTCCAGTCGCGGATCGCTTCGCGGCCGAGCTCTTCTGAAAGCCGCGCCACCTGGCGGCGGGCGCGTTCGTCGAGCCACAGGATGGCGGGGATGAGCGGCTTGCCGGCGCCGTCGATAAGCGTGAAGCTCTCGCGCTGGTGGGCTATCGAAATCGCCTTCACGCGCGACGCGCCGATCTTGTCAGCGACCTGTTTCAGCGCCGATAGCAGCGCCGTCCACCAATGCTCGGCGTCCTGCTCGAAATGACCTGGCGCCGGATTGGAAAGCGGATAGGTCTCGCGTGCCTGGAAAAGCTCCGTGCCGTCGCGCGCGAAAGCGATCGCCTTCACGGCCGTCGTCGAGGCGTCGATCCCGATTACGACATCGTCCATCAGGCGGGGATCCGGAAGGTCAGGCCGCGTTGGTTACGAACCGCCCGTCCGACTGGTCGAGACGACGGCGGATCTGGGTTATCACCATCGAATCGTCGGGTACACAGTTTTCATAGGTGAGGAAGTCGCCGGCCTTGACCGGCTTCACCACCTTGGCGCGCTCGGCAAGGCCGAGCGGCAGGGCGCCCTTGGCGCGCGCGTCCTCCCAGGTCATGGCGAAGCCGCGATAGTCGTTCTCGCCGATCATGCCGAGCGACTGTCCGGTGCCGAGATTGGTTTTGGCGACCGCCACAGCCTCGGCAACCGGATGGTCGAGCGGCTCCATGTCGGCGCGCTTGTAGACCACGGCGCGCGCCGCCGACAGCGGCACTTCCAGGCTGGTCAGGTGATAGGGGCGGAAGATCGTGAAATAGGGACCCTTGCCGACCTTGAGGTCGATCATGCGCTCCAAGACGCGCGGGTGCTTGGTCTCGATGATGCAGAACACGCCAGGTGCCACACCCTTGCCGATCGAATAATCGACCACGCCCTTGCGATGCAGCACGCCTCCGTCCTCGCGCGGGCAGAGCACGCTGGCCAGCTCCTCCAGCGTCGCCGTCGGGCCGTGCATGCCCGGCACGTCGGGCACCAGGCCGGTGGCGTTGGCGATCGCCACCATCTCGATCGCCGTCTTCGAGCCGTCGACGAACTCGACCAGCATGCGCGCATTCATGTTGCGCTCGGCCGCCTCCTTCTCGTAGTCGGCGGGCACTGCGTCGAACTTCAGCGGATTGTTCTTGCCCTTGCCGGCGGCAACGATGTTGAAGCCAAGACTCTTGGCGAAGCCGATGATCTCCAGCGTGCAGGCTGGTTCGTCGCCGGCCGCGCCGGTGTAGACCACGCCGGCCTTGCGCGCTTCCTCTTTCAAGAAACGCCCGATGGTGATGTCGGCCTCGACGTTGAGCATGACGATATGCTTGCCGTTCTTCATCACTTCGAGCGCGAACAGCGTGCCGATGTTGGGATTGCCTGTCGCGTCGATGATGACGTCGATGCGGCCGGCGGCGGCAAGCGCGTGCAGGTCCTCGGTGACGGCAATCTTGCCGGCCTCGATGGCGCGGTCGATGGCCGAGGCATTGGGTGCCTGCACGATGTCGGAACGGTCGTGGCCGGCGAGAAGCGCGGCGTCGATCGCCGCCTGCGGCCTGACTTCGGAAATGGCGCCGATGCGCATGCCCGGCATGAGTGCTACCTGGACGACGATATCCGTTCCCATCTGCCCGGCGCCGGCGAGCCCGATGGTGATCGGTCCCTGTTTTTCAGCGCGCTGCAGGAGTTCCGCTGCGAATTGCGGATGGGACATGTCGCTTCCTCCGGTTCCGGGCGCCGCCGCGCCGCGATCATCGTTTGAACATTCCTATTTCTATTTGAAAAATATTTCAACCGGCATTTCGGCAGACGCTGCATGAACTTTTTGATGCTGGCGGGACAGCGCGCTGTCCTGCCCGTCCTCCGCAGCAGCCGCGCTGCAGGACCGGACATCTCCCTCACAAGGAGGGAGATTAGCCGTCGCGCCATCTTCGCTATTTTTTCAATGTTGCAGGAGTGAGCGGAGCGCCCGAACTGCCAATCTCCCCCCAAAGTGGGGGAGATGTCCGGCAGGACAGAGGGGGGCGCGAGGGATCGCGGCGCTGCTATTCCGCACCGCTGAGCAGCGCTGCGCTCTTGTTCCGCTCCGGGATCATAAGACAGAGAAGCGCCGCTCAAAAATACCCGTCGGACGCGGCGGTCGCTTCCTTCGGGATCTCCACCCCGTCGACCAGAATCTTGTCGACCAGTTCGTGGTGGAAGCACACCAGCCCCTTGATGCGCTCAGCCTCGTGCACCGGCTCCGGATAATACCAGACAAGGTTCTCGTGCCGCTTCTTGGGGGTCGTCACATGGTAGTAGTTGGAGATACCCTTGTAGGGACAGCGCGAGATGTAGCGGCTGGGCGAGAACATATCGAGCCGGGTATCCGATATCGGCAGATAATGGCGCACCGGGTGGCCGGTCTCGAACAGGAACACGCCGCGCCGGGAGTCGGCGACCTGCTCGCCGTCGAGAATCACCTGGACGCGCCGCGAAGAAGGCAGGCAGTCGACGCGCCGGAACGGATCGCGGGCATGGACGAAGATCTCCTCGTCTTCCTCCCACCAATGCGTCATCTTCGGCCAGTAAAAAGAGATGTAGTCCGCGATCGGCGGGCAGCCCTTGACCGGATCGAGATAACGCCAGGCGCCATCCTCGACCAGCGTGATACCGGTATTCAGCGAGTAGTGCGTGGCGACACCCTTGAACGGATCTTCCGTGGTCGTCCTGCCCGGCAGCAGGAACTCCTCGCGCACGTCGCTCATCGGGAAGTAGTAGACCGGCAGATGGTCGCTCTCATAAAACACCAGCGCCTTGGTGGTGTCGGCAACGATCATCGGTCCGACCTGCACGCGCAGCCGTTTGGGTGAGGGCATGGTGAAGGCGACATAGCCCGGCTCGAACTCATATTGCACTATGTTGTCGAGCAGCGGGAAATGCGGCCCGCGGCCGCGCAGATGAGGCTTGCGAATGGTACTCGTCCTTTTCTCGTCGTTTGCCGCCAGGTTCTTGCGCGCAATCATGATCAACCTACCGATACGCGATCGAGCAACAGCCCGGCGGCGATCGGCGGCAGGCCGCTGACGTTCTTGCGCACCGGCACGAGCAGATCCGGGAAGTAGCTGAAGATCACCGGGGTCTCATCGAGCAGCAGTTTTTGGATGTCGGAAGCGGCCTTGCGTTGTGAGTCGAAGTCGAGCGCCTTGAGATAGCCGGTGACTAGCCCGTCATAGGTGGCGTTCTTGAAATGCGCGGCGTTCCACGGGCCGTCGCTGACCAGTGGGCTTTTCAGAAAGACGTTCGGCACGCTGCGGTGCGCGTAGTCGGTTATGCCGAGCGGGCTGTCCAGCCAGTCCGACTGGCCGAACACCGCCTTGCCGTAATATTTGTCCTGGTCCTCGATGTTGAGCGAGATGCGCGCGCCGATCTCCTTGGCGAAGTTCTGGAATAGCTGCGCGTAGCCCGGAATGTCGGAATAGCGCAGCGTGGTCAGCGTCATGTCGAAGCCGCTGGCGAGGCCGGCGGCTTCCATCAACTGCTTGGCCTTGGCGATGTCCTGCGTGCGCTGCGGCACCGATTTGTCGGTGGCGGGGAAGGCGGGCGCGAACGGGCTGTCATTGCCGGTCGCCGCCATGCCGCGGCAGAGACCGTCGACCAGCTTGGAGCGGTCGATCGAGAGCGCCAGCGCCTGGCGTACGCGCTTGTCGGTGAAAGGCGCCATGTCGCAGCGCATATGGAGCTGGCGATGCGCGGTGGACGCGACGCGCAGTACCGTGATGTCGGGATTGCCGAGCACCACCTGGCTGACGTCGAGCGGGATGGCGTCGAGCACGTCGACCTCGCCGGCCTGCAGCGCCAGTATGCGCGGCTGCACGTCGGCGTAGAACTTGAATTCGAGCCGGTCGGGCAGCGCCTTCTCGCCCCAGTAGTCGGGATTGCGCACGAAGCTCGCGCCGACCTTCGGCGTGTAGCTTTCGAGCCGGAACGGGCCGGTGCCCTCGAAGGTCTTCTCGTAGTCGCCCTTGTAGCTCGCCGGCAGGATGACGGCGTTGTAGTTGTCGATCGACACCGAATAGGGAAAGCTGCCGTTCGGCGCGTCGAGATGGAATTCGACGGTGTGGTCGTCGACCTTGCGCGTGCCGCCCTTCGACAGCAGGCCCTTGAACACCGACAGCGCGTTGGAGGCGCCGTTCGGATCGGCAAGCCGATCGAAGGTCGCCACCACGTCGTCGGCCCTGAAGTCCTCGCCATTGTGGAATTTCACGCCCCTGCGCAGCTTGAAGGTCCACACACTGCCGTCGGCGTTGGGCGACCAGCTTTCCGCCAGCACCGGCTTCAGCGTGAGATCCGGCTGCGTCACGCACAGGAATTCGGCCGTCTGGAAGACGAGCTGGTAGCTGCCGCTGTCATAGAAGGTCACCGGGTCGATGGCGCCGCCGGGCACGGCGACGCCAGCGCGCACCGTGCCACCCGGCTTGCCTTCGGCGCGCGCCTCTGGAGCGTCAAGGCCGATCGCCGAGGCGATGCCGCCAAGCAAGGGCAGCGACAGGCCGAGCACACTGCCATGGCGCAGGAATTCACGCCGGCCGATCCGGCCGGCAAGCAATTCGTCGATAGCGGAATTCTCGATTGCGCTGAGATTTCCGCGAGCGGCGTCGATCGTCCTGAAATGCTTCGGCATGGCTGCATTCCTTGGCTGGCGTGGGGCTTTGCCATCTAGTTCATTGTTGACCACGGCCGAAAAGCGATATTTTTTGATGAGGGCCATCGGAAACTTCGATCGCCGCCAAGCCGGAAGCGAAAACCATGGATACCGAGAATCTGCGCAGTTTCCTCGAGGTCGCGGAGCATGGCAGCTTCACCATTGCCGCCCATCGGCTGAACCTTGCCCAGTCCACCGTCAGCGCGCGCATCCGCGGGCTGGAAGAACAATTGGGGCGCAAGCTGTTCGTCCGCGACAGCGACGGCGTCACGCTGACGCCGGCCGGCCGGCAGTTCCTGCCGCATGCCTCCACCATCACCCGCACCTGGGAGCAATCGCGCCAGGACATCGCCGTTCCCGATGGCTACGAGATGCTTCTCAGGCTCACCGCGCCCGCCTATCTCTGGGACAGCATCACCTCGCCTTGGATCAGCTGGATGCGGGCGAAGCGACCGAATGTCGCGCTGCGGCTGGAAGGCAGCTTTCCGGATCTCGCGATCGACCAGATGGCCGAAGGCCTGCTCGACATCTGCATCCTCTATCTGCCCAAGCCGCATCCCGGCATCGTCTATGAGACATTGGCCGTCGACCAGGTGGTTCTCGTCCAGCATACGGCGCAGGCCGGGCCGTGGACGCAGAATTACATCCTGATGGACTGGGGGCTGGAATTCCGCGTCGAGCACGACCGCGTCTTTGCCGGCAGGGTGAAGCCGGCTATCTCGGCCGGGCTGGTGTTCATCGGCCTGCAGCACGTGCTGTCGCAACGGGCGGCCGCCTATCTGCCGCTAAGCGCCGTCAGCGCCCATATCGAGCGGGGCGAGTTGAGGCGCGTCGAGGATACGCCGGTGTTCCAGCGCCCGATCTACCTTGCCTATCCGGAGAACCCGGCATCTTCGGATGCCCTCGACATCGCCCTGACCGGCCTGCGCACGCTCGCCAGGAACCTGTCCGGCGATCAGGCTTTCGCGGAGAGCGACCGCGCCTTCAGCATGGCAGGTGCGGCGGCATTCTGACGGCGATCACGCCGGCTCCACTGCCTTGGGTTTCTGCAGCCGTGCCAATTCCTCGAAAGGAATATGGCATCGGATGGTGTGGCCGGCCTCGGCCTCGGTCAGCTCCGGCTCCTGCGTCTCACAGATCGCGCCGATCTTGCGCGGGCAGCGCGTGTGGAAGACGCAGCCTGTCGGCGGGTTGGCCGCGCTCGGGATTTCTCCGTCGAGACGGATGCGCGACCTCTCCGTCCGGTCGAGTTTCGGCACTGCCGACAACAGCGCTTCGGTGTAGGGGTGGTGCGGCCCGGAAAACACCGCTTCCGACGGCCCGAATTCCATGATGCGGCCGAGATAGAGCACGGCGATCTTGTCGGAGAGATAACGCACCACGCCGAGGTCGTGCGAGATGAAGATGTAGCTGACGTCCTGCTTCGACTGCAGGTCGGCCAAAAGGTTGAGGATCGCCGCCTGAACCGAGACATCGAGCGCCGAGGTCGGCTCGTCGCAAACGACGATGCGCGGATCGCCTGCGAAGGCGCGCGCGATCGCCACGCGCTGCTTCAGGCCGCCCGAGAGCTGGCGCGGCTTGACCGCGAGATGGCGGTCGGTGAGCCGCACCGAGCGGACAAGCTCATCGAGGCGTGTGTCCAGCGTCTTGCCGGTGAGCCCGCCCAGCCGTTTCAATGCGCGGCTGAGGATGTGCCGGATCGAATGCGAGCGGTTGAGCGCCGAATCCGGATTCTGGAAGACGATCTGCACCGCCTTGACCTGGTCCTCCGAGCGGCTTGCAAGCCGCGGCGCCAACTCTCTGCCCTCGAGCTCGATGCTGCCGCCTTCGTCCGGCGGGACGAGGCCGAGCAGCAGCCTCGCGAAGGTGGTCTTGCCGCTGCCGGATTCGCCGACCAGGCCCAGCGTCTCGCCGGGCCGCAGGCTGACCGAGACATCCTTCACCGCCCTCAGCGGACGGCCGTGGCTGGCATAGGTCTTGTTCAGCCCCTCCACCTGCAGCATCGGCGGCGCCTGCTTCGGGGCGACGGTGGGGACCTCGGCGGGCGTCGCGCGCGGCAGCGACTGC
>NZ_JHQR01000043.1 GCF_014843825.1 Mesorhizobium silamurunense
CAGGCCGACGACCGCCGCGCCGACTATCTGGCCGGCGTGGCGGCCTTCAAGGCGGTGCTGCTCGAGGGCGTCGAGGTGGTGTTCATCGTCATCGCCGTCGGTGCCGCCCACGGCCAGACGCTTCAAGCCGGCCTCGGCGCGCTGGCGGCTTTCGTGCTGGTGATGCTGATCGGCCTCGCCGTGCACCGGCCGCTGGCGCGCGTGCCGGAAAATGCGCTCAAATTCGTCGTCGGCCTGATGCTGACCAGCTTCGGCGTGTTCTGGACAGGCGAAGGCCTCGGCGCCGAATGGCCGGGCGAGGATTTTGCGCTCCTTGCCATCTTCGCCGTCATCGCCGCTGCATCCTTCGCCATAATGCGCCGGCTGCGCAGCACCTACACGGCGCCCGCTGAAGGAGTTGCCCGATGAGAATCATCCGCCTCGTCCTGAAGGAGCTCGTCGGCATGTTCGTCGACGACGGCAGCCTGGCGCTTCTGGCACTGCTCCTGATTGCCTTGGTCGCCAGCGCCGTGAAGCTTCTGGCGTTGCCGGCGCTGGCCGGCGGCGTTCTGATCCTGGTCGGCTGTCTGGCGATCCTTCTGGAAAGCACGCGGCGCAGCGCGCGCGGCGGCGGCAAAGGCTAGAGCAATTCCAGGAAAAGCGTGTAACGGTTAGGCGCGGCGCCTTCGCCGCAGCCTTCCGTCCGGAATTGCGTGAAAACAATAAAGACAGAGCGGTTCGGCGTTTCCATGAAACGGTGAACCGCTATGAGCCGACCTGAAGGTCGCACCGGCCGATCAGGCCTGGATGGCGCGACTTTCTTTGCCGATCGCGCTTTTGACGAAAAGCTCGGCATGCTCGGCCCACTGGATTTCGGTGACGTTGTTCTCGCGAACCGATCGCTTGAAAGCTTCTCGCAAGGCGTCGAGTTCAAACACCGACAGCCGTCCGAGTGTATTGTGTTTCGATATGCGAACGTCCATCGCGCCAGCCGACAGCCAAAGTTATACCGATGTATATGCTCCGTCAGCACGGACTCAAGGCGCTGCCCGTGACTTCTTTTGGGTGCAATCGGCCGGGGCTTTTTAGATTGGACAGCGAATGCCCAATCACGATCAGTAGATTGTGAACAAGGTCGGCAGCATGCCGATCACACGAAAATGCTCGACCGTCTCGATGAGCGGAAACAAGGCCAGGAAATAAAGCCCATCCCGGAACGTGCTTTTCAGCGCGCTGGTGGAAAAGAGCCACTGGTCCTGGTCGCGGTAGCGCATCGGGTTCGGCCAGAAACGCGGTGTCCGTTCGGCATAGGCCGTGTAGGCGGCGCCGAACTTGGCCGTCAGGAACTCGGCCTCCCGGCCGGCGGTGAAGCGGAAGACGAGGAAGCTCGCGAGGCCGAGCATCCCGGCCGCCAGCACCGATCCGAACATCAGCCCGATGCCGACCGCTCCGATGGTCGAGAAGAAATAGAGCGGGTTGCGGCTCATCGAGAACGGACCCGAGACGATCAGTTCGTCGTTCTTCTTGCCGCCGACATAGAGGATGCTCCACAGCCGGCCGAGGAAACAGACGAGCACAAGGCCGAAGCCGGCCGTCTCCACCAGCTCGTGCCCGCTCGAGCCCTCGCTGAGAAACGGCTTGGAAAACAACAGCAGCACGACGGCCACCACCGCGGCGGCCTGGACGACGATCAGGCGCTTGTGCTGGTCGAACGCTTTTGGCGCCGACTTGAGCAATGTGTAAGCCATTCGGTTTCAGTCACTCCGGCCAGGCAGGACGTCATCCCACTAGCCTTTCTCCAACCCCATTGCGAGGCCTGATCGGTATTTTCGGTCATTCTTACGAATTTGTAAGGACCTGGACAGGCGTGCGTAAGCCCGGCTTGTGGGAATGGGTCGTCGCCGATGCTACCATGGCGTTTGCGATGGAATCCGGACGATGCGCCAACATGCGACTTCTGCTGGTTGAGGATGATCCGAGGACTGCCGACTACATCGTCAGGGGGCTGGGCGAAGCCGGGCACGCCTGCGATCTCCTGCGCAACGGCCATGACGCGCTCGTCGCGGCGACCCGCGATGCCTATGACGTCATCGTAGCCGACCGCATGGTTCCCGGCCTCGACGGCCTGTCGATGATAAAGGCGGTGCGCGCGGCCGGCGTCAAGACGCCGGCCATATTCCTGACCTCCATCGGCGGCGTCGACGACCGGGTCGAAGGACTGGAGGCCGGCGGCGACGATTATCTCGTCAAGCCGTTCGCCTTTTCGGAGCTGCTTGCCCGCATCAACGCGCTCGGCCGGCGGCCGGCGGCGCAGGAGCAGAAGACCAGCCTGCGCGTCGCCGACCTCGAAATGGACCTGATCATGCGCCACGTGACCAGGCAGGGCCAGGTGATCGACCTGCAGCCCCGCGAATTCAGCCTGCTCGAGGTGCTGATGCGCGGCGAGGGCCGCGTGATTACGCGCACCATGCTCCTGGAGCGCGTCTGGGATTTCCATTTCGATCCCAAGACCAGCGTCGTCGAGACCCATATCAGCCGGCTCAGGGCCAAGGTCGACAGGCCGTTCGAGGTGCCGCTCATCCATACCGTGCGCAATACCGGCTACAGCCTGCATGCCCAGGGTTGACGATGCATGCTCGATCGCATCTCGCACGTCCGGCAGGGTGTCGGTATATAAGCGGCATGTCGATGCTGGACACTGCAAAGCGATGGGCGCGCGGCATCAAGCGCGACGTGGTGGCGTTGTGGCTTGCCGCCCGCGATCCTCGCGTTCCCTGGTATGCGAAGGCCGTTGCCGGTGCGGTCGCGGCCTATGCCCTCAGCCCCATCGATCTCATTCCGGATTTCATCCCAATCTTCGGCTATCTGGATGACCTTTTGATCGTGCCGCTCGGCATCATGCTGGCGGTCAGGCTGGTTCCGGCCGGTCTCATGCAGGAATTCCGCGACGAGGCAACGCGCAGCGCCAGGCCGGTCAGCAAGGCAGGGCTGATCTTCATGATTGCTGTCTGGATCTTGGCGGCCCTGGTCTTGCTGCGGCTGTTCTGGCCGATGCCTGCCTAGTGCAATGAAAGAGGCACGCCCCAGCCTGCTGCGCAGCACGCCGTTCCGGCTGGCGCTCACCTTTGCCTTCCTGTTCGTGCTTGCCTTCATCCTTTCCGGCGCGATCGTCTACCAGCTGATGAGCGCCAACCTGGCGAGACGGCTCGATCAATCGATCAAGGAGACCTATACGGTCGTGGCCCTGACCTATGCGGGGAACGAAAAGGAGGACCTTGTCGCCTCGGTCAACAACAACGCCGACCTCAGCCCCGACAAGGATCAGCTTTTCTCGCTGAGCGATGCCGACGGCAACCATCTGGCCGGAAACTTCACCGCTTCCGGCCTGCCCGACGGTTTTTCGATGTTCGCCGCCAGATTGCCGGGCGTGCCGCCCGACACGATGTACCGCGCCTATACCGGCGAGGTCGGCGGCAACAGTCTCACGGTCGCCTTCTCGCTGGCCGAGACCGACGAGCTGGAGACTATCGTGCTGATGAGCTTCGGCTGGGGCACGCTGTTCATCACCGGGCTCGCGATCGCCGGCGGCGCCTTGCTCGCCTCGCGTGTCCAGCGGCGCCTCGACGGCATCGCCGCCACCATGGTCGACGTCTCGCACGGCCGGCTCGACGCGCGCATTCCGCTGGTCGGCAATGGCGACGACATCGACGCCGTATCCACCCAGGTGAACGCCGCGCTCGACCGCCTGTCGGGCCTGGTCGACGGCATGCGCGAGGTCAGCGCCAACATCGCGCACGACCTGAAGACGCCGCTCAACCGCCTGCAGATGATCCTGGAGCAGGCCGCCGACAAGACGGCTGTAGGCGAGGACATCACCACCGAGCTGGCCGATGCGCGCACCGAAAGCCGACAGATCAACGAGACCTTCGACGCGCTGCTGCGCATCGCCCAGATCGAGGCCGGCGCGCGCAAGGCGCGTTTTGTCGACCTCGACGTCGGCAGCGTCGTCGGCACCATCGGCGAGGTCTATGCCGATGTGGCGGAGGACGATGGAAAATCACTGTCGACAGAGATCGTTCCGGAGACGAAATGCCACATCCACGGCGATCGCGACCTGCTGATGCAGATGCTCGCCAACCTGGTCGAGAACGCGCTTAGGCATTGCCCGCCGGGCACGGCGATTGAGCTGGCGGTGACCAGGCAAGGCGACCGCGTCCTCGTCCATGTCCGCGACAATGGCCCCGGCACCCCGGCCGAGGAGCGCGAGAAAGTCTTCCAGCGGCTCTACCGGCTGGATTCCAGTCGCACGACGCCGGGCAGTGGCCTGGGCTTGAGCCTCGTCAAGGCGGTGGCCGACCTGCATGGCGCGACAATTACGCTGGAGAACAACAATCCAGGGCTTGCCGTGATCGTCAGCTTTCCAGCGGCGAGGGAACCCGCCGCCTGATCAATGGGCTACCTGACGCCCGCCCTGCGGAAATCTGAGGGTGACATGCCGGCAAGCTTGCGGAAGGATTTGTTGAAAGCGCTGAGCGAGCCGAAGCCCGAGTCCATCGCGACCTTCAGCACGTTGGCGCCCTCATGCATCAGAAGCGCCTGCGCATAGCTCAGCCGCAAAAGATTGACATACTCGTTGAGCGTCATGCCTGTCGATTTCTTGAAAAGGCTCATGGCGTATTTCGGATGGATGTCGGCGGCTGAAGCGATGCTCACGCAGTCGATGTCGTAGAGGAAATTCTCGGCGATGAAGTCGCACATGCGCCCGACATTGCGCGAGGACTGCTGGTCGAAGGGACTGCCCGCCCCGTGTCCGGACGCGGTTTCCGGCACCAGCCGGTACGGCTCGAAGCGCACCCGCTCGAGCCGCAAGAGCAGCTCGTTGACGGCGTGTTCGGCCTTGGCCGCATCGCCCGAGCGCGCATACTCGTTCCAGCGCTTGAAATTGTCGTTGTCGGACTGGTCGGTGGCATTCGTCACAAGGGTCGCGCCGGTCATCAGCCGGTGCCTGACATCGGCGGGCAAGTGCAGCCTGAAGAAATGCACCAGGGGCAGGTGCGCGCCGGCATAGATCGCGTCGTCGGTCAGATCGTCCATCTGGTGCGGCAGTCCGCCCCAGAACAGGCACATCTCGCCGGCCGATAGCGAGATCTCATGCTCCGCCATGCGGTAATGCACGCTGCCGCGGACGATAAAATTCACCTCGACCTGGGCGTGCCAGTGCGGCTTCAACATCACCAGCGGGTGGTTGTGGAACATCTGCAAAGCCAGCGGCAGGCCTTCGACGCTGCTTGCGCCTGGCTGGTAGAACGGACGCTCCGGCATCTTACTTTCCGCCAACTTCTTATTCCCTTTGTCGGGGACAAGCCTTCCGCGCCGCATAATCTATCCACGCTCACGGTGAGAGAGCAAACGAAATGGGAGGATTTCAATGCGCACCACACTGACCTGCGCCACGCTTTTGCTTGCCCTGGGCTGCGGCCCTGCCTTGGCGCAATCCGGCGAACTCACGATCTGGAGCTGGAACATCGCCGCCTCGTCGCTGAAATCGACGGTCGAAGGCTTCAACAAGAAATATCCCGACATCAAGGTCACGGTTCAGGACCTCGGCAACCAGCCGACCTATGACAAGTCGATCGCCGGCTGCGCCGCCGGCGGCGTCGGCCTGCCCGACATCGTCTCGATCGAGAACGGCGAGGCCGAGAATTACTGGAGCCAGTTCCCGGACTGCTTCGTCGACCTGCACACGCTGGGCTACACCGCGGAAGACCAGAAGAAATTCCCCGACTTCAAGCGCACCGAGCTCGAGGTCGGCGACAAGGCCTACGCCATGCCCTGGGATTCCGGCCCGGTCGCCGTCTTCTACCGCCGCGACTTCTACGAGAAGGCCGGCGTCGATCCGGCTTCGATCAAGACCTGGGACGATTTCATCGCCGCCGGCAAGAAGATCCAGGCCGCCAATCCCGGCGTCACCATGACCAATGCCGACTTCAACGGCGACACCGAATTCTTCCGCATGATCTCCAACGAGCAGGGCTGCGCCTATTTCGCCGAGGATGGCCAGTCGATCACGGTCAACCAGCCGAAATGCGTCGATGCCATGACCAAGGTCAAGGAGATGAAGGACGCCGGCATCGTGTCCTCGGCCGACTGGTCGACCAAGATCACCAACAACACCGCCGGCACGGTCGCCACCCAGGTCTATGGCGGCTGGTATGAGGGCACGATCCGCACCGAATCGCCGAAGGAAAGCGGTAAGTGGGGCGTCTATCTGATGCCGAGCCTCACCGCCGACGGCCCGCGCGCCGCCAATCTCGGCGGCTCCTCCTTGGCCATCACCTCGGCCAGCAAGAACAAGGAAGCTGCCTACGCCTACCTGAAATACACGCTGGAAACCAACGAAGGCCAGATCACCATGCTGAAGGATTTCGGCCTGGTGCCCTCGCTGATCTCGGCGCTCGACGATCCTTACGTCGCGCAAGGCCAGCCCTATTGGGGCGACCAGGCGGTGTGGAAGGACATTCTGGCCACCTTGCCGAAGGTCGTGCCGAGCCGCGGCACGCCGTTCCAGAGCGATGCCGAGATCATCATACGCGCCGTGCAGACCAAATATCTGGCCGGCGGCTACGCGGATGCCAAGGCCGCGCTCGACGACGCCGCCAGCCAGATCGCCGCGGCGACGGGCCTGCCGGTCAAGTAATCGGCCATCTTCCCTTCTCCCCGTCACTATACGGGGAGAAGGAGCCCGACGGGCGGATGAGGGGCAGGGCCTGCCTTTGCGATTGACGCCGGCAACCGGCGTGACAAACCATCAGGAGTAGAAAGGAGGAAGGACGATGCGCTACCGCAACGCCACCGCGTATCGCTTCCTCACGCCCTATCTGCTGATCTTCGCCATCTTCTGGATCTGGCCGATCATCAGCTCCTTCCTGATCTCCTTCCAGGCGACCCGCACCGTGCCGTGGCGCTTCGCGCCAACCTTCAACTGGGGCCGCCTGATCGGCGACCCTGCCTTCTTCAATGCGCTGAAGAACACGCTGCTGATCCTCGTCATCCAGGTGCCGGTGATGATCTCGCTGGCGATCGTGATGGCGGTGCTTTTGAATTCGCCGCTGCTGAAAGCGCGCGGCCTCTACCGCTTTGCCTTCTTCGCCCCGGTCGTGGTCGGCGAGGTGGCCTATTCGGCGGTGTTCCGGCTGATGTTCAGCCTCGATTTCGGCATCGTCAACAAGCTCTTGAACAGCGTCGGCCTGCCGAAGATCGACTGGTTCTCCAACGTCACGCCGGCCATGGCGCTGATCATGATCGCGGTCACCTGGCGCTGGGCCGGCTACAACGCCATCATCATCCTTGCCGGCCTGCAGTCCATTCCGGACGACGTCTATGAGGCGGCGACGCTCGATCGTGTCAGCAAGGTCAAGCAGTTCTTCCACATCACCTTGCCGCTGTTGAAGCCGGTCATCGTCTTCTGCGCCGTGCTGTCGATCATCGGCACCATGCAGCTCTTCACCGAGCCGTTCCTGATCACCGAGCGCGGCGGACCGGGCGGCGGCACGGAGACGCTGGGTCTCTTGCTTTATCGCCAGGGCTTCCGCTCGCTCAATTTCGGCTATGCCTCGGCCGTCGCCTACACCATGGCGGGCCTGGCGATCGCGATCACTTTGGTGCAGCTCTGGCTGACGAGGGAGCCGAAATGACTTCGCGTTCCCAAAGACGGCTCGGGCGCACGATTGCGCTGCATCTTTTCCTGACGCCGCTGGCGCTGATCTGGCTGTTTCCGCTGTGGATGATGGTGGTGTTTTCCACCATGCCCGACAACGGCATCTTCAGCCCCGGCATCGAGCTTCTGCCGCATGACGGCTTCCTCGACAATTTCAACAATCTGCAGCGCGACACCAATTTCGTCGGCGCCATCGGCATCTCCGTTTCGGTGGCGGTGACCTATACCTTCCTTTCGGTGCTGCTCACCTCGATGGCCGGCTGGGCGCTGGCGCGTTACGAGTTCCTCGGCAAGGGCATCGTGGTGGCGATCATCTTCGGCACCATCACGCTTCCCTACGCGGTGGTGCTGATCCCGCAATTCATCATGGTTGCGCGCGATTTCCAGCTCGCCAACACCTGGGTCGCGCTGATCGTGCCGCCGCTCTTCAATTCGCTCGGCGTGCTCTTCATGCGCCAGGCTTTTTCGATGATGCCGGCGGAGCTGTTTGATGCGGCAAGGGTCGAAGGCGTGAAGGAATGGCGCATCTTCCTGTTCGTCGCGCTGCCGCTGGCGCGGCCGATGCTGGCGGCGCTCGCCATCATCCTCTTCCTCGCCTCGTGGAACAATTATCTCTGGCCGCTGCTGATCAACAGCCAGCCCGGCGCGATGACGGCGCCGGTGGCGCTCGGCACGCTGATCGGCCTCACCAAGGTTTCCTGGGGCGGCATCATGGCCGGCGCCGTCATGCTGACCGTGCCGATGCTCATCGTCTTCGTGCTCTTGCAGCGCCATTTCATCGCCGGCATCGCCGCCGGCGCCGTCAAATAGAAAGGACGCGATGGCCGCCGTCACCCTCACCAATGTCGTCAAGCGCTTCGGCACCTTCGAGGTCGTCCATGGCGCCAACCTTGATATCGCCGACGGCGAATTCGTCGTCTTCGTCGGACCGTCGGGATGCGGCAAGTCCACGCTTTTGCGCATGGTCGCCGGGCTGGAGGACATCAGCGGCGGCGAGATCGCCATCGGCGGCAAGGTGGTGAACGACGTCGAGCCGGCGGACCGCGGCATCGCCATGGTGTTCCAGTCCTATGCGCTCTATCCGCATATGACGGTGGAGCAGAACCTGAGCTTCGGATTGCGGATGAACGGCAACCCGAAGGCCGACACCGAACGGCGGGTGAAACGCGCCGCCGAGATCCTGTGCATCGACGAGCTGATGCAGCGTCGCCCAAAACAATTGTCCGGCGGCCAGCGCCAGCGAGTCGCCATCGGCCGCGCCATCGTGCGCGAGCCGCAGGTGTTCCTGTTCGACGAACCGCTCTCGAATCTCGACGCCGAGCTCAGGGTCCAGATGCGGGTCGAGATCTCGCGCCTGCACAAGGAGCTCGGCGTCACCATGATCTATGTGACGCACGACCAGACCGAAGCCATGACGCTGGCCGACCGCATCGTCGTGCTCAAGGCCGGCAATGTCGAGCAGATCGGCGCGCCACTCGACCTCTATGACGATCCGACCAACCGTTTCGTCGCCGGCTTCATCGGCTCGCCGAAGATGAATTTCATCGCAGCGAAGGTCGTCGAGACGTCCAACAGCGCAGCAGTCGTCGAGCTCGTCAATCACGGCGGCGCCCGGTTGCGCAAACCGCTCTGCGAGGCGTTCCCGACCGTAGGCACCGAGGTCATGCTCGGGGTCAGGCCGGAGCATTTCTTCGAGGCCGGCGAGGGCGACTGCGACATACCGGTCAAGGCCGACGTCGCCGAGCATCTGGGCTCGGTAAGCTACGTCTACGCCGATGCCGGGCCGGAGGAGCTGATCATCGAGCGCGAGGCCAGGCGCCAGCGCGCCAGCAGCGACCATTTCACCGTCTCGATCAAGGCCGAGCGCTCGCTGCTCTTCGACAGGACAGGTGCGAGGATTCGCTGATCCCAGTTTTCTTTGCCGGCATGCCAGGCGTGGCGGCGATCGCATGGAGAATTCGACATGACATTTGGAAAAATTCGCTGGGGCATCCTCGGACCCGGCAGCATCGCAAGATCCTTTGCCGGCGGCGTGGCGCAGTCGCGCACCGGCGAGTTGGTCGCGCTCGGCGCCCGCAACCCCGGCAAGCCGGGTCTCGCGGAGGCCTTTCCGGGCGCGCGCATCCTCGACGGCTATGAGGCGCTGCTTGCCGACGATGGAGTCGACGCCGTCTACATCTCGATACCGCATCCCGGCCATGCCGAATGGGCGATCAAGGCCACCGAGGCCGGCAAGCACGTGCTTTGCGAGAAGCCGCTGGCGCTGACCGCCTTCGAGGCCGACGCCATGATGCATGCGGCGCGCAAGGCGGGCACGTTCCTCGGTGAAGCCTTCATGTACCGCCTGCACCCACAAACCTTGCAGCTGGTCGAGTCGGTCAAGTCGGGCGTCATCGGCGAGGTGCGCATGATCAAGTCGAGCTTCGGCTTCGCCATGCCGGGCTTCCTGCCGGAGCACCGGCTTTACGCCAACGAGCTGGCCGGCGGCGGCATCCTCGATGTCGGCGGCTATCCGGTGTCGATGGCCAGGCTGATTGCCGGCGCGGCCGTGGGGCAGCCCTTCCTCGAGCCGGACAAGGTGGTGGGCACCGCCCATCTCGGCCAGTCCGGCGTCGACGAATGGGCCTCGGCGCTGCTGCATTTCCCCGGTGGCATCGTCGCCGAGGTCTCCTGCAGCATTTCGCTCAACCAGGACAATGTGCTGCGCATTTTCGGCACCAAGGGCCATGTCGAGGTGCCTGACTTCTGGTTCGCCGGTGGCAATCGCGATGTCGGCCTGGGCAAGATCGACGTGATCCGCTCCGACGGGACGCGCGAAACCATCAGTGTCAACGAAACCCGCCATGTCTATTCCTTCGAGGTCGATGCCGCCGGCGAAGCGATCCGGGCAGGCAGGCAGGAGTTCGCCTGGCCGGGCATGGGCTGGGCCGACAGTCTCGGCACGCTGCGCGTGCTCGACAAATGGCGCGCCGCGGTCGGGCTCGAATATGAGATCGAGAAGCCGGCTAAGCGCGTCAACACCATCTCCGGCCGGCCGCTCAGAACCGGCGGCACCGCCATCGGCAAACGCGATATCCCAGGCCTGCCGCGCTCCGTGTCGCGGCTGGCGCTCGGCTTCGAGGATTTCCGAACTTTTTCCTCAGGCTCTATCCTGCTCGACGCCTTCTTCGAAGTCGGCGGCAATTTGTTCGACACCGGCTATGTCTATGGCGCCGGCTACACCGAGACGCTCCTTGGGCAGTGGCTGAGGAATCGCGGCGTGCGCGAAAAATCGGTCATCATCGCCAAGGGCGCGCATTCGCCGCTCTGCTACCCCGACGTGATCGGCAAGCAGCTCGCCCAGTCGCTCGACCGGCTGCAGACCGACCATGTCGACGTCTATTTCATGCACCGCGACAATCCGGACGTGCCGGTCGGCGAGTTCGTCGATGCCATGGACCGAGAGGCCAAGGCAGGCCGCATCCGCGGGCTGTTCGGCGGCTCCAACTGGACGATGGAGCGCATGGACGAGGCGATTGCCTATGCCGAACGCACCGGCAAGCAGAAGCCCGGCGCGCTCTCCAACAATTTCTCGCTGGCCGAGATGCTGGAGCCGATCTGGGCCGGCTGCATCACCTCCTCGACTGATGCCTGGAAAGCCTGGCTGACGGCGCGCCAGATGCCGAACTTCGCCTGGTCGAGCCAGGGCCGCGGCTTCTTCACCGACCGCGCCGGCCGCGACCGCCACGACAATGAGGAGCTGGTGCGGGTCTGGTACTCGGAGAAGAACTTCGGCCGCCGTGACCGCGCCATCGAGCTGGCGAGGAGGCTCGGCAAGAGCCCGATTCATGTCGCGCTCGCTTACGTGCTGGCGCAGCCCTTCCCGTCCGTGCCGCTGATCGGCCCGCGCACGCTGGACGAGCTGGAGGACAGCCTCAAAGCGCTGGATATTTCGCTGTCGCCGGAGGATCTGGAGTGGCTGGATCACGGGCCAGAGCGGCGCCGGGCATAGCGGGGCTCCCTCGGGGTGTCCGCCCGATCGACAAGTGTGAACAACGCGGGTGAGGGCTTCATGATATCCTGCGCCGGCAGGGAGGATATCATGGGCAGCGACTCCGCGCGTTTCACCGGCTCCATCCCCGAACACTATGATCGGATCCTGGGACCAGTCATCTTCGCCGGCTATGCCGAAGACATCGCGCGGCGGGTGTCTGCTTTCGCTCCGGCGCGGGTGCTGGAGACAGCGGCGGGGACCGGTATCGTCCCCCTCCGGCTGCGCGATGCCCTGCCTGACGGCGCGGCGCTGATTGCGCCAGATCTCAACCCGCCCATGCTCGAGGTCGCGAGCCAGAAATTCAGGCCTGGCGAGCAGGTCGAATTCCAGCCCGCCGACGCCATGCAGCTGCCCTTCGAGGATGCCAGCTTCGATGCTGTCGTCTGTCAGTTCGGTGTGATGTTTTATCCGGACAAGGGCAAGTCCTACCGTGAGGTCCATCGCGTTCTGGCGCCCGCAGGCCGCTATCTTTTCAACGTCTGGGATTCGCCTCGGTATAATCCCTATGCCTGGATCGCGGACAAGGTTGTGGAGCGTTTCTTCCCCGTCGATCCGCCGCAGTTCTACAAGGTGCCGTTCTCCTTCCACCAGGTCGATCCGGTCAAAGAAGGCATGATCGACGCCGGCTTTGCCGATATCGACATTTCCGTGGTCAGGCTGGAAAGGGAGATCCCGGACATCGATCAGTTTGCCCGCGGAGTCGTCCATGGCAACCCGCTGGCCGATCAGATCCGGGCGCGTGGCGGCGAGCCGGAGCAGGTGGTCCAGGCGGTCGCGGAGGAGCTTCGCCGGGAATTCGGCAGCCACCCCGGGCGCATGCCGCTGCAGGCGATCGTCTATTCGGCCGGCAAGCGATAGCGAGCCCTGGAGCAATTCCAGGAATTGCGTCGGAACAAACAGCTGTTCTGGTCAGCGATCGATCCGCGTCGACAGGATGATCGACGACGACGTCCGCTCCACCCCGTCCATCGCCCCGATCCGGTCGAGCAACGCGTCGAGATCGCGGATCGACGGCGCGTCGACGATGACGATCATGTCGAAATTGCCGCTCACCGAATGCAGCGTCCGCACCTGCGGCAGCGCTTGCAAAGCGCGCACCACCTTGTCGGCGAGCTTGGGCGTGACGGTAAGCAGCACATGCGCCTTGACCAGCCCCTGCTCATAGTCGGGCGAAAGCCGCACACCATAGCCGGCGATGATGCCGCGCTGCTCCAGCCGCTCGATCCGGCTCTGCACCGTGGTGCGCGAGACGCCGAGCTGGCGGGCGAGCTCGGCAGTCGAGGCGCGGGCGTTGGCGCGCAGTAGCGAAAGCAGGGCCTGTTCGGCAGCAGTGATCATTTCGACGAATTCTTCCGGCAAATCGCTTAACGTTGCGCTTCACTTTGCCAGATTCCACGCTTCCTTTCGACAGGCAAGCTGCAATTATTCCGCCAACTCGTGAGCAATTCCAGGAAAAGTGTGAAGCGGTTTTCCGTCCGGAATTGCGTACAGCAACTCGAATCGGCGGGGGTATTTGATCATGAAGAACATCGTTGTCGTCGGCGCCGGCAAGATCGGCTCGACCATCGCCGACATGCTTAGCGCCACGGGCGACTACCACGTCACGCTCGTCGACCGCTCGGCGGCCCAGCTTGCCGCGGCCGAATTGCCCGCCGGCGTCGAGACCAAGGAACTCGACATCGCAGCGCCCGGCGCGCTGGAGAAAACCCTCGCCGGCAAGTTCGCGGTGCTGAGCGCAGCACCCTTCCACCTCACCACGCGCATCGCGGAGGCCGCGGCCGCGACCGGCGTGCACTATCTCGACCTCACCGAGGACGTCGTGTCGACCCGGCGGGTGAAGGAGCTGGCGCGCGAGGCCAAAAGCGCCTTCATCCCGCAATGCGGCCTGGCGCCGGGCTTCATCTCGATCGTCGCCAACGATCTCGCCAGCCGGTTCGACACGCTGGAAAGCGTGCGCATGCGCGTCGGCGCGCTGCCGCAATATCCGTCGAACGCGCTGAACTACAACCTCACCTGGAGCACGGACGGCGTCATCAACGAATATTGCGAGCCCTGCGAGGCGATCGTCGAGGGCGAGCTGATCGAGGTGCCGCCGCTGGAGGAGCGCGAGGAGTTCTCGCTCGACGGCGTCACCTATGAGGCCTTCAACACCTCGGGCGGGCTCGGCACCTTGGCCGAGACGCTCAAAGGTAAGGTGCGCACGCTGAACTACCGCACCATCCGCTATCCCGGCCACGCCGCGATCATGAAGGCGCTGCTCAACGACCTCGGGCTGCGCCATCGCCGCGACGTGCTGAAGGACATCTTTGAAAGCGCGCTTCCGGCGACGCTGCAGGATGTGGTCATCGTCTTCGTCACCGTCTCGGGGCGCAAGAACGGCCGCCTGCTGCAGGAAACCTACGCCAACAAGATCTATTCGCACCGCGTCGGCAATGTCGTGCGCAGCGCCATCCAGATCACCACCGCCTCCGGCATCTGCGCCGTGCTCGACATGCTGGCCGACGGCTCGCTGCCGGCGAAGGGCTTCGTCCGCCAGGAGGACATCGCGCTCGACGCGTTCCTCGCCAACCGCTTCGGCCGCGCCTATGCGCAGCACGAGATGGTGAGCCGGCTGGCGAGCTGAGCTTCTCCCTCTCCTTCTCCCCTTGTGGGAGAAGGTGGATCGGCGCGTAGCGCCGAGACGGATGAGGGGTGCTCCAGGGAACGCCAGCGTCTCACCCCCCTGGAACACCCCTCATCCGTCGCCTTCGGCGACACCTTCTCCCACAAGGGGAGAAGGGGGAGCTCAAATATGCAGCGCGTGCCCCAGCGCCTTGAGCGCCGCTTCCTGGAAACCTTCGCCCTGCGTCGGGTGCGCATGGATGGTGCCGGCGATGTCCTCCAGCCGCGCGCCCATTTCGAGCGCCAGGCCAAACGCCGCCGACAGTTCCGACGCACCCTGCCCGACCGCCTGGATGCCAAGCACCAGATGATTGTCGGCGCGTGCGACGACACGCACGAACCCGTCCTCGCCTTGCTTCGTCATGGCGCGGCCGTTGGCGGCGAAGGGAAACTGCCCGATCTTGATCTCGCCGCCCAAGGCCTTCGCCTCTTCCGGTGACAGGCCGGCAGTGACCAGCTCCGGATCGGTGAAGCAGATCGCCGGGATGGCGCGCTTGTCCCAGCTTCGTTTGTGGCCGGCGACCATCTCGGCCACCATCTCGCCCTGCGCCATGGCGCGATGCGCCAGCATCGGCTCACCGGTGACGTCGCCGATGGCGTGGATGCCGCGCATGGAGGTACGGCACTGGTCGTCGATCCGGATGAATTTTCCCGCCATGTCGACATCGATCTGCTCCAGCCCCCAGCCCTCGGTGAGCGGCTTGCGGCCGACGGTGACCAGAATCCTGTCGGCGGCGACCTTGGCGTTCTTCCCGTCGGCCATCTCGACCAGCAGTGCGTCACCCTTGGTCGACAGCCCCTTGGCCTTGGCGCCGGTTACGACCTCGACTCCGAGCTCGCCGAGCCGCTTCAGAACCGGCCGCGTCAGTTCCGCGTCATATTGCGCCAGCACGCGTGGCAGGGCCTCGACCACGGTGACCTTGGCGCCCATCTTGGCGAAGGCCATGCCGAGCTCCAGCCCGATATAGCCGCCACCGACCACGGCAAGCGTCTTCGGCACCTCGTTCAGCGCCAGCGCTTCGGTGGACGAGATGACCGGACCGCCGAAAGGCAGAAACGGCAATTCGACCGCGGCCGAGCCGGTGGCGATTACGACCGTCTCGGCGCGGATCACCTGCGTCCCGGTCTCGGTCTCGACCTCGACGGTCTTGCCGTCCCGGAACGTCGCCCAGCCATGAACGGTTTTAACTTTCGCCTTCTTGAGCAGGCCGGCGACGCCACTGTTCAGCCGGCTAACGATTCCGTCTTTCCAGGCGATGGTCTTGACCAGGTCGAGCGTCGGCGGGGCGAGCGCGATACCGAGCGGGCTCTTGCCGCCAGCCATATGCGCGATCTTCTCGAACTCCTCCGCCGCGTGGATGAGCGCCTTGGATGGGATGCAGCCGACATTGAGGCAGGTGCCGCCCGGCTTGCCGAACTCGACGATCACCGTGTCGACGCCGAGCTGGCCGGCGCGGATGGCGCAGACATAGCCGCCGGGGCCGGCGCCGATGACGAGCAGCTTGCAGGAGATTTCTTTCATGGGGTCCTCGTTACTGAGCACGGGGATTTCGGCGGGCAGGCAGCCTGCGACGATAGACGTCGGGAATTCAGTCGCAGACCTTGGCGATTGGCCGAGCCCTCCCGAACCTCGTCATCCTGGGGCGGAGCAAGGAGCGCAGCGACGCGTGCAGACCCCAGGATCCATGCCGTGACGCGAAGGCGTTGCAACGGTCCAGAATTCTGCTCCGCCGCGCCCTTCGACGTCGGGCACGGCATGGATCCTCGGGTCAAGCCCGAGGATGACGAAGGCATGGAAGTCTGCTGCCAACCGCAGACGTTGGCAATTTGCGACTGCTGGCCGGTTGCCGGGGATCGGCGACGGCCTCTTTCGGATTGAGTCAAAGAGGCAACTCCTCCTCCCATCCCGATCAATCCACGAAGATCAGCGCCGGCGTCTCCAGCAGCGCCTTGATGCGCTGGACGAAGACGGCGGCATCCCAGCCGTCGATGACGCGATGGTCGAAGCTGGACGACAGGTTCATCATCTTGCGTGGAATGAATTGCGTGCCGTCCCATACCGGCCGCACCATCATCTTGTTGACGCCGACAATCGCCACTTCCGGATAGTTGATGACCGGCGTCGTCGCCACGCCGCCCATGGCGCCGAGCGAGGTGATGGTGATGGTCGATCCCGAGAGCTCCTCGCGTGTCGCCGTGCCGGACTTGGCCGCCTCGGCAAGCCGGTTGACCTCGGCAGCGCTATCCCAGATGTCGCGGGCCTCGGCATGCTTGACCACCGGTACCACGAGCCCGGTGGGCGTCTGCGCGGCGATGCCGATATGGATGCCCTCATGCTGGTGGATGACGCCTGCCTCGTCGTCGAACAGCGCATTGAGATTCGGCTGGTCGGCGATCGCCTTGACCATCGCCCGCATCAGGAAGGGAAGCAGCGTCAGCTTCGGTCGATCCTGCCGCTTCTCCTTGTTGAGCGCGGCGCGCAGCTCCTCGAGCGCCGTGACGTCGATCTCCTCGACATAGGTGATATGCGGGATGCGCGATTTGGCGAGCGACATTTTTTCGGCGATCTTGCGCCGCAGGCCGACCACCTTGATGTCCTCGACGCCCTCCTTGCGCGCAAGGCCGGTGGCACGGGCAAGCTGCGGCCCGCGTGCCAGGAAAGCGTCGATATCCTCATGGCTGATGCGCCCGGCCGGGCCGCTGCCCGGAACCTGGCGAAGGTCGATGCCGGCTTCCTTGGCGCGCAGCCGGACGGCAGGTGAGGCCAAAGGTTTCTCGCCTTCCGCCCGCGGCGCAGCACCACCATCCCTAACCCCTCCCGCCAAGAGGGAGGGGGATTGCGGCGCCGGCTCGCCCTTCGCCACGGGTACTTTTTTGGGTGAAACTGCGACCGGTTTGACACCGGCTTCAGTGGCCGAGGCTCGTCCCCCTCCCCCTTGCGGGGAGGGGTTGGGGGTGGGTGCCGCCGTGACCTCCGGCGATTTCGCACCCGCCACGACATTGCCCTCTCCGGCTACCTTCAGCCGCACGATCGGCGAGCCGATCGCCACCGTGTCGCCGATCTCGGCGCCGAGCCAAAGGATCTCGCCATCCACCGGCGACGGAATCTCCACCGTCGCCTTGTCGGTCATGACGGCCGCCAGCACCGCGTCCTCGCGCACCAGGTCGCCGATCTTGACGTGCCACTCGACAAGCTCGGCCTCGGCGACGCCTTCGCCGACATCGGGAAGCTTGATCACATATTCGCCCATCGTCAGGCTCCTCAGGCTTCCATGGTCTCGACGAGGGCGCGCCCGACCCGCGCCGGGCCGGGGAAATACTCCCACTCCTGCGCGTGCGGATAGGGCGTGTCCCAGCCGGCGACCCGCGCCACCGGGGCTTCCAGCTGGTAGAAGCAGTTTTCCTGCACCAGCGCGACCAGCTCGGCGCCGAAGCCGGAGGTGAGCGTCGCCTCGTGCACGACGACGCAGCGGCCGGTCTTCTTCACCGACGCGACGATCGTGTCGAGATCGAGCGGCAAAAGTGTCCTCAGATCGATGATCTCGGCATCGATGCCGGTCTCCTCGGCCGCGGCCTCCGCGACATACACCATGGTGCCGTAAGCGAGCACGGTGACGGCCGAGCCCGGCCGTCGGATCGCCGCCTTGCCGAGCGGGATGGTGTAATGGCCGTCCGCCACCTCGCCGAGCTCGTGCTTCGACCAAGGCGTAACCGGCTTGTCGTGATGGCCGTCGAACGGGCCGTTGTAGAGCCGCTTGGGCTCCAGGAAGATCACCGGATCGGGATCCTCGATCGCCGCGATCAACAGCCCCTTGGCGTCATGCGGGTTGGACGGCACCACCGTCTTCAGCCCGGAGACATGCGTGAACAGTGCTTCCGGGCTCTGGCTGTGCGTCTGCCCGCCGAAAATGCCGCCGCCGGTCGGCATCCTGACGACGATCGGACAGGTGAAGTCGCCGTTCGATCGATAGCGCAGCCGCGCCGCCTCGGAGACGATCTGGTCGTAAGCCGGGTAGACATAGTCGGCGAACTGCACCTCGACGCAGGGCCTCAGCCCATAGGCCGCCATGCCGATGGCCGAGCCGACGATGCCGGATTCGCTGATCGGCGCATCGAAGCAGCGGCTCTTGCCGTATTTGGCCTGCAGGCCTTGCGTGCAGCGGAAGACGCCGCCGAAGAAGCCGACATCCTCGCCATAGACGATGACGCGTTCGTCGCGCGCCATGGAGACATCCATGGCATCGCGGATCGCCTCGATCATGGTCCGTCTCGGCATGGTCAGACCCCCGCCTGCTGGCGCTGGCGCCTGAGATGCGGCGGCATCTCCGCATAGACGCCCTCGAACATGTCGCGCGTCGACGGCTTGCCGCCGGCATGCAGTGTGCCGTGGCTCTCGGCCTCCTTCTGCGCCGCGATCACCGTCTCCAGGATCTCCGCCTCCGCCTGGGTGTGGCGCTCCTCCGACCAGACTTTCCTGTGGATGAGATGGTTCTTCAGCCGGATGATCGGGTCGCCGAGCGGCCAGGCATCGGACTCTGCCTTCGGCCGATAGGCGGACGGATCGTCCGAGCTCGAATGCGCGCCGGCGCGGTAGGTGACATATTCGACCAGCGTCGGCCCGAGATTCTTCCGCGCCCGCTCCGCCGCCCACTTGGCCACCGCATGGACGGCCAGATAGTCGTTGCCGTCGACGCGCAGCGCCGGGATGCCGAAGCCGAGGCCGCGTGCCGCGAAGGTGCCGGAGCCGCCGCGCGCGATCCCTTGAAAAGTCGAGATCGCCCACTGGTTGTTGACGACGTTGAGGATGACCGGCGCCTTGTAGGTCGAGGCGAAGACCAGCGCCGAGTGGAAATCGGACTCGGCCGTCGAGCCGTCGCCGATCCAGGCCGCAGCGATGCGCGAATCGTTCGAGATCGCCGAGGCCATCGCCCAGCCGACCGCCTGGATGTATTGCGTCGCCAGATTGCCGGAGATCGAGAAGAAGCCGTGCTCCTTCGAGGAGTACATGATCGGCAGTTGCCGGCCCTTCAGCGGATCGGCCTCGTTGGAATAGATCTGGTTCATCATCGTGACCATCGGGTAGCCGTCGGCAATCAGCAGGCCGGCTTGCCGATAGGTCGGGAAATTCATGTCGCCCGGCTTGAGCGCCTTGCGGAAGGCTGAACTCACCGCCTCCTCGCCGAGATGCTGCATGTAGAAGGAGGTCTTGCCCTGGCGCTGCGCCATCTGCATGCGCGCGTCGAAGGTCCTGAGCCGCATCATATTGCGCAGGCCTTCGAGCAGCTCCTCGTCGGTGAGCAGCCCGGCCCATGGACCGACGGCCTCGCCGGCACGGTTGAGCACCCGGATGATGGAGAAGGCCATGTCGCGGATCGTGCGCGGATCGACGTCGATCTCCGGGCGCGGCACAGAGCCCGCCTTGGGAATGGTCACATTCGAGAAGTCGGGCGTGCCGCCGGGCCGAACCTCGGGCTCGGGCACGTGAAAGCGCAACATTCCAGCATCGGCCATGACCTTCGTCCTCCAATGTTGCCGATGCGATACTTGCACATCCGCGGCGCCATTTCATCGGGCGAGATGGCGGCGGTCCCCCGGTCATCAGCCTTGTGGAGCCGATGCGGCGCATGGGCGACAAGATGCAGATATGGCGGCGAAATTTCTTGTCGATGTTTTCGCCCGCCGCGCAATTTGGCGAATGACAGGAACGGTTTAGGCGCAAGAGCCGGCAAATGCGCAATTACAGAAGCTCCGGCAAAACTGTCGACGCCGGTGCGGCGCCGGCGCTCAACCATGAATCATCCGACATCGAAGCAATCGCCCGGCGTGAACCAGATGGGCCGTCGCAAGTTGCCGAAACTCTGGTTCACCGCACCCTCCCCGCCGTGCTAACTCACCCGCATGGCACAGAAGAAAGGATATGAGGTCGATTCGTGGCTGGCGCGGCCGGACCCGGCCATGGCAATCGTCCTGCTCTACGGCCCCGACCGCGGCCTGGTCGCCGAGCGGGCCAAGACCTTCGCCACCAAGACCGGCCTGACGCTCGACGACCCGTTCTCGGTGGTCAAGCTGGATGGCGCGGAAGTCGATCGCGACGAGGGCCGGCTGCTCGACGAGGCCCGCACCGTGCCGATGTTTTCCGACCGCCGGCTGCTTTGGGTGCGCAACGCCAGCGGCCAGAAGGCGCTGGCCGACGACATCAAGGCGCTGACGACCGAGCCGGCGCGGGATGCGATCATTCTCATTGAAGCCGGCGACCTGAAGAAGGGCACGGGCTTGAGGGCTATCGTCGAGGCCGCCGGCAACGCAATTGCCTTGCCCTGCTATGCCGACGAGGTCCGCGATCTCGACTCGGTGATCGACGACGAATTGCGCAAGGCCGGCATGTCGATGACGCTCGAAGCCCGCCAGGCGCTGCGCCGCAATCTCGGCGGCGACCGGCTAGCCTCGCGCGGCGAGATCGAGAAGCTGGTGCTTTACGCCCACGGTCGCAAGGAGATCGACCTCGACGACGTCAATGCGATGTCCGGCGATGTCTCCGGCGTCTCTTTCGACGCCGCGGTCGACGCCGTGCTCGACGGCAAGGTCGGCGACTTCGACATTGCATTCACCCGCCACTGCCAGTCGGGCGGTCATCCCTTCCTGGTGCTGTCCTCGGCGATGCGGCAATTGCAGGCGATCCAGGTGATGCGCGGCCAGATGGACACCGGCGGCCGCAACGCGGCCTCGGTCGTTGCCGGAGCACGACCGCCGGTCTTCTTCTCACGCCGCAAGCTGGTGGAAAAGACGCTCGAGCGCTGGAACAGCGAAGCCCTCGGCCGCGCGCTGAACCGGCTGCAGACGGCAGTGCTGCAGACCCGCAAACGGCCCGATTTGTCGGAGGCGCTGGCCCGTCAGGCGCTGCTCGGCATCGCGGTGGAAAGCGCGAGGCTGGCGCAGCGAGGGTAATCTCCCCCTTGAGGGGGGAGATGTCGCCGAAGGCGACAGAGGGGGTCGCCGCTCGTGGAGCGCCAGCGCCTTCCGGCACGACCGATAACGTTGGCGATCTACGCGGAACGACGCCCTCTGGCCTGCCGGCCATCTCCCGCTCGAGGGGGAGATCAGCCGTCGCCTCGGCTTTCGCCAATCGCCATCGCCAACGAAAAGGGCCGGCGTAGCGTCTGCCCTTACGTCTATCACCAATATATCAGGCTTGAAACTTAACCTTAAGCCAGACCTTTATTAGCCGGCTAAATCGTGGCGCATCAGAAACTTAGCGCTCGTCCTTCAACCGCCGGCAGAGCTCGTCGAGCTGGTCCAGCGTCCGGTAATTGACCCGTAGCGTGCCGCCCTTGCCCTTGTGCTCGATGCTCACGATCATGCCGATCGTGTCGGTCATCAGCTTTTCCAGCGCCAGCGTATCGGGATCCTTCTCCGGCGCGCTCGCCGCGGACTTGGTCTTGGCCGGCGTCGGTCCGGCGGGCATCTGCGCCAGCGCCTCGGCCTGGCGCACCGACAGGCCCTCCTTGACGATGCGCTTGGCGAGCCCGGCCGGATCCTCGGCGGTGACCAGCGTGCGGGCATGGCCGGCCGACAAATCGCCGTCGACCAGCATGTCGCGGATGACGTTGGGCAGCTTGAGCAGCCTGAGCGTGTTGGCGACGTGGCTGCGGCTCTTGCCGATCACCTGGCCGAGATGCGTATAGCCATGCTCGTCAATCAGCTGCTGATAGCCTTGCGCTTCTTCGACCGGATTGAGGTCGGCGCGCTGCACGTTCTCGATGATCGCCAGCTCCAGCGCGGTGCGATCGTTGACGTCGCGCACGATGAGCGGGATCTCGGTCAAGCCGGCGCGCTGCGCCGCGCGCCAGCGCCGCTCGCCGGCAATGATTTCGTAGCGGCCGGGCTGTGAGGGCGAGGGCCGCGCCACCACCGGCTGCACGACGCCATGTTCGCGGATCGATTGCGCAAGGTCGGTGAGCTCGGCGTCGCCGAAATACCGGCGCGGGTTTTTCGGGTTCGGGCTGACGAACTCGATCGGCACCTTGCCGTCCGCCGCGACCGCGCTCGGCTTTTCCGGCGCCGCCGGACGATCGATCTCGCCGATCAACGCCGCAAGGCCACGGCCCAGTCTTTTTCTCGATTGGTCTTCGCTCATTACTCTGTCCAGATCGTTACGGAATCGAATCGGCTACTCGTTAATGGAATTCGGCCTGTCGCGCCGCTCAGGCCGCGCGCAGCTTGCGCTCGCGGCGGATCACCTCGGAAGCGAGCTGCAGATAGGCTTGGCTGCCCGAGCATTTGAGATCGTAGAGGATCGCCGGCTTGCCGTAGGAGGGCGCTTCGGAAACGCGCACATTGCGCGGTATGATGGTCTCGTAGACCTTGTCGCCCATATGGGTGCGCACATCCTGCACCACCTGGTTGGCGAGGTTGTTGCGGCCGTCATACATGGTGAGCACGATGCCTTGGATGGTGAGATCCGGATTGATGGTACGGCGCACCTGCTCGACCGTTTCGAGCAATTGGCTGAGACCTTCAAGCGCGAAGAACTCGCATTGCAGCGGAACGAGAACGGAATCGGCCGCCGCCATTGAATTCAAAGTCAAAAGGTTGAGCGAAGGCGGGCAATCGATCAGCACATAGCCGAACGGCGCCGCGCGTTCGGCGGCGGCGCGCAGCGCGTTGCGCAGCCTGAGCACGCGATCGGGTGCCGAGGCGATCTCCATCTCGATGCCGAGCAGGTCGAGCGTCGAGGGAACGATGGACAAGCCCGGCACCGCGGTCGGCACCGCGGCCGCTTCCAGCCCCAGCTCGCCGGTCAGCACATCGTAAGACGAGACGGTGCGGTCCTTGCGGTCGATGCCCAGCCCGGTGCTGGCATTGCCCTGCGGATCGAGGTCGACGATCAGCACGCGCTCGCCGATCGCGGCCAGCGCCGTGGCCAGGTTGATGGCCGTCGTCGTCTTGCCGACGCCGCCCTTCTGGTTGGCGACTGTGATGATACGCGGTCCAGTTTTCATGGGTTTATGCCAGTAATTCATTGCGGGTCGCCGGGCGCAGATCGGTGATTTCCAGGACGACGCCATGAGCGTCGGTCATGCTCGGATGTTCTACCAGATCGAAGGCCCAGCGGTGAGCGCTTTCTTCCACTTCGGCGCGGTAATCCCGGCCTTTGTGGAAAAGCCCGCGCGCCCCTTTGCTCAGCCAGGGCGCGGACAGATCGAGCAGGTCCGGAAGCGCCGCCAGTGCCCGCGCCGTCACGATTTCCGGCGCAGAAACAAGAGGATAGCTGTCATCGATCCGTCGCGCGAGGACACGCGCCGGCAGATCGAACTGGCCGATGACCGATTGCAGGAACGAGGCCTTCTTGCGGTTGCTCTCGACGAGGTCGATCGAGGCGGCCGGGCGCTCAACAAGCAGGAAGGCCAGCACCAGTCCGGGAAAGCCGCCGCCGGAGCCGAGATCGACCCAGCGCATTGCCGCGGGTGCGATTCGGGCAAGCTGGGCGCTATCCAGGATGTGGCGACGCCAGACATCGTCCAGCGTCGACGGCGCCGCCAGATTGATGCTGCGGTTCCATTTCTGGAAGAGCCGTTCGAAGGCCTGCAGCCGCTCGAATGTTTCACGTGAAACCGGCCCCGCCGCCTTCCGCAGGTCTTCCCAGCCATCGGCGCCCCAACCATCAGCGCCCAAGCGATCGGCGCTCACGCCACCGACCTTCGCGCAGCGAGCTCGGCATTGCGGACATGGGCGACGATGATCGCGAGCGCCGCCGGCGTCATGCCTTCCATGCGCTGCGCATCGGCGATCGAGCGCGGCTGACGCATCTTCATCTTCTGCTTCAGCTCGTTGGAGAGGCCAGGCACTTCGGAGAAGTCGATGCTCTCAGGAATAAGCCGCGACTCCTCATGCCTTATTTGCGCGACATCGGTCTGCTGACGTTCAAGATAGACGGAATATTTCGCTTCCGTCTCGAGCCGTTCCGCCGTCTTGGCGCCAAGCTCGGTGAAACGAGGCTCGACACGGGTCAGCCAGGCAATGTCGACGCCCGGATGCGCCAGCAGATCGTAGGCCGAGCGACGCACCCCATCCTTGTTGATCTCCAGCCCGTGCCGCGCCGCTTCGTTCGGCGTAAAGGTGATCGCCTTTGCCAGAGCGCGGGCATGGTCGAGCTTGCTCGCCATCTCATCGAATCGCTGCATGCGCTCCGACGAGGCAATCCCTAGCCGGTCGGCCAGCGGCGTCAACCGCTCGTCGGCATTGTCGGCGCGCAGCGAAAGCCGGAACTCGGCCCGCGAGGTGAACATGCGATAAGGCTCGGCGATGCCGCGGCTGGTCAGATCGTCGACCATCACGCCCATATAGGCTTCGGTGCGGCTGAGCAGGACCGGATCGCCTCCCGATGCCTTGCGCGCAGCGTTGACCCCCGCGAGCAGACCCTGCGCGCCGGCCTCTTCGTACCCGGTCGTGCCGTTGATCTGCCCGGCCAGGAACAGGCCCCCGACACGCTTAGCCTCCAGCGTCGTCTTGAGCTCGCGCGGGTCGACGTGGTCGTATTCGATCGCATAACCCGGCTGCAGCATCGTCGCCTTTTCCAGCCCGGGGATCGTCTTCAGAATGTCGAGTTGCACGTCTTCCGGCAGCGAGGTCGAGATGCCGTTCGGATAGACGGTGTCGTCGTCGAGGCCTTCCGGCTCGAGGAAGATCTGGTGGCCTTCGCGATCGCCGAACTTGACGATCTTGTCCTCGATCGAAGGACAGTAGCGCGGGCCGACACCTTCGATCGAGCCGGAATACATCGCTGAACGGCCAAGATTGAGGCGAATCAACTCATGCGTCGCCGTCGAGGTGCGCGTGATACCGCAATGTATCTGCGGGTTGGCGATTCGGTCGGTCATCAGTGAGAAGGGCACCGGATCCTCGTCCGCCGCCTGGCTCTCCAGCGCCGCCCAGTCAATGGTGCGGCCGTCGAGGCGAGGGGGCGTGCCCGTCTTGAGCCGTCCAAGCTTGAAGCCCGCGCGGCTCATAGTCGCCGACAAACCCACGCTCGCCTGCTCGTTCATGCGGCCAGCGACGATCTTCTTCTCGCCGATATGGATCAGCCCACGCAGGAAAGTGCCGGTGGTCAGCACCACGGCGCCGCAGGCGAGGCGCCTATCGCCCGAAACCAGCACGGCAACAACCTGCCCGTCTTCAATCTCGAGATCGAGCACCTCGCCTTCGACCACGTCGAGATCGGCCTGCTCACAAATCGCGGTTTGCATGGCGAGGCGATAGAGCTTGCGGTCGGCCTGGGTGCGCGGTCCGCGCACGGCGGGGCCCTTGCGACGGTTGAGCAAACGGAACTGGATGCCCGCGGCATCGGCGATGCGCCCCATCAGCCCGTCCATGGCGTCGATCTCGCGCACGAGATGTCCCTTGCCGAGACCGCCGATCGCCGGGTTGCAGGACATGACGCCGATCGTGTCGAAACGCAGCGTCACCAGTGCCGTCCTGGCCCCGGCGCGCGCGGCGGCACTGGCCGCTTCGCAGCCGGCATGGCCACCGCCTACCACCACCACATCATAGTGATTGGTCATTTCGAGAATCCGGTTTCAGAGATTGCCCGACACATGTCCCCGGCGGCCTTCGCTGTCAAGGACGAAGGCCGGACTCGTTTCACGTGAAACACATGTCCGACACATCGCGCCGGTGTTTCACGTGAATCAGCCATGCCGTGTCCTGTTCCGTGTTTCACGTGAATCACTTACCGATGCAGAACTGCGAAAAGATGACGTCGAGCATGTCCTCGACATCGACCGCGCCGACGATCCGCCCGAGCCGATCGGTTGCCAGCCGCAGTTCCTCCGCGCGCAACTCCTGTCTCGATCCCGAAGCGGCTGCGATGAGAAAATCCTTCGATTCCTTCAGCAACTCGACATGGCGCAGCCTGGACGGCAGGACATCGCCGGCGTCTCCGATGGCAGCAGCCGCGCGCCGCGCAATTTCATCCAGAAGGCCGGAAAGCCCGGAACCGTCCCTGGAGGAAATGACCATGTCATAGATCCCTTTGCGCGCGCCCTCGATATCGGCCTTCGTGCCGATCTTCAGCAACGGAACGCCTGTCGGAACCTCGCCCACGGGCTGCGGATCGATCATGTCCTCGAGCAGCAGGACAAGGTCGGCGCCGCCCGCCTTGGCGCGCGCCCGTTCGATGCCGATCGTCTCCACCTTGCCGGCGGATTCTCGCAAGCCTGCCGTATCCACGATCCGCACCCGCATCCCGTTGAGATCCAGGACCACCTCAAGCAGGTCGCGCGTGGTGCCCGGCTCGTCGGTGACGATCGCCGCCTCACGCCGGGCGAGCGCGTTGAACAGGCTGGATTTTCCGGCATTCGGCGCGCCGAGGATGACGACCTCAAAACCGTCGCGGATGATCTCGGCGGCCTTGAAACCCTGGATGTGCCGTTCGATCTCCGCGATCATCGCCGCTACGTCGGCCCAAACCGCGTCGGACACGGAGCCCGGCACGTCCTCTTCATCGGCGAAGTCGATCTCGGCCTCGATCATGGCCCGCGCATGGATCAGCCGCCGGCGCCATCCCGAATAGAGCGCGCTTTGCGCCCCTTCGGCATTGCGCACGGCGAAGCGGCGCTGGGCTTCAGTCTCGGCATTGACGAGGTCAGCCAATGCTTCCGTCTCGACCAGATCGAGTTTCCCGTTAAGGAAAGCGCGCCGGGTGAATTCGCCGGGCTCGGCATGTCTGACACCTTCGAAGCCGGTGATCGTTTCCAGCATTTTCGCAGCGACGGCGCGGCTGCCGTGGACATGGAACTCGGCAACGTCCTCGCCGGTGAAGCTGCCGGGCCTCGGAAAGAACAGGACAAGGCCTTGATCGATGACCGAGCCGTCGAGCGCCTTCAGCTTGCGCAACGTGGTAAACCGATCCTTAACCGTGCCGCCGGCGATCGTTTCGACCACGAATCGAGTCTTCGGGCCGGAAATACGGATCACGGCAATGCCGGCGGGCAGCCGGCCGCTCGACAGCGCCACGATCGAATCCTTCGAAGTTACCATTTGCCCGACCCGCCGAACCACCCTAGGTATCTTCTTTCAGGTGCCGTTCCGCACGGAAGCCGCAGCTTTCGCGGAATTGCATTGCTCATCAACCAAGCCGAGCCGCCCATCGTGACCTTGCCCGCGCGAAACCTGCTTGCCGAAGAGGCGAGCCCCTATCTGCAGCAGCACAGCGACAATCCCGTGCACTGGCGGGGCTGGTCGCCGGACGCCCTTGCCGAAGCCAAGGAACTCGGACGGCCGATCCTGCTCTCCATCGGCTATGCCGCCTGCCACTGGTGCCATGTCATGGCGCATGAAAGCTTCGAGAACGACGCCGCTGCCGCCGTCATGAACCGGCTCTTCGTCAATATCAAGGTCGATCGCGAGGAGCGCCCGGACATCGACCAGATCTATATGGCGGCGCTGCATGCCATGGGCGAGCAGGGCGGCTGGCCGCTAACCATGTTCCTCACGCCCGACGGCAAGCCTTTCTGGGGCGGCACCTATTTTCCACGCGAGGCGCGCTATGGCCGGCCGGGCTTCGTCCAGGTGCTGGAAGCGGTCGACAAGGCCTGGCGCGAAAAGCAGCAAAGCCTCGCCGAAAGCGCGGACGGTCTGACGGCCCATGTCGAGCAACGGCTGGCCGGTGCGCAAGGCAAGGCGGTGCTCGACCGCGACACGCTTACCGATCTCAGCAACCGTATCGACAGCATGATTGATCGCGACCTCGGCGGCTTGCGCGGCGCGCCGAAATTCCCCAACGCGCCCTTCATGCATAGTCTCTGGCTGTCCTGGCTGCGCGACGGCCAGACCGCGCATCGCGACGCAGTGCTGCTCAGTCTGGAAAAGATGCTTGCCGGCGGCATCTATGACCACGTCGGCGGCGGCCTCAGCCGCTATTCGACCGACGCCGAATGGCTTGTGCCGCATTTCGAGAAGATGCTTTACGACAACGCCCAGCTCATCCGCATGTGCAACTGGGCCTATGCCGCTACCGGCAACGACTTGTTCCGGATACGAATCGAAGAGACCGTCGCCTGGCTGCTGCGCGAGATGCGAGTCGATGGTGACGCCTTCGCCGCCAGCCTCGATGCCGACAGCGACGGCGAGGAGGGGCTCTTCTACACTTGGAGCAAGGACGAGGTCGAAGCCGCGCTCGACGGCGATTCGGCCGCGTTCTTCCGATATTTCGAGCTGGCCGCCCCGCATGGCTGGGAAGGCAAGCCGATCATCCGCCAGAGCGAACCACAGCAGCGCCAAGGCGTCGCCGACTACGCCGAGCTTGCGCCGCTGAAAGCGAAACTGCTGACAGTGCGTGAAAAGCGGGTCAGGCCGGGCCGCGACGGCAAGGCACTCACCGATTGGAACGGCCTGACGATCGCAGCACTGGCGGAAGCCGGACGCGCTCTCGCCCAGCCTGATTGGATCGAGGCAGCGGCCAAAGCCTTTGCCCATATCGTCGATGCCAGCCGGGATGGCCGCCTGCCGCATTCGATGCTGGGTGAGAAAAAACTCTTTCCGGCGTTGTCGAACGACTATGCCGCCATGACCAATGCCGCGATCGCGCTGTTCGAGGCGACCGGAGATGTGGCCTACTCGGGCCGCGCCCGACGGTTCATCGCCGAGCTCGACCGCTGGCATCAGGACAGCGAAAAATCCGGCTATTATCTGACGGCATCCGACAGCGCCGACGTGCTGATCCGCATCCGCGGTGACGTCGACGAGGCGATCCCTTCGGCCACCAGCCAGATCGTCGAAGCGTTGGTGCGGCTCGCTTCGCTCACCGGCGATCCCGAGTTTTGGGAAAAGGCCTGGACGACCGCCGAGCATGCCATGGGTCGCGCCGCGCAACAGGCCTACAGCCAAGCCGGCATCGTCAACGCCTGCGCGCTGGCGCTCGAACCGCTGAAGCTCGTCATTATAGATAGGCCAGAGTCTCCCGGTCTCGTTCCGGCCGCGAATCGATATCCCGATCCGCGCCGGGTCGACATTGTCGTGCCGATCGGTACGGAAGCGAATCAACCGCTTCTACCGGGTGGCGTGCTGCCGCCGACGGACAAGCCGGGCGCCTGGTTCTGCAGCGGGCAAGTGTGCCTGCCGGCGGTTACGGAGCCAGGTGAGTTGGAGAAGCTGTTGCGGCGGGGGGAGAGCACCCACCCCCCCCGTTGTGGGAAGGATCGGCTTACGATTGCAGCAAAGCGAAGATCGTAAGCCGGGGTGGGGTCGGGGCGAAAGAGTCCATGAACCCCCACTCCGCTCCGCGTCGCGGATCGACCCTCCCCACAAGGGCGAGGATAGGCCAATCACGTATTCATCGAATCGAAGAAGTCGGCGTTGGTCTTGGTTTGCTTGAGCTTGTCGATGAGGAACTCGATCGCGTCGGTCGTTCCCATCGGCGCGAGAATCCGGCGCAGCACGAAGATCTTCTGCAGGTCCGCGCGTGGCACCAAAAGGTCTTCCTTGCGGGTACCGGATTTGAGGATGTCCATCGCCGGGTAGATGCGCTTGTCGGCCACCTTGCGATCGAGCTGGATTTCACAGTTGCCGGTGCCCTTGAACTCTTCGAAGATGACTTCGTCCATGCGGCTGCCGGTGTCGATCAGCGCAGTGGCGATGATGGTGAGCGAGCCGCCTTCCTCGATATTACGGGCGGCGCCGAAGAAGCGCTTCGGGCGCTGCAGCGCATTGGCGTCGACACCGCCGGTCAGCACCTTGCCGGATGACGGCACCACGGTGTTGTAGGCGCGGCCGAGGCGCGTGATCGAATCGAGCAGGATGACGACATCGCGGCCATGTTCGACCAGGCGCTTGGCTTTCTCGATCACCATTTCGGCGACCTGCACATGGCGCGCCGCCGGCTCGTCGAAGGTCGAGGAGATCACCTCGCCCTTCACCGAGCGCTGCATGTCGGTCACTTCCTCCGGGCGCTCGTCGATCAGAAGCACGATCAGGTAGCATTCCGGATGGTTGGCGGTGATCGAGTGGGCGATGTTCTGCATGAGAACCGTCTTGCCGGTACGCGGCTGCGCGTTGATCAACGCGCGCTGTCCCTTCCCGATCGGCGCGACCAGGTCGATCACGCGGGGTGAGATGTCCTTGCTGGTCGGATTGTCGACCTCCATCTTCAGCCGCGATGTCGGGTAGAGCGGCGTCAGATTGTCGAAGTGGATCTTGTGCCGGATCTTCTCCGGGTCGTCGAAATTGATGGTATTGACCTTGAGCAGCGCGAAGTAACGCTCGCCCTCTTTCGGGCTGCGGATCGGTCCCTCGACCGTATCGCCGGTCTTGAGCGAAAAACGCCTGATTTGCGACGGCGAGATATAGATGTCGTCGGGACCTGGCAGGTAATTGGCGTTGGCCGAGCGCAGGAAGCCGAAACCGTCCTGCAGTACCTCGACCACGCCTTCGCCGATGATCTCGACGTCCTGGGTGGCGAGTTTCTTCAGGATCGCGAACATCAGCTCCTGCTTCCGCATGACGCTGGCGTTCTCCACCTCGAGCGATTCGGCATAAGCGATCAGCTCCGGCGGCTTTTTGTTCTTGAACTCTGCGAGTTTCATTTCTTGCATTAGATGGACTCTGGGTAGGCTTTGGGGAGAAAAAATCGGCTGGATACGACAAATGCCGGGCGCGGCCGAAAGCGAGAAAGGGGCGGCGCATGACGGGAAGGAAGACCCGTCTTTTATCGTCGGTCGCCTGAAAGAGCAAGCCGCCTTTTGCGGGGTCGTTCGAGCCTCAGAACGGCTTCACGACGACCAGGATGACGATGACGATCATGAGCAATGTGGGGATCTCGTTGACGATCCGCCAGTGCCTGGCAGGCTTTTCGTTCTTGTCCTCGGCAAATTTCCGCACCGCGCCGGCGAGATAGCCGTGAAGCCCCGAAAGCAGAAGCACCGCCGCGATCTTGGCGTGCAGCCAACCGCCCTGAAAGTCGAAACCCTTCCAGGCCAGCCAAAGCCCGAACACCCAGGTGACGATCATCGCCGGATTGATGATCCCCCTCAGCAGCCGGCGCTCCATCACCTTGAAGGTCTCGGATTGCACGGAGCCTTTCTCGGCATCGACGTGGTAGACGAAGAGCCGCGGCAGATAGAGCATGCCGGCCATCCAGGAGATGACGGCAACGACGTGGATTGCCTTCGCCCATGGATAGAAACTGTCGGGCGCCACGAAATAGAGCAGCGCCGTCAACACGACGAGAACGACGATGCCGATCACCATGCGCTTCATCGCCTGGCCGGCGCTGTTCTCGTTGGTCGTGTCGGTCATCGGTGACTCCTCACCATTTTCACCATGGCCTCGACATGCGCCACCGGCGTTTCCGGCGTGATGCCATGGCCAAGATTGAAGATCAGCGGCCCATCGCCCAGCATGCGAAGGATGGCATCGACGCCGTCGGCCAGCGCCTTGCCACCGGCGACCAGGCGAAGCGGATCGAGATTGCCCTGCACCGCGCCTTCGCCCTGCAGTTCCTTCGCCATCGACAGCGGCACGGTCCAGTCGAGGCCAAGACCGGTGATCCCCGTCTTTTCCCTGTAATCGCGATAGCGCTCGCCGGCGCCCTTCGGAAACCCGATCACCGGGATATCCGGGTGCGCCGCCTTCACCTGCCGCACGATCTCGGCAACGGGCTCGACGCAAAACGCCTCAAAGGACGGTTCATCGAGAACGCCCGACCAGGAGTCGAAAATCTGCACCACATCGGCGCCGGCCTCGATCTGACGGATGAGATAGGCGGCCGAGTGGTCGGCCAGTATCTTCAGAAGCCGTGCGAAGGCCTCCGGTTCGCGATAGGCGAAGAGCCGCGCCGGTCCCTGATCCGGCGTGCCGTGGCCGGCGATCATATAGGTCGCGACCGTCCAGGGCGCGCCGCAAAAGCCGATGAGGGTCGTCTGATCGGGCAGCTTTGCGCGCAGCCGTCGGACGGTCTCATAGACCGGTTCGAGATTCACGTGAAACGTTTCGCTGTTGAGCGCTGAAATCTCGGCCGCCGCAATCGGCTTCAGGATCGGCCCATGTCCCTCTTCGAAGCGGACTTCCCGGCCCAGCGCATTGGGCACGACGAGAATGTCGGAGAACAGGATCGAGGCATCGAAGCCGAAGCGCTCGATCGGCTGCAGCGTCACTTCGACGGCAAGGTCGGGATCGTAGCAGAGGTCGAGAAAGGATCCGGCCCGCTTCCGGGTCTCGCGGTATTCCGGGAGATAGCGGCCTGCCTGACGCATCATCCAGAGCGGCGGCGGCGAAACCGCATTGCCCTTGAGGACGTCCAGCATGATCCGTTTCCCAGCCATCCAGTGCTCGCCCTCTCTCTACAGCGCCGCGCGTCCTAAGACGCGCAAAGGACGCTGTAGCACTTTATCTGACGCATGATCCTTTCCGAGCCTTCGGTTCGGGGTCATGCGCCAGGTCTCTTAAATCAAATATCTATTTTAAAAGAGTCTTCTGATTCTAAGAGTCTGTTGGTTGTGGTGGTTGCGACCTGTCCCGTCTGTCGCTCGAAAAGGCCAGTCAGCATATTGTCGCGCGGCGTCATTCGCAAATTGGAGGGATCTGGGGAAGAACCGGATTCAGCGATTAGAGTCAGCGGCTTGGCATCCTTGTTCCGAATTCCGCGCTGTGGACGACGCGGCCCAAGAAAAGTTGATCCCCGGTTTTGTCCCCAGCGTCCCGACAAAGCCTACAGCTGGGCGAATTGTGGACAAGGTACCATCTGATACAGTCGCCTTCGACGTCGCGATCTTTCTGTCCAACCTTGTCCACATCTGCCCACAGCCCGGAACCGACCCTTGTGAACAAACCCCAGAGCTTCTTCCATCTGCATCTGATTTCCGACGCCACCGGCGAGACCCTGCTGGCGGCCGGCCGCGCGGCGTCCGCGCAGTACAAGGATGCGCGCGCCATCGAGCACATCTATCCGCTGATCCGCACGGAAAAGCAGGTCGCCAAGGTCTTCGAGGATATCGAGGAGGAACCGGGCATCATTCTCTATACGGTGGTCGACCAGAAGCTGGCGCGCAGCATCGACGAGCGCTGCGCCGCCATGGGTCTGCCTTGCGTTTCGGTGCTGGAGCCGGTGCTTGCCGTCTTCCAGTCCTATCTCGGCACGCCGGCCGGCCGCCGCGTCGGCGCCCAGCATGTGCTCGACGCCGAGTATTTCCGCCGCATCGATGCGCTCAACTTTACCATGGAGCATGACGACGGCCAGCTGCCGGCCAATATGGACGACGCCGATATCGTGCTCATCGGCATTTCGCGCACCTCGAAGACGCCGACCAGCATCTATCTCGCCAACCGCGGCATCAAGACCGCCAACATCCCGATCGTGCTCGGCGTGCCGCTGCCCGAAAGCCTAATCGCCGCCAAGACGCCGCTGATCGTCGGCCTCGTCGCCACGGCCGAACGCATATCGCACGTCAGGCAAAACCGCATCCTCGGCAACACCAGCGCCTATGTGCCGACCGACTATATCGACCGCGCCGCGATCAACGAGGAGCTCGCCTATGCGCGCCAGCTCTGCACCAGGCATGGCTGGCCGATGATCGATGTCAGCCGGCGTTCGATCGAGGAAACGGCGGCGGCCATCGTTGCCCTGCGGGGCAAGAACAGGTAACCCATGCCCCGGTAAATCGGGACGCGATGGCGTGACAGAATATGGCCGAGACAATCATCCTCGCTTCGGGCAGCCCGTTCCGCAAGGCGATGCTCGTCAATGCCGGGCTCGACATCGAGGCGGTGCCGGCGGAAGTCGACGAGCGCGCACTCGAGGCGCCCCTGCAGGATAGCGGCGTATCTCCCGAAGACGTCGCTTCCATCCTCGCCGAGGCCAAGGCGACCGAAGTCAGCGAGCGCAGGCCGGGCGCATTGGTGCTCGGCTGCGACCAGACGCTGTCGCTGGGCGACGAAATCTTCCACAAGCCGGCCGAAATGGAAGGCGCGCGGAGGCATCTCCTGGCTTTGTCGGGTAAAACCCATCAGCTGAACAGCGCCGCCGTGCTCTGCCGCGATGGCGAGGTGCTGTGGCGTCATGTCGGGGTCGCCGGCCTGACCATGCGCAAGCTCGACCCGGCCTTCATCGGCCGGCACCTGGCGCGGGTCGGCGCCAAGGCGCTGTCCAGTGTCGGCGCCTATCAGATCGAGGGCGAAGGCATCCAGCTCTTCGAGAAAATCGAGGGCGACTATTTTACGATCGTCGGCCTGCCGCTGTTGCCGCTGCTCAAGGAACTGCGCGCGCTGGGAGCGATCGATGGTTGAGAAAAAGGCCTTCGTCACCGGCCATCCGATCGCGCATTCGCGCTCGCCAAGGATCCACGGCTACTGGCTGGCGAAATACGGCATCGACGGCAGCTACCGGGCGATCGACGTTCGGCCGGAGGATTTCGCGGCGTTCCTGAAATCGCTGGGCGAGAACGGCTACCGCGGCGGCAACGTCACCATCCCGCACAAGGAAGCCGCCTTCGCCCTGGTCGAGCGCCGCGACGAGGCGGCCGAGGCGATCGGCGCGGTCAACACGCTCTGGCTGGAAGAAGGCAGGTTGTGGGGCGGCAACACCGACGGACTCGGCTTTGCCGGCAATCTCGATGACCATGCACCGGGCTGGGCGGCAAACGGCCCGGCTGTGGTGCTGGGTGCGGGCGGTGCGTCCCGCGCGGTCATCCACGCGCTGAAGGACCGTGGCGTTAGCGACATCCGCATCGTCAACCGCACCCTGGCGAGGGCCGAGGAACTCGCCGATCGGTTCGGGGCCGGAGTGTCCGCGCATGGCGCCGGCGCGGTCGGCGAATTGCTTGCCGATGCCGGCCTGCTCATCAACACCACCGCGCTCGGCATGCATGGCAACGAGGGCCTCGTTGCCGATCCGGCGGGTCTGCCCGGCCACGCCATCGTCACCGACATCGTCTATGTGCCGCTGGAAACGCCGCTGCTAGCAGCCGCCAGGGCGCGTGGCCTGAAGACGGTCGATGGGCTGGGCATGCTGCTGCACCAGGCGGTGCCCGGCTTCGAGCGCTGGTTCGGCAAAAGGCCGGAGGTCACGCCGGAATTGCGGCGCATGATCGTTGCCGATATCCAAGCCCATTGATGGAAGTCCATTGATGATAGGCAAAGCCATGATCGTGCTCGGCCTCACCGGATCGATCGGCATGGGCAAGTCGACCACGGCGAAGATGTTCACTGATGCCGGCGTGCCGGTGCATGATTCGGACGAAACCGTGCATCGTCTCTATGCCGGCAAGGCGGCACCTCTGGTCGAAGCGGCCTTTCCCGGCACGACAAAAGCAGGCGCGGTCGATCGCGCCAGGCTGGCCGAGAAAGTGCTGGGCGATCCCGCCGCGCTGAAGACACTGGAAGCGATCATCCATCCGCTGGTGCGCGCCGACGCCGATGCGTTTTTGGCCAGGCACCGTGCCGCCGGCGCGCCGATCGCCGTGCTCGACATCCCGCTGCTGTTCGAGACCGGCGGCCGTGACCGCGTCGACAAGGTGGTCGTCGTCACCGCGCCGGCGGAGGTCCAGCGCAGCCGCGTGCTGGAGCGGCCCGGCATGAGCGAGAAGAAATTCGCCGCTATCCTGGCCAAGCAGGTGCCAGACGAGGAAAAGCGCCGTCAGGCGGATTTCATCGTCGACACCGGCAAGGGTTTTGATACCGCGCGTGCGGCGGTCGAGGCGATCATTGCCGAACTCTCAGGGGAAAAGTCCGGCAAAGCCGGCTCCTGACGGCAGGCCGTCAGCATTGCCCATTGCCATTTTGTTCCGGTGTAGGATTCTGCTTCCTGGAGTGGATTGATTCGAATGCGTGAGATCATCTTCGATACGGAAACCACCGGCCTCGATTTGCGCGACGACCGCATCATCGAGCTCGGCGGCGTCGAGCTGGTCAACCGCTTTCCGACAGGGCGAACCTTCCACAAATTCATCAATCCGCAGGGCCGCGCGATTCACGCCGAGGCGCAGGCCGTGCACGGCATCAGCGCCGCCGACCTGATCGGCAAGCCGACCTTCGCCGAAATCGTCGAGGAGTGGCTGGCCTTCACCGACGGCGCCAAGCTGATCGCCCACAACGCCACCTTCGATATCGGCTTCCTCAACCTCGAATTCAGCCGGCTCGACCATCCGGCCATCGATCCCGGCCGCATCGTCGACACGCTGGCGCTCGCGCGCCGCAAGCATCCGATGGGCCCGAACTCGCTGGACGCGCTTTGCCGCCGCTACGGCATCGACAACACCCGCCGCACCAAGCACGGCGCGTTGCTCGACTCCGAATTGCTTGCCGAGGTCTATATCGAGCTCATCGGCGGCAAGCAGGCAGCCCTTATCCTCGATGCCGTGGCGGTGCAGGTGAATGGCGCCGGCGAGGTGGCCGACATCGACATCTCGATCGGCGCAAGGCCGATCGCCCTGCCGCCGCGCCTCACCGAGGCCGATCGTGCGGCGCATGCCGGCCTTGTCGGCACGCTGGGCGAAAAGGCGCTGTGGCTGAAGGTGGCTGTGGGTTGAGCGGACAACCGGGCAAGTAGCGATCCTTCGCTGTCCCGCCAACCTCTCCAACAAAAAGCCCGGCGCGAGGCCGGGCTTTCGTAACTTCCTAAGGGGTCTTTCTCAGCTCACCTGGACCTTGGAGGCCGCCTGATCCTCGGCGATGCGCTGCTGGAACATCTGCGCGAAATCGATCGGGTCGAGCATCAGCGGCGGGAAGCCGCCGTTGCGGGTCGCGTCGGCGATGATCTGGCGGGCGAAGGGGAAGAGCAGCCGTGGGCATTCGATGAACAGGATCGGCAGCATGTGCTCCTGCGGGAAGCCGCTGATGGCGAAGACGCCGCCATAGACCAATTCGACGTTGAACAGCACTTCCTGGTCGAAGGAGGCCTTGGCGTTCAAGGTCAGGTTGACGTCAAACTGCTTGTCCGAAAGCGGATTGGCGTTGACGTTGACATTGATGGCGATGCCCGGAGCCTTGTCGCGGCCACGCAGAGAGTTCGGCGCGCCGGGGCTTTCGAAGGACAGGTCCTTCACATACTGGGCGAGCACGTTGAGCGAGGGCTGTGCCTGGTTGCCGTTGCCGTTGGCGGCGCCTGCCGCGGCATCATCATTGCTGGCCATGAGCCTTAGTCCTTTTGCCTGGGCAGCATTGCTGACCGGATTGAAATCGGGGGTTCGCTATCATGGTCGGCAGGACAAGACAAGTTTTGCCGCCTTCACGCATGTCGCCCAAAAGTGCGTAGCGGTTTTGGGATAACGACATGCGTCAGCCAAAAAGGATGTCGCCCAAAAGTGCGCAGCGGTTTTGGGACACGACAGGGGTCAGGCAAAATCTGCGTGCCGCCCAAAAGTGCGCAGCGGCCCGGGTCGACTGCAGCTTCGGACCTAGTATAGACGCGGGCCGCATTGTGGCGACGCTATCTTCCGACGGCCTCGTCAATGACCGCTATCGCGTCGACCTCTATGAGGTAGCCTGGGGACATTATCGCTACCCCGACCACCACATTCGCTGGTTTGTGATCTCCAAACAGGGAAATCTGCGCTTCTTCGATGATCGGAACGTGTTCATCGCGCTTATAATCGACAATGTAGATTGTGATCTTGCAAACTTGCTCAGGCCGTGCACCTGCCGCACTGAGCGCTCGGCCGAGATTGCCGAATGCCAGGCGCGCTTGCGCCGCAAAATCACCATGCCCAACGAGCTTGCCGTGTATGTCTTCGGGCTGCTGACCTGAGACGAATACCAGCTTGGATCCCTTCGCGACGACAACCTGTGTGTACATCTCTGGAATTGGCAGATCATCTGGGTTGATGAGTTCGAGCGACATAAAACGATCTCCTACTTCATTCGACCGAAATCGACATTGGCGATCACCGCGTCGCTGGCACACAGGACGATGGCTAGGGTCAGGACCCATTAATTTGTT